>NZ_JBOGBV010000001.1:0-63126 GCF_051656405.1 Paraclostridium sp.
CTTATACTGTAAGGAATACAACAATGTAAGGTTACTTACTTTAGGAACTGTTGATTCTGGAGGATCGGGATGTGTATGTCCAGAACATGTTTTATTAAAAAGATTATGTTCTCATTTGATACTACAAAATAAAGATGTAGTAATAATGGATATGGAAGCGGGCATAGAACATTTAGGAAGAGGAACAGCACAAGGAGTGGATGCCTTTATAGTTGTTGTTGAACCAGGAGAAAGAAGTTTACAAACTTATAGAAAAGTAAAAAAACTAGGTAAAGATATAGGTGTAAAAAAAGTTTTTGTAGTAGGGAATAAAATTAGAAATAAGTCAGATGAAGACTTTGTGACTAGTAATTTACAGGATGGCGAATTGCTAGGCTTTATTTACTACAATCAAGATGTTATAGACTCTGATAGAGCAAGCAAATCTCCATACGATGTTAGCTTAGATACTAAAGATCAAATCGTCAAAATAAAAAATAGATTAATGACGAATTCTTAAGATATTAGTATAATAAATATAATGAAGTAAAGTGAGAGGAGATTTAGTTATGGGATTTAAGTCAGATATAGAAATTGCTCAAGAGGCAAAACCTCAAGATATAAGGGAAATAGCTAAAAAATTAGGTTTAACTGATGATGAAGTAGAGCTTTATGGAAAATATAAGGCAAAGGTTGATTATAACTTATTAAAGAAAGACAGCAAAAGTACAAAATCTAAGTTAATATTAACTACTGCTATAAACCCTACTCCAGCTGGAGAAGGAAAAACTACAACTACTATAGGAGTAGCAGACGCATTTGCTAAATTAGATAAAAATGTTTTAGTTGCTTTAAGAGAACCATCTTTAGGTCCAGTATTTGGAGTTAAAGGTGGAGCTGCTGGGGGTGGGTATGCTCAAGTTATACCTATGGAAGATATAAATCTACACTTTACTGGGGATTTCCATGCTATAGGAGCTGCAAATAATTTATTAGCAGCTATGTTAGATAACCATATACATCAAGGAAATGCTCTAGGCATAGATCCAAGAAGAATAACTTGGAGAAGATGTGTTGATATGAATGACAGACAGTTAAGAAATATAACTGATGGATTAGGCGGAAAAGCACATGGTGTTCCTAGAGAAGATGGATTTGATATAACTGTTGCATCTGAAATAATGGCAGCATTTTGTTTAGCAAACGACATAATAGATTTAAAAGAAAGATTAGGAAACATTATAGTTGGATACACATACAATAATGAGCCAGTAACAGCTAGACAATTAAATGCAAATGGTGCAATGGCAGCTTTACTAAAAGATGCATTAAAACCAAATTTAGTTCAAACATTAGAAGGAACTCCTTCATTTGTTCATGGTGGTCCATTTGCAAATATAGCTCATGGATGTAACTCTGTAATAGCAACTAAGATGGCTATGCATTTTGCAGATTATGTTGTAACAGAGGCTGGATTTGGAGCTGATTTAGGTGCTGAAAAATTCTTAGATATAAAATGTAGAATGGCAGACTTAAAACCAGATGCAGTTATAATAGTTGCTACAGTCAGAGCATTGAAATACAATGGCGGTGTAGCAAAAGATAAATTAAATGAAGAAAATTTAGAAGCTTTAGAAGCAGGTTTACCAAACTTATTAAAACATGTTGAGAATATAACAAAAGTTTATGGTCTTCCTGCAGTTGTAGCTATAAATAGATTCCCGCTTGATACTGAAGCAGAGCTTAAATTAGTAGAAGATAAGTGTAAGGAGTTAGGTGTTAATGTTGCACTTTCTGAAGTTTGGGCAAAGGGTGGAGAAGGTGGAATTGAAGTAGCTAAAGAAGTTTTAAGATTACTAGATGAAGAAGAAAACAACTTTAAATTCTGTTATGAAGATGATTTGTCTATAAAAGAAAAAATAGAAGCAATAGCTACTAAAATATATGGAGCTGATGGAGTAGACTTTGCACCAGCAGCAGAAAAAGAGATTGCAAATTTAGAAAAACTAGGTTTTAGTAAACTGCCAATATGCATGGCTAAAACTCAATATTCTTTAACAGATGATCAAACAAAATTAGGAAGACCTACTGGATTTAGAATAACAGTTAGACAATTAACAGTATCTGCAGGTGCTGGATTTATAGTTGCTCTTACTGGTGAAATAATGAAGATGCCAGGACTTCCAAAAGTTCCAGCAGCAGAAAGAATAGATGTTGATGAAAATGGAGTAATATCAGGATTATTCTAGGTAGATAGGTGTAGTAAATATAGTTGATTTTTATACAAAAATACTATATTTACTACTTCCCTACTATATGAAATATTTCTGATTAACTTAAAATTTATTAAGGGGCTTGTAGGAAATATAGTTAATTCCTACGAATAAAGCACTGAAAAGATATGCTTTAAAGTGCTAAGGCAGAAACTATATTTCCTATTTAGCTACCTAGTATAATTTTTTAATAAATTATTTTTATAGGGAGATAAGTATGAAGATAGCACAAAAAAGTTGTATAGAGTTTGTAGATGTACTAGCTTCAAAATCAGCAGTTCCAGGTGGAGGTGGAGCAGCGGCTTTAACTGGATCTATAGGGATTGCATTAGGTAGTATGGTATGTAATTTAACTATAGGAAAGAAAAAATATGCTGAATATGAAGAAAGTGTAAAATGTATATTAGAAAAAGCTAGAATTTTAGAAAAAGAATTACTAGATATGATAGATGAAGATGCAGAGTGTTTTCTTCCTTTATCAAAAGCTTACGGGTTACCTAGTTCTACAGAAGAAGAGAAAAAGGTAAAAAATGATACTATGGAAAGTGCCCTTAAGACAGCATGTGAAGTACCAATAAAGATAGTAAAGGTATGTTATGAAGCTATAAAACTACACGAAGATTTGGTAGACAAAGGATCAAGGCTAGCAATAAGTGATGTTGGTGTTGGAGTACAATGTCTAAGAGCTGCAATTCTTAGTGGACAATTAAATGTTTTTATAAATATAAATTCTATAAAAGATGGACAATATGTTGAGACTGTAAGAAATGAAGTCAATAAACTTGTTGAAGATGGAGTTAGAATTTGTGATGAAGTTTATAAAAAGGTTGAATTAGCTTTAAACAAATAAACTTTATGTATTTTTAATTTGAAATTTTTATGAAATAAGATATAGGGGGCAACAAAAAGATGAACGAAACTAATTTAAAATCACAAATAATAAAAGGTAAGCCTGTGGCAGATAAGATAAGTGAAGATTTAAAAAAAGAAGTTAAAAACTTAAATGAAATGGGTATAAACCCTAAGTTAGCAATAGTTAGAGTCGGTGAAAGATCTGATGATTTAGCCTATGAAAGAGGAGCACTTAAAAGATGCCAAAACATAGGAATTGAAACAGAAGTAGTAGAGTTAGATGAGAATATAAGCCAAGAGGAATTTATAAAGGCTGTACATAAATTAAATGAAGATGATAAAGTTAATGGGATTTTAA
The DNA here is from genome assembly GCF_051656405.1 of Paraclostridium sp. GTDB lineage: Bacteria > Bacillota > Clostridia > Peptostreptococcales > Peptostreptococcaceae > Paraclostridium. Next base: position 3,463 of record NZ_JBOGBV010000001.1, read on the forward strand.
CATTTAGACCACTTCCAAAGCATTTAAGTGAAGATGAAATAAAATATGAGATAAGTCCTAAAAAAGATATAGATTGTTTTAATCCTATAAACACAGCTAAGATAGTAGAAAATGATAAAACTGGATATCCACCATGTACACCAACGGCAGTTATAGAAATATTAAAGCACTACAATATAAATTTAACTGGTGCAAACATTGTTGTTTTAGGAAGATCTATGGTAGTTGGAAAGCCACTATCAATGCTTTTATTAAACGAGAATGCAACTGTAAACATATGCCATTCAAAAACTAGAAATTTACCAGAAATAGCATCTCAAGCTGATATATTAGTAGCAGCAGTTGGAAGAGCTAAGATGGTTAAAAAAGACTATGTAAAAGATGGAGCAATAGTAATAGATGTAGGTGTAAATGTAGACGATCAAGGTAATTTATGTGGAGATGTAGATATGGAAGATGTTTTAGATAAAGTTTCTATGATAACACCAGTACCAGGAGGCGTAGGAGCTGTAACAACTTCTATATTAGCTACTAATATAGTTAAAGCTTGTAAGTTACAAAACAAAAAATAAATGGGGATTTTCAAGGGGGAATAGAGATGATAATTTCTGAAAATAAGCCATTTGAAGAGATTTTAGGTTATGTTAAAGATGCTAAAAAACTAGTTTTAGTAGGATGTAACCTATGTGCATCTACTTGTAAAAGTGGTGGAGAAACAGAAATTTTAAAGATGAAAGACTTATTAGAGGCTGAAGGAAAAGAAGTTTTAGGATATAAAGTATTAGACCCTGCATGTAATCTTTTAAAATCAAAGAAAGACTTGAAAGAGTTGAAATCTGAGATAAAAGAAGCTGATGCTATATTGTCTTTAGCGTGCGGAGATGGAACTCAAACAGTGGTTAAAAATATAAAAGATAAACCAGTATATCCAGCAAATGACACTTTATTTATAGGTGAAGTGAAAAGAGTTGGAGAGTTTGAGGAAGCATGTAAAGCATGTGGTTCTTGTGAACTTGCATGGACTGGAGGTATATGTCCGGTTACTATGTGTGCTAAAGGATTATTAAATGGAGCTTGCGGTGGAGCACGAGATGGCAAATGTGAAGTAAATCCAGAAAATGATTGTGCTTGGGTTCTTATATACAATAGATTAAAGGCAATAAATCAACTTGACAACCTATTAGAAGTAAAAGAACCAAAAGATTATTCAAAAGCGTGTAACCCACGTAGCTTAAGTTTAAAGAAAAAAGAAGCTATGGCAAATGCTTAAATAGTTTTAAAAGGTTGAAGGGGGATAAACAATGAGCTTATTAAGAGAAGCTTTAGAAAGTGGTAAGTTTGCAATAACTGCTGAGATGGCTCCTCCAAAGGGAATAGACTTATCACACTTAGTAGAGTGTGCAAAAGCTGTTAAAGGAAGAGTACATGCTGTTAATGTAACAGATTTTCAATCTGCAGTAATGAGAACAACTTCACTTACTACATGTAAATTGTTAAAAGATGAAGGATTAGAACCAGTTCTACAAGTAACTGGAAGAGATAGAAATAGAATTGCAATTCAAGGAGAATTATTATCAGCTGGTGTGTTTGGAATAGAAAACATGCTGGCATTAACAGGCGACCACACCATAGTAGGAGATCATCCTCAAGCTAAACCTGTATTTGACTTAGATTGTGTTGGAATTTTACAAACGGCACAGAAACTTTCGCAAGGAACAGATATGGTAGGCAATCAATTAAAAGGATCACCAGAATTTTATTTGGGAGCATCCGTGACACCTCGATACACACCTATTGAAATACAATTATTAAAAATGAAAAAGAAAATAAATGCAGGAGCTAAGTTTTTTCAAACTCAAGCTGTATATGATATAGATACAATGAGAGAATTTAAAGAGCATACAAAGGAAATGAACACTAAGATTTTGGCAGGTATAATTCCGTTAAAATCTCCAGGAATGGCTAGGTTTATGAATGAGAATGTTCCAGGTATATATGTTCCAGATGAGCTTATAGATAGATTAAGATCGGTAGGAAAAGAAAACTGGGCAAGTGAAGGAATAAAAATAGCAGGAGAATTAATTCAACAATTAAGAGATGAAGATTTATGTGATGGAGTGCATATAATGGCAATTGGAGCAGAAGAAAATGTTCCAGCAATTTTAGACGCAGCAAAACTATAAATTTCATAGGGGGATTGAGAAATGAAAGTAGCAGTAATCGGAGGAGGACCAGGTGGTTATGTAGCTGCTATAAAAGCTGCTATGCTTGGGGCTGAAGTTACAGTTATAGAAAAAAGAAAAGTTGGAGGAACTTGCTTAAACGTAGGATGTATACCGACAAAAGCATTATTAGCATCATCATCATTAATATCATCTATAAAAGAAGCTAAAGATTTTGGAATACATATAAATGGAGAAGTAGAAGCCAACTTTGATGACATAATGAATAGAAAAAATAAAGTAGTAAGTCAGTTAATTAGCGGAATAGAATTTTTATTTGAAAAAAGAGGAATTAAATTAGTTAATGGATTTGGAAAATTAGTAGATACAAATAAAATAGAAGTTAATAAAGAAGATGGAAGTAAAGAATTGGTAGAGGCTGATAAAATAATACTTGCAAATGGATCTCAGCCAGTTATACTACCGATGTTTCCTTATGATGGAGATAAGATTATAACTAGTGATGAAGCATTAAATCTAAAGGATGTTCCTAAGTCATTGTTAATCGTTGGCGGAGGAGTTATAGGATGTGAATTTGGTCAATTTTTTAGAGCTTTAGGAACGGAAGTAACTATTGTAGAAATGTTTGATCAATTACTTCCACTTGAGGATAAAGATGTTGCTAAACAGTTGCAAAGACAATTTAAAAAAGATAAAATTAAGGTGATGACAGGGGTTAAGATCGAAAAATGTGAAATAGTTGACAATGAGGTCGTAGCAACTCTGTCTAATGGTAAAGAAGTTAAAGCTGAAAAAGCCTTACTATCTATAGGAAGAAAACCTTATCTTGATAATTCGGGAATAGAAGATATAGGAATACAACTAGATAGAGGGAAGGTTGTAGTGAATGGAAATTTAGAAACTAATGTTAAAGGTATATATGCAATTGGTGATATAATAAACACACCATTTTTAGCGCATGTAGCATCAAAGGAAGGATTAGTAGCAGCACAAAATGCTGTTTGTGGCAATTCAAAGACTGTAAATTATGCAGCAGTTCCAAGATGTGTATATACTGAACCAGAAGTTGCAGGAGTAGGGAAAACTGAAAAAGAGCTTCAAGAAAATGGTATAGAGTATAATACAGGACAATTCGATTTTAGAGCACTAGGAAAAGCTCAGGCAATAGGACATTTCCAAGGTTTCATTAAAATATTAGCAGATAAAAATGACAAAATAATAGGAGCGTCTATAGTAGGACCTCATGCAACTGATTTATTAACAGAACTATCTTTAGCAGTTCACTTAGGATTAACAGTTGAAGAAGTAGGGGATGTTATACATGCACATCCTACATTATCAGAAGGAATAATGGAAGCACTTCATGATGTTCATGGTGAATGTGTGCATGCAGCTCCTAAATTAGCAAAAGCATAAGTAGAATAAATAAGTTCTGTTTAGACAAACAAAGGGGGAAATCTTATGGGATTTAATATTGCAGTGGCAGGGAAAGGTGGAACTGGAAAGACGAGTCTTACAGGTCTTCTAATAAACTGCTTAGTAAAAGAAAATAAGGGGCCAATATTAGTAGTTGATGCAGATGCAAATGCTAATATAAATGAAGTACTAGGATTAGATATAGATGTAACATTAGGTCAAATAAGAGAAGAAATAAATCAAAGAGAAAAACAAGGTAATGCATTTCCAGGAGGTATGACTAAAGCTCAATACTTACAATATAGGCTGAATACTTCTGTAGCAGAAGGACCAGGATATGATTTGATAGTTATGGGAAGATCTGAAGGCGAAGGGTGCTACTGTTATGTAAATGGAATTTTAAGAGAGCAAACAGATAAACTTTCAGATAGCTACGATTACCTAGTTATAGATAATGAAGCTGGTATGGAACATTTAAGTAGAAAAACTACTAAACATATAGATAAATTACTTTTAGTTAGTGACTGTTCAAGACGTAGTATTCAAGCAGTTGCAAGAATAAGAGATTTAGCTAGAGAGTTAAACTTAAATGTAGGAGATATGCAGTTAGTAGTAAATAAGGTTCCAAATGGAATTTTAAATGATGGTGTAAAAGAAGAAATAGAGAAACATAAATTAGATCTTTTAGGTGTTGTACCTTTAGATGATATGATATATGAATATGATTCTTCAGGGATACCTTTAATAAATTTACCTGAAGATGCTAAGTCAAAAATCGCTATTAAAGATATTATATCTAAATTAGAATTAAATTAGACTAAGGGGGAAAAAAATATGGCATTTAAGATGTCTGTTCAAAAATACTCTGGTAAAATAGCAGAGGTTGAAATAGGTTCAGGGGAAAGAGCTATAAAAATAGGAGGAGAAAACATACTTCCTTTTTATAACTTTGATGGAGATCAAGTAAATACACAAAAAATTGGTGTAGAAATGCTAGATGTATATCCAGAAAACTGGACTAGTGAAATTAAAAGCTTATATGAAGATGTAGCTAATGATAGTGTTAACTGGGCTAAGTATATAGAAGAAAAAATAGAGCCTGATTTTATATGTTTAAGATTAGAGGGTGCAGATCCTAATGGATTAGATAAAACTCCTGAAGAATGTGCAGAAGTTGCTAAAAAAGTTTTAGAAAATGTATCATTGCCAATAGTAATAGCAGGATGTGGAAATCATGAAAAAGATGCAAAGGTATTTGAAAAAGTAGCTCAAGCTGTAGATGGATATAATTGTTTATTTATGTCAGCTACAGAAGAAAACTATAAAGGAGTAGGGGCTGCAGCTGGAATGGCTTATGGTCATAAAGTAGGAGCTGAATCTTCAGTTGATATAAACTTAGCTAAACAATTAAATGTTTTACTAACTCAATTAGGAGTTAAGCAAGAAAATATAGTTATGAACGTTGGATGTTCAGCAGCTGGATATGGATATGAATATGTTGCATCTACAATGGATAGAATCAGACTTGCGGCACTTGGTCAAAATGATAAAACATTACAAATGCCAATAATAACACCAGTTTGCTTTGAAAGTTGGAATGTAAAAGAGTCTGTTGCAAGTATAGAAGATGAACCAGCGTGGGGTTGTCCAGAAGCAAGAGGAATATCTATGGAAATTTCAACAGCATCAAGTGCTTTAGCTGGAGGATCAAACGCAGTAGTGCTTCGTCATCCAAAATCTGTAGAAACTATAAAAACTTTAATTAGCGAATTAGCATAATAAGTTAAAAGGTTAGGGGGAGAATAATATGGCTTTAAAAGCTTTAGATATATTTAAATTAACACCAAAGAAAAATTGTAAAGATTGTGGTTTTCCAACTTGTATGGCATTTTGTATGAAGGTTGCATCAGGGGCGTGTGAAATAGGAAAATGCCCTCATATGGCTCAGGAAGCTTTAGATAAATTATCGGAAGCTACTGCTCCACTTATGAAAAGTTTAAAAATTGGAGCAGGAGAAGCTCAATATGATTTAGGTGGAGAAACTGTATTATTTAGACATGAAAAAACTTTCTTAAATAAAAATAGATTTGCAGTAGAATTTTGTGACTGCATGACAGAAGATGAAATAAGTTCTAAATTAGAAAATATAAAAGCTGTAAACTACATAAGAATAGGCGAAGAAATGAAAGTAGAGATAGCGGCTTTAAGATACATTTCAAATAAAGAATCATATTTAAACTTAATAAATAAAGTTAAACAAAGTAATTTAGCTTTAGCATACATGATAATATGTGAAGATGCTCAAGTGGCTAAGGAAGCTATAGAATTATTAAAAGGTGAAAATCCAGTAGTTTATGGAGCAAATAAAGATAACTACAAAGAGATGGTTGAATTAGTTAAAAATGATAAGTTAGTATTAGGTGTAAATGCATCTAATTTAGAAGAATTATACTCTACAACAGAAGCTATACAAGCTTTAGGGTATAAAGAACTGTTATTAGATGCAACTGGAGAAACAATGAAAGACACATTCACAAATGTAGTTCAAATAAGAAGAATATCTTTAAAAGAACAAGATAGAACATTTGGATACCCATCATTAGTATTTGCAAATAAATTAGCTAAAAATGATCCTAACATGGAAGTTGCTATATCTTCAATATTCACAGTTAAATATGGATCTATAATAGTATTAGATGATATAAATTATGCAAAAGCTTTACCTTTATTTGCACTTAGACAAAATATATACACAGATCCACAAAGACCAATGAGAGTAGAAACTAAACTATATCCTATAAATAATCCAGATGAAAATTCACCAGTTTTAGTTACAGTTGACTTTGCACTAACTTACTTCATAATAGCAGGAGAAATAGAACGATCTAAAGTACCTGTATGGTTAGCTATACCAGATGCAGGAGGATATTCAGTTTTAACTGCATGGGCGGCAGGTAAGTTTGGAGGAAGTTCTATAGCTAACTTTATAAAAGAAATAGGAGTAGCTGAGAAAACTAAGAATAGAGATTTAATAATACCAGGTAAAGTAGCGGTATTAAAAGGAGATATAGAAGATAATTTACCAGGATGGAATGTAGTAATTGGAACAGAAGAATCAATGGAAGTACCAAAATTCTTAAGAGAATATAAAGCCAATAAAGAAACTGCGATGGCTTAAATTCAATAAACTATATTTAATAGGGGGAACAAATCACATGGAAAAATTTATGATAATAGGAGAAAGAATACACTGTATATCGCCATCAATAAGAAAAGCTTTAGAAGAAAGAGATCCAGCTCCAATACTAAAAAGAGCTAAAGAACAATTAGACGCTGGAGCTCATTATATAGATTTCAACATAGGTCCAGCTGAAAGAGATGGAGCAGATATAATGACTTGGGGTGTTCAACTACTTCAATCAGAATTTAACAATGTACCATTAGCTTTAGATACTGCAAATAGAAAAGCTATAGAAGCTGGACTTAAAGTTTATAACAGAGATAATGGTAAACCTATAATAAACTCAGCTGATGCGGGTGGAAGAATAGAGTTAATAGATTTAGCAGGGGAATACCAAGCTAAAGTTATAGCTTTATGTGCTAAGGAAGGTATACCTAGAGATAATGATGAGCGTATGGCATACTGTCAAGAATTATTAGAAAGAGGATTAATGGCAGGATTAGAGCCAGAAGATATGTTATTTGACCCACTATGCTTAGTTATAAAAGGAATGCAAGACAAACAAATGGAAGTTTTAGAAGCTATAAAAATGATGACTGAAATGGGACTTTTAACAACTGGAGGGTTATCAAATGTTTCAAATGGATGCCCTAAACATGTAAGACCTATATTAGATAGTGCATTCGCAGCTATGGCTATGGCAAATGGATTTAGCTCTGCTATAGTAAACCCATGTGATGAAGAATTAATGAGAACTATAAAATCTTGTGACATAATAAGAAATTCTAGTCTTTATGCAGACTCATATTTAGAATTAAATGAAGGTGGATTTGCATATAACGTATAGTAAGTATTTATTTTATATATAGTATAGATATAAAAGGGGGAAATAGAGTGAAAAATTTGTACAGTACTGTTTTTAATGGATCCGAGCAGGCATTAGAAGCTGCAAAAGGATTGCTTAATGAAGCTATAGAAAAACATGGTAAAGACCATAAAGTTGAATTCCCAGATACGGCATATTCGCTTCCTTGCATATATGCTGCAACAGGAAAGAAAATTAATAATTTAGGAGATTTAGAAGTTGCCCTAGAAATTATTGAAAGTTTAATAAATAAAACTCACTTATTAGAACATGTATTTAATTCAGGATTAGCAACAGCTTTAGCAGCAGAAGTAATAGAAGCTATAAAATACTCAATGAGTGATGCTCCATATAGTGAGCCATGTGCAGGACATATAACAGACCCTATAATAAGATCTCTTGGAGTACCATTAGTTACAGGAGATATACCAGGGGTTGCGGTTGTACTTGGAGAATGTCCAGATGCAGAAACTGCAGCTAAGATAATAAAAGACTATCAATCTAAAGGATTATTGACATTCTTAGTTGGTAAAGTTATAGATCAGGCTATTGAGGCTGGAGTGAAAATGGGTCTAGAGCTTAGAGTTATACCTCTAGGATATGATGTAACAAGCGTAATACATGTTGTGTCAGTTGCTATAAGAGCAGCACTAATATTTGGAGGATTAGCTCCTGGTGATTTAACTGGATTACTAGAATATACAGCTAAGAGAGTTCCGGCATTTGTAAATGCATTTGGACCATTGACTGATTTAGTTGTATCTTGTGGAGCAGGAGCAATAGCTTTAGGATTCCCAGTTATAACAGATCAGGATGTATTAGAAGTTCCAATGAACTTATTAACTCAAAAAGATTACGATAAGTTTGTAGCAACATCTCTAGAAGCTAGAGGAATAAAAATAAAAATAACTGAAATACCAATACCAGTTTCTTTTGCAGCAGCATTTGAAGGTGAAAGAATAAGAAAAAATGATATGCTTGCTGAATTTGGTGGAAACAGAACAGAAGCTTGGGAGTTAGTTAGAAAGAAAGAGCTATCTGAAGTTGAGGATCACAAGATAGAAATTATAGGTAGTGATATAGATGAAGTTGAAGCTGTAAATGGAGTTGTAAGATTGCCTCTTGCAGTTATAGTTGATATAGCTGGTAAGAATATGCAAGAAGACTTTGAACCAGTTTTAGAAAGAAGATTACATTACTTCTTAAACTATATAGAAGGTGTAATGCATGTTGGGCAAAGAGATATAACTTGGGTAAGAATTTCTAAAGATGCTGTTGAAAAAGGATTTAGACTAAATCATATAGGAGAAGTTATATATGCTAAGATGCTAGATGAGTTTGAATCAGTAGTTGATAAGTGTCAAGTTACTTTAATAACAGATGCAGAAAAAGTAGCTAAATTAAAATCAGAGTATGCAACTCCTAGATATACTGCTAGAGATGAAAGATTAGCTTCTTTAGTAGATGAAAGTGTTGATGAATTCTACACTTGTAATTTATGTCAGTCATTTGCACCTGCACATGTTTGTGTCGTAACACCTGAAAGACTAGGTCTTTGTGGAGCGGTTAGTTGGCTAGATGCAAAAGCAACAAAAGAGCTTGATAAAACAGGACCATGCCAACCTATAATAAAAGGTGAATGCTTAGATGACTTAAAAGGTGTATGGCAATCAGTAAATGATGAAGTAAGTGCTATATCTCAAGGTGCGGTTGAAAGTGTTACATTATACTCTATATTAGAAGATCCAATGACTTCATGTGGATGTTTTGAATGTATATGCGGTATAATGCCAGAAGCTAACGGATTTGTTATAGTAAATAGAGAATTTGCAGGAATGACTCCTGTTGGTATGACATTTGGAGAACTTGCTTCGATGACAGGTGGAGGAGTTCAAACTCCAGGATTTATGGGTCACGGAAGACAATTTATATCTTCTAAGAAATTTGCTTATGCAGAAGGTGGACCATCTAGAGTAGTATGGATGCCTAAAGAATTAAAAGACTATGTTGCAGATAAGTTAAATGCTGCAATGCTAGAATTACATGGAATAGAAAACTTCACAGATATGATTTGTGATGAAACTATATCTACAGATTCTGAAGGTGTATTAGCATACCTAGAAGAAAAAGGTCATCCAGCTTTAAGCATGGAATGTGTGATGTAATATTATCTTATAAAATTTGAGGAGTGAAACAATGAAAGTTATACCAAGTTTAAAATACTGTAAAGAGCATACATGGGTAAAAGTAGATGGAGAATATGCTTATATAGGAATAACAGATTATGCTCAAGATCAATTAGGTGAAATATTATTTGTTGAGATGCCTGAAGTAGAGGATGAACTAACTAAAGGTAGTGACTTTGGAGTTGTAGAATCATCAAAAGTTGCTTCTGATTTAATAGCTCCTATATCTGGAGAAGTTGTACAAATAAATGAAGATTTAGAAGATGAGCCAGAAGCTATAAATGAAGATGCTTATGATGCATGGATAATAAAAATAAAAATGTCAGATCCAGAAGAGTTAGATAGTTTAATAAACTCTGATGGATATGAAGCTAGTATAGAGGAATAACAAAAAGCTGTTTCAAGTGAAATTGTAAAATCAATTGATCTTGGAACAGCTTTTTTACGCTTAAAACTTGATAAAAATAAAACAAAAATCAAGGTAATATGATTGTTTACATAGAATATATATTTAGGGGATAACTTTGTAACTTAGTGACTTTAAATAAGGGGGATTAGCATGGTTAAAGTAAAAATATTGTCTCATAAAAAAGAGATTGAATGTAACAAAGAGGATAATTTACTAGATGTTCTTAGAGAAAATGATATATTTATCGATGCTCCTTGCAATGGAAGTATGGTATGTGGAAAGTGTAAAGTAAAACTAAAAAATGGTAAAGTAGATTCTAAAATGAATATACATATAAATGAAGAAGAAAAAAAGCAAGGATATATTCTTTCGTGTGCAAGTAAGGTTATTGAAGATATAGAAATTGAAGTTCCTTCAAAACTTTCAACATCTATGAATGAAATGAAAATTGAAGGTAGTGATAATAATAAAGATAAAAAAATATTTGATAAAGCAATCAACATATTAAAAGACAATTCATTAGATTTCAATAAAAAAATATTTAAAAAATATATAGAGTTAGATGAGCCAAATTTAGATGATAATATAAGCGATATAGATAGAATTCAAAGACATATTAGAAATAATTTTGGATATGAAAATATAGAGTTTAGTTTGAATTTACTTAGGAAGATCCCTTTAGTAATTAGAGATAATAATTTTAAGGTAACTATAACTTATGAATTAAAAAATGACATTGTGAACCTGATTAATATTAATACTGGAAATATAGAAGATGAATTTTATGGAATAGCTGTTGATATAGGAACTACATCAGTTGTAGTTTGTTTAGTTGACTTAAAAAATAATGAGATTATAGGAAAAGAATCATCAGGAAATGCACAGATTAAATATGGAGCAGATGTAATAAATAGGATAATATTTTCAACTAAAAAGGATGGAATTAAACTTCTACAACATGCAATAGTAGAAGAAACTATAAACCCACTAATAGAAAAGGTATGTAATAAAAATGAAATTGATAAAGAGTATATAAGTTATTTTGTAGTTGCAGGGAATACGACAATGAGTAGCTTGTTTTTAGGAGTACATGCGGATTTTTTAAGACAAGAACCTTATATACCTCCATTTGTAAAATCTCCAAATTTAAGTGCTCATGATATAGGATTAAATATAAATAAAGATGCTACTGTATATCTAGCACCATCTGTAGCTAGTTATGTTGGCGGAGATATAACAGCAGGTGTACTATCTGCTGGAATATGGGCTAGTGAAGAAAATGTATTGTTTATAGATTTAGGAACTAATGGAGAGATTGTATTTGGAAATAAAGACTATATGATGACTTGTGCATGCTCAGCAGGGCCTGCATTTGAAGGTGGAGGAATAAGTTGTGGTATGAGAGCTTCAAATGGAGCTATAGAGAAAGTTGATATAGATAAAAATACTTTAAATCCTAAATTAAAAATTATTGGAGATTGCAATCCAGTTGGAGTTTGTGGTTCAGGAATAATAGATATTATATGTAAAATGATGATAAGCGGAATTATTGATAGAAGAGGTAAGATCAATAAAGAATTAAAAAATAAACGTATAAGATTTAATGAACATGATATAGGCGAATATGTGCTTGCATTTAAGGAAGAGTACAATATAGAAAATGATATAAGTGTAAATGAAGTAGATATAGATAACTTTATAAGGGCAAAAGGAGCTATATATTCAGGTGCATCTATACTTATAGAAAGCTTGGGTATGGATTTTAGCGTAATAGATAAAGTTTTAATTGCAGGAGGTATTGGAAATAGCTTAGATATAGAAAATTCTATTATGATAGGTTTATTACCAGACATAGATAGAGATAAATTTGTCTATATAGGTAATAGCTCTCTTATAGGTTCTTATTTAACACTAATAAGTAATGATGCGAAAGATAAGCTAGAAGAAATAGGAGATCAATTAACATATGTAGAGTTAAGTGTATATCCTACATATATGGATGAATTTATATCTGCTTGTTTTTTACCTCATACAAATATAGAACAATTTCCTTCAGTTAAAAAAATATTAGGAGAATAAATCTATGAATTTAAATCGAAAAATTAATTTAGCATATGATACAAAAGTTAAAAACTTCGGAAATAATATTGAGTTTGCATATCCAACCCAAACCTTAGCAGTGAGTATAACAGATACAAATTGTAGTTTAGGATGCGCTCATTGCAATGGTCACTATTTAAAAAACATGACACCTATAGCTGAATATGAAAAAGATATAAAAAAGAGAAACATAACCAGCATATTATTAAGTGGCGGATGTAGCCAAGATGGAGATGTTCCTATAGATACTCATATAGAAACTATAAAAAAGTTAAAACAAAATGGATATAAATTAAACTCACATATAGGACTTATGAATAAAGAAAATATAGACTTGGTCTGCAATTTTTTAGATTATGTATCATTTGACCTTGTATTTGATGAGGATACTATAAAAGAAGTATATAAAATTAATAAAAGTAGAGAAGAATACATAGCTACATATGAATATATAAAAAAATACACAAAGGTAGCTCCACATATATGTATAGGGTTAAAGGGTGGAAAAGTAAAAGGAGAATATGAGATTATAGACTATCTTGAGAAAAATAAGCCAGAACAGTTAACTTTTATAGTTTTGATACCTACAAAAAATACTGAGTATGAAAATGTAGATCCACCTAATTTAAATGAAGTTATAGATGTATTATGTGAAGCAAGAATAAGACTTCCAAAAACTAAAATAAATTTAGGGTGTATGAGGCCCAGGGGCAAATATAGAAGTGATTTAGATAAACTAGCTATAGAATGTGGAATAAATAAAATTGTATTACCGTCAAGATCATGTAAAAACTTAGCACTTGAAATGAAGTTAGATATTAAAGAGAGTAAGGAGTGTTGCATATTATGATTAGACTGTCTATTGGAACTGCAATAGAACTTGGTATAAAAAGAGGCCAAAGCGACATACCTCCTACTACTGCTTATATAATGATAGGAAATCAATGTAATAATCGATGTTCATTTTGTTCACAATCCATTGAAAGTAATAGTAGAAAAGATAAACTGTCTAGAGTTTTATGGCCAGAATATACAAAAGAAGATATTTTAGATGCTTTTAAAAACTATGAAGGAGAAAATATAAAAAGAATATGCTTACAATCCATGGATAGTGAAGAATCTCTTAATGAAGTAAGAAAATTTATCAAATATGTTAATGCTAATTTAAATATACCTATATCTTTATCAGCTAAGTTAGAAGATATGGATGAAATTGAAAAATTCTTTGAGCTAGGAGTTGAAAAAATAGGGATAGCTATAGATGCTGCAAATAAGGAATTATATGAGAAGATAAAAGGAACTAATTTTGACAAAAAAATAGATTTTATAAAAGAAGCAGGACTTATATATCCGAATAGAATTAGTACGCATATAATCGTAGGATTAGGAGAAAGCCATAAAGATATATATGATTTATATAAAATTCTGAAAGGTTACAATATAACAATCAGTTTATTTGCATTTACACCTGTAAAGGGAACTAAAATGGAAGGTGTAAGTCAACCTAGTATAGAGAGTTATAGAAGAGTTCAACTTATGACGTATATGATGGATAAAGGATATAATGGAGATTACTTTAAATTTGGATTAGATGGGTACCTAGAAGAAATAGAGATAGATGAATATATAAAGATGGATATATTAAAAGGAAAGCCATTTGAAATAAAAGGATGTAAGAATTGCAATAGACCATATTACAATGAGAGACCACGACATACAATATATAATTATTCAAGAAAGTTAAGTAAAGAAGAAATTAAACTAGCAATTAAAGAAATTAACTTAGATATAGGGGAAGTAAAATTATGCAAAAGTGGAGAGTAATAAAAAACAAAACTTATGATGGTGCAATGAATATGGCTATAGACGAAGCTATTACTATTTCGTATAAAGAAGGAAAATGTAAGCCTACACTAAGATTTTACTCTTGGAATCCTAGCTGTTTAACTATAGGATATTTTCAAAAGCTTGAAAGTGAAGTAGATATAGAAAAATGCAAAGAATTAAATATAGACTGTGTAAGAAGAGCTACAGGTGGAAGAGCTGTATTACACCAAAATGAGTTAACTTATTCTATAATTGTAGGAGAAGACAATGAACTGATGGATAAGAGTATAAATAGTTCATACAAGTTTATAAGTGAAGGAATTGCAAATGGATTAAAACTTGAAGGTATAGAGGTTGATAATGTAAGTAAGGGAGAACGAATTAGTAGAGAGAAGCTTTCAGCCGCGTGTTTTAATGCTCATGCTTCATATGAAATAACTATAAATGATAAAAAAGTTGTAGGAAGTGCACAACATAGACATGATGGAGTTATATTACAACATGGGTCTATTGTATTGGATTTCAATATAGATGATTTGTATGAAATTATAAAAACTAAATCTCCAGAAATAAAAGAAAGAGCAAAAAAATTCACGTTAAGTAAGGCAAGTGGTATTGAAAATGAAATAGGAAGAAAAATAGATATAAAAAGCCTTGAAAAATTCATTGTAAGAGGAATGGCAAAGACTTTTAATGTTGAGTTTGAAGAGGAAGAGCTAACGGAGTATGAACTAGATTTAGCCAAGCATTTATATAGCAAATACTCTTCAGATGAGTACACAAATAAAAGATAATTTATATAAGTAAAGGAATTGACTTTAACCAAAATTTGGTGTTATACTCAAAATATACAAAGTTATTTGAAATCATGAAGATTTCTTTAAGGGTTTTGAAATACCTTGGAGGAATCTTTTTTTGATTGAGTATAAAATTAATATACTAAGGGGGATTATGTTATGTGTGAATCAGCAGCTTATGTGTTAAAAAACAACAATCTTGAAAGAGTAATGGATAATGTGGTTAGTGTAGACCCATACGAAGGAAAAGTATATTTAACAGACTTACTTGGAGAGCAAAAAATAATCGATGGGGAAATCAAAGAAATAAGACTTATGGATCATAAAATAATAATCAAAGAATCAGTATAAATCAAATTTTAATTTACATAAAAATGTAATTGAGGGGAAGGAAATATGATAATAGCAGTTATAGATGGAATGGGAGGCGGAATAGGAGCTCAAGTTGTATCAGTTCTTAGAGACGAACTTCCATCGTACATAGAAATATACGCACTAGGGACAAACTCAATAGCAACAAGTTCAATGATGAAAGCACACGCTAATAAAGGTGCTACAGGGGAGAACGCTATAATAGTTTCAACAAAAAAAGCTAGTATAGTAGTTGCACCAGTATCTGCAGTTATACCAAATGCAATGATGGGTGAAGTAACAGCTAGAATTAGTGAAGCTATATCAGATAGTGAAGCTTTAAAAATATTACTTCCTATAATGCCGGATGATGTAGAAATGGTAGGATTAGAAGGAAAACCATTATCACTACTGATAAAGGATGCAGTGAAAGTGATAAAAAAAGAATTTAATATAAAATAAGGGGGATTATAAATGATATCTAATAAAACTAGTGTAAGAAACCACCATGGTCACGACCATGATCATGAGCATATAGAACATTCAGGTGCGGCTGTAGCTGAAAATAAAGATGAAAAAACTCTTAACATACTTCTTGTTCATTGGGTAAATCACAATGAATCTCATGAAGAAGGATTTAGAGAGTGGGCAGAAAAAGCTAGAGAAATGGGAAAAGAAGAAACTGCGAAAAATATTGAACAAGCAATTGATTACTTAAAAAAATCAAATGAAATGCTATTAGAAGCTAAAAAGAATATGTAAGCAAAATAAGGAGTTAATCTCCTTATTTTTATGTCAAATCAAAAAAAATTGTAAAAAACGTTGACATCAAAAAAAAAAACTTATATAATTATAGTATAGTAAAAATGAATACGGAGAAGTACTCAAGTGGCTCAAGAGGATCCCCTGCTAAGGGATTAGGCTGGGTTAACCGGTGCGAGGGTTCGAATCCCTCCTTCTCCGCCAGTAAGAACTGTTGATATTTCAACAGTTCTTTTTTTACGGACAAAGATGATATTTATAATTCTTTAGAAATTATAAATTTAGATAAGGAGTTAATATTGTCGACTATAAAATCATTATTAAACTTTATGGGAATTATAGATCCTAATTTATAAAAAAATATTGTATTTCCATTGCTATCAATACCCTTATTAAGGTTAATGAATATATTTAGTGTATTCTCACCGGTAGAAATAGTATAAGTATCTCTAAATATATTTAATGGAAGTTCAAATTCTTTTCTAGATATAAAATTTAAATGCAAAACAGACTTTGTAATTTTATATTTACTTAAAAGAACTTTATAGTTTAAATTGTTTATATTTATATCTATATAATCCAAACTTTCATCTATTATGTTTTTTATGTTATATATTTTTCCTAAGTAATAAATATCTTCGTAATTATGTAATAGTATTTTTTCTTTTAAACTAATATCTTTACTAATTACAAAATTTTTATATAACTCAACACTTTCTTTTCCAGATATAGTATCTTCTCGTTGTATGCCCATGTATTTTTCTATTGTTTTTAGTTTACAATCAGATAAAGACAGTTTTTCTTTAAATGGTTTTACAATTCTTAAAATATCAATATCATCACATTTATCTATGGAAAAATCAATATCATTAGAATTAAACCTTGAGTTTAAAAAAGGGATATCAAAAGATACTCCATTAAATGTTATGTGATGATCAAAAGTTTTTATATCATTAATAAATTTTAAAAGTAAATCTTTTTCTTCTTCTTCAGACTCAGCAAAATATTGTTTAATTATAGTTTTGTTATTTAAATTGTATAAAACCCCTATTAATATTACTTTACAATATTTAGGGCTAAGTCCTGTGGTCTCTATATCGAATACAAAATGATTTTTTGGTATATCAATTAAATTATCTATAGTCTTAGTAATAACTTCCATAGGTTTACTCCTTTTTGTGAATATAGTATATAATATTAATTATAAAATAATATAAAGATAGTTCAAGGTGATAAATGATGATAGATATAAATGGATTAAATAGTAATCAAAAAAATGCAGTAATGCACATAGATGGACCTTGTATGGTTTTAGCTGGTCCAGGTTCAGGGAAGACGAGAGTTATAACGTATAGAATAGTTAATATGGTTTTAAATAATAATATAAATCCTAAAAATATTTTAGCTATTAGTTTTACAAAAGCTTCATCAACAGAAATGAAAAATAGAGCGCTAAGCTTGAGTCATGATGTTAGATTAAATAAAGTAAGTTATGGCACATTCCATTCAGTTTTCTTTAGAATACTTAGATTTTTTGAAAAGTACGAACTGGATTGTATTTTAGATGAAAAGAATAAAAAATTTGCTATAAGAGGAATTTTAAAAAATTTAAATATAGAAAATGCAGAAGATGATGATACGATTTTAAATGTTATAAATGAAATTTCTTATGTTAAAAACGAGTTAATGGACAAATTGGATTTTGAGCCAGAAATACTTTCAAAGGATGAATTTATAAAAGCTTATAATATGTATGAGGATTATAAGGAAAGTATCAAAAAAATAGATTTTGATGATATGCTTATAAAGACTTATTACTTATTGCAAAACAATAAAAGAGTATTAGAAAGAGTTAGAAATGCGTATAGATATATTTTAGTGGATGAATTCCAAGATATAAATAAAGTGCAATTTGAAGTTATAAAGTTAATAGCAAGTCCAAGCAACAATATATTTGTTGTAGGTGATGAAGATCAAAGTATATATGGATTTAGAGGATCGAGACCGGACTTTTTATTAGAGTTTGAAAGATATTTTGAAAATAGCAATAAATATGTTCTTGATATAAATTATAGATCAAAGCAAGGTATAACAGATACTGCAAATAAACTTATTCAATTTAATGATAATAGATACGAAAAAGTAATTAAGTGCGATAGGGAAGAAAAGGGAAGTGTAAATTATATAAAAACTGAAGACTCAGAAGAAGAAGCAAAGTTTATAGCTAGAGACATAATTAGCAAATGTGAAGATAATTGTGTTAACTATGATGACTTTGCAGTTATATATAGGACAAATATACAGTCTAGAGCACTAGTTGATGTATTTATGGATATGCATATACCATTTGTTGTTAGAGACTCAATTGTAACTATATATGACCATTGGGTTGCGAAAGACTTATTAGCGTACTTAAGACTAGGGATAGATACAACATTGAGTGAAGATTGGATAAGAATTATTAATAAACCATTTAGATATATATCTAAAGATAGTATAAAACTTGCAAGTGAGGATAGAGACTTCATAGGTGCATTAATAAATAAGGGCGGATTACATCCAAAACAAGTAAAGACATTAAATGATTTAGAAATAGATTTAAGTTATTTAAAGACATTATCTCCTAAGAATGCAATTTCATATATACGTACTAGTTTAGATTATGATAGATATGTATTAGATTATTGTAGTAATAGGAAGATTAAACCAAATGGATTAATAGAAATTTTAAATGAACTAGAAAGTTCTTCAAGTAACTTTAAAACTATAAATGAATACTTAGAGCATATAGAAAAGGTTAAATCTGAGATAGTTGAAAATAGAAATAATAAAAATTCAGAGGGAGTAATATTTACGACTATGCATAGTGCAAAGGGGTTAGAATTCCCATATGTATATATAATAGGGGTAAATGAAGGTACGATACCTCATGAAAAATCTTATGATATAGAAGATGAAGAAAAAAGAAAATCAGCTATAGAGGAAGAACGAAGATTATTTTATGTAGGGATAACTAGAGCTCAAGATGAACTGCATATAAGTTCTCCAAAAATGAAATATGGAAAAAAAGTTTTTGCGTCAAGATTTATTGATAATATAAAGTCACCAACAAAAGAAGATATAAATGCAATCAAAATTGGGGATAAGATTTTGCATAGTAAATTTGGAGAAGGAAATGTAATAGGAAAAGATGGTAAAATGATAGAGGTAAAATTTAGGGTTGGAGTAAAAGATTTGGATTACTCAATATGCCTAAAAAATGGAATTATAGAGAGAACATAATAAAAAAAGGTTATTCATATGAATAACCTTTTTTATTATTTATTTAATAGTATATTCCTTCTTCAAACATATCTTTTAATTCATTTAGATCGTTTGTTTTTCCTAAAGCAACTATAAGTTTTATTCTAGCCTTTTGCCCAGGTAAATCACCAGCAAATATACATCCTAGATTTCTTAAATCTCTACCAGAACCTAAATATCCATAACTATCAAAAACTCTACCAGAATGACATCTAGATGCTATAACAACAGGTATATCTTTGCTTCTAGCATATTCTACACCTTTTAACATTTCTGGAGGTATATTTCCTCTACCCATAGCCTCTATAACTATACCCTTACATCCTTTGTCAGCTGCAAACTTTATAAAAGAATCGTCCATGCCAACACCTGATTTTATAAGAGCAACATCAGACTCAACTTTATCTACTAAAATTGTTTGTCTATCAACTATATCTCTAGATAATACAAGTTTATCACAGTCAATTATTCCTAAAGGACCACAAGTTAAAGATTTAAAAGTATTTAATGTAAGTGTATTAGTTTTAGTAGCTTCAGATGCTAATAAAACTTCGTTACTTAGAACAACTAAAACACCTTTATTATAAGCTTCATTAGAAATAGCAGTACAAACAGCAGCAGCAAGGTTACTTGGTCCATCATATCCAAGTTCATCACTACTTCTCATTGCACCTGTAACTATAACTGGTTTAGGTGTATCTAATGTTAAATCTAAGAAATAGGCAGTTTCTTCTAAACTATCTGTACCATGAGTGACAACAACACCAGAAAATTCGTCTTTTGAAATTATATCGTTTATATAATTTCTTAAACTAAGCATTTTCTCAGGTGTCATATGAGGTCCTGGAATCTCATCAAAGTTGTATATCTCTATATCAGCAACTTTATCTATGTTAGTTACCATAGACATTATTTGCTCCCCAGATAGAGATGGTATAGCAGCGCCTATTTTTTCATCTACAGTCATGGAAATAGTTCCACCTGTAAATACTATAGCTACTTTTTTCTTGTTTTGCATAGTATCGACCCCCTAAAATTTTTATTATATATATACATTAAATTATACCAAAAAAAGCGATATAAATATAGAATTGAGCATAAAAAAAAAGAGCTTGGGGAAGCTCTTTTTGCGTTAAACTAACTTCCGTTGTCAGTTTAACATTGGATATAAAGTCTATCCGTTCAAAAGGGGTATTGGGAATAGAGATTTTAATTAAGGTTATCAGGGGGATAACCATGTATATATAATACCAAGATTCGACAGAAAAATCAATAGTTTTGACAAAAAAATTTAATTAAAATTGAAAATTGATTTTAAACATAAAAAAAACCTACTTCTTTTCCGTTAAGAAGTAGGACTTAAATGAATGTATACATCCATTTAAAAGGGGTATTGGGAATAGAGATTTTAATTAAGGTTATCAGGGGGATAACCATGTATACATAATACCAAGATTCGACAGAAAAATCAATAGTTTTGACAAAAAAATTTAAAAAACATTAATTTGCGATAAAAATAGATATAAAAAAAGAAGAAGAGCAATAGAAGTGTGTAATTATAGCGCTTTGCTATATAAAAAAAGAGAAAATAGTGGTATAATAGTAAAAGTTTCACTAAAATTATATGATAATTTACATAGTTAATTGGGACAATAATATAGAGTATAAATAGTATTATTAAATACAAAGAAAGTTGGTGTATTAGTATGGAAATATACTTAGATAATAGTGCAACAACTAAGCCATATGAAAAAGTAGTAGAAAAAATGGTCTATGCACTTACTACAGATTATGCAAATCCTTCAGCTGTACATAAAAAAGGTGTTGAAGTTGAAAAAAATATAAAAAAAATAAGACAAGAAATAGCTAGAAGTATAGGATGTAAAGATAAAGAAATAATATTTACATCAGGAGGAACAGAAGCTAATAATACAATCATAAGAGGTATTGCAAATCTTCATAAAAAGAGAAAAAATCATATAATAACTACAAACATAGAACATCCATCTGTTTTAAGAACAATGGAAGATTTAGAAGAACAAGGATTTGAAGTTACTTATCTAAAAGTAAATGACAAAGGAACAGTAAATATAGATGATGTAAAAAATGCAATAAAAGATCATACTATATTAATTAGTATGATGCATGTAAATAATGAAATTGGAAGTATACAACCTATAAAAGAAGTGGGTAAGTATCTAAGCACGTTAAAGGAAAAAGTGTATTTACATGTAGATGCAGTTCAGTCATTTGCTAAAATAAATTTTAAACCATCTAGATATAATATAGACTTTATGAGTGTTAGTGGACATAAATTACATGGGCCAAAAGGTATTGGATTTATGTACGTAAAGGAAAATAATAAAATAAAACCTATGTTAACTGGTGGAGGACAAGAGATAGGAATAAGATCTGGAACTGAAAATGTAGCTGGTATATATGGATTAGGAGAAGCTATAGATATAATAATGTCAGATTTAAATTCAAAAATAGAGAAAATAGAAAAACTAAAAGTTTTACTTAAAGATTTTATAGTTGAAAATATAGATGATATTAAAGTGAATTCTCCTGAGGACGGTGTATGTCATATATTAAATATATCATTTAAAGATGTTAAAGGAGAGGTACTACTTCATCATTTAGCACAGCAGGGTGTATTTGTATCTACAGGATCAGCTTGTTCATCAAAGAAAAAGGGAAGCCATGTTTTAAATGCAATAGGGCTTACTCCACAAGAAATTGACGGAGCTATAAGATTTAGCTTATCTGATATGACAAAAGAAGAAGAAATAAATGAAGCTTGTGAAATAATAAAAAAATCAGTAGAAGAACTTAGATTTATAATAAGAAGACGATAATTAAGAGGTGATAAATTTGTATAATATAGCTATAGTTAAGTACGGAGAAATCGGTGTAAAAGGAAAAAATAGATATATATTTGAAAATAAATTAATAAAAAATGTGAAAAATATGTTAGCGCCTATAGGAAAGTTTAATGTATATAAAGAATATGGAAGAATATATGTTGATTTAGGTGAATATGCAGAAGACTATGAAGAAGTATTAGAAGAAATCAAAAAAGTATTTGGAGTTGTAGGAGTTTGCCCAGGTATAAGAGCAGAAAAAGATTATGATAAATTAAAGCAACTAGCACTACAACTTTTAGAAGAAAAGATAGAAGCGGGTTCAGAATCGTTTAAAGTTACTTCAAGAAGAGGAGATAAGAGTTTAGAATTAACTTCTCAAGAAATGAGTAAAGATATAGCTGGATTTTTAGTTTATAATGTAAAAGATAGAATAAAAGTAGATGTTAGAAACCCAGAGACAACTATACACTGTGAATATAGACAAAATCATGTAATGGTATATAGTGATACAGTTCCAGGTTATGGAGGTCTTCCAGTTGGAACAAATGGTAGAGCTATGTCTTTATTATCTGGAGGAATAGATAGCCCGGTTGCTTCTTGGATGGTTGCAAAAAGGGGAGTAGAAATTGAAGCTATCCATTTCCATAGCTATCCATTTACTAGTGAAAAATCACAAGAAAAGGTAAGGGACTTAGCTCAAATACTAGCAAAATATTGTGGTAAAGTTAGACTTCATAAAGTGAATATATTAGAAATACAAAAGGCTATAGGTATTTCATGTAAAGAAGAAGAAATGACTATAATATCTAGAAGATTTATGATGAAGATAGCTCAAAGAGTAGGAGAAATGAGATTCTGTGATGCATTAGTTACAGGAGAAAGTATAGGACAAGTTGCATCTCAAACTATACAAGGATTAACTTGTACAAATGCTTCTGTATCATTACCTGTATTTAGACCTCTGATAGCAATGGATAAATCAGAAATAATAAAAATAGCACAAGAAATAGGAACATTTGAAACATCAATTATACCAGAAGAGGATTGTTGTACAGTATTTTCTCCGAAAAGTCCTGTAACAAAGCCTAAATTAGATAGAATAGAGAAATCAGAATCATCTTTAGATGTTGAAAAACTAATACAAGATGCGATTGATAATATAGAAGTTGAAGTATTTGAATTTTAATAAAAAAAGGATCTATACCATTTTGTATAGATCCTTTTTATTATTATTTATTATGAGTTATTACTCCAAACTCAGCTAGAATTTTAGATGCTTTTTCTATATCTTCTGTTGTAGCATCAGGAACACCTTTTAATTCATATTCAAATCCCATGTTTTCCCATTTATGAACTCCTAGAGTATGGTAAGGAAGTAATTCAACTCTATCAACATTTTTTAGAGTTGATATAAATTTACCCATAAGTTCTAAGTTTTCTATATCATCTGTTACTCCAGGAACAAGAACGTGTCTTATCCAAACTGGTATATTTCTATCGCTTAAATGCTTAGCAAATTCTAATGTCTTATCTATACTAACACCTACTAAATCTTTGCATTTTTCAGGTACCATATGTTTTAAATCAAGTAAAACTAAATTTGTATAATCAAGCACTGGATCTATAACATCTATGTTTACAAAACCAGATGTATCTAAACATGTATGAATTTCATTTTCTTGAGCTTTCTTAAATAGTTCTTTTAAAAATTCAGGTTGAAGAGTAGCTTCACCACCAGAAACTGTTAAACCTCCTCCAGAGAATTTCATATAAGAAGAGTATTTTTTAACTTGTTCTATTATTTCATCAGTAGTGTATTCAGTTCCACCTTTAACATCCCAAGTATCTCTATTATGACAGTACTTACATCTTAAAGGGCAACCTTGCATGAATAATATAAATCTAATTCCAGGGCCATCTACAGTCCCAAATGTCTCTATTGAATGAACTCTACCTTTTACCATTTTATCCACCTCGTTAATTATATATTATACTAATAAAATTTATCATTTAAATTAATTGTATACATTATACTTTCTACCCACTATTATAAAACATTAAACGTATAAAGTCTATTAAATAGTTTTTTTAATTCATGGGAATTTATACTTAATTTATTTATTTTAATCGTTAGAAAAAAAGAGTGCAAACTGATGAGGTTTGCACTCTGAATATACTTTGATAATTGATTGTTATAATATGTTTACTTTTATATTAAGTTATAATTAGCACATTTTTCCGTGGAATGTTCTGTTTATAACGTCTAATTGTTGCTCTCTAGTTAACTTGATGAAGTTTACAGCGTATCCTGAAACTCTTATAGTTAATTGAGGGTATTTTTCTGGATGCTCCATAGCATCTTCTAAAGTAGCTCTATCAAATACGTTTACGTTTAAGTGATGAGCATTTTGAGAGAAGTATCCATCCATCATTGAAGATAAGTTGTTTACTCTTTCATCCATATCTTTTCCTAAAGCACCTGGTACTATAGAGAAAGTATTAGATATACCATCTTGAGCATGCTCGTATGGTAATTTAGCAACTGATGCTAATGATGCTAAAGCACCGCTAGTATCTCTTCCGTGCATTGGGTTAGCTCCTGGAGCAAATGGCTCACCAGCTCTTCTTCCGTCAGGAGTGTTACCAGTTTTCTTACCATAAACAACGTTTGAAGTTATAGTAAGTATAGATTGAGTATGATAAGAATTTCTGTAAGTTTTGTTCTTTCTTATCTTGTTCATGAAGCTTTCAACTAATTCAACAGCTATATCATCAACTCTGTCATCATTGTTTCCGTATTTAGGGAAATCACCTTCGATTTCGAAGTCAACAACGATTCCGTCTTCATTTCTTATAGTTTTAACTTTAGCATATTTTATAGCAGATAATGAGTCAGCACATACTGATAAACCAGCTATACCACAAGCCATAGTTCTGAATACGTCTCTATCATGTAAAGCCATTTCTAATGCTTCGTAAGAATACTTATCATGCATGTAGTGGATTACGTTTAATGAATTTACATATAAGTTAGCTAACCAATCTGCAAATAAGTCAAATTTAGTCATAACTTCATCAAATTCTAAGTACTCAGAAGTTATAGGCTCGAACTTAGGTCCAACTTGCTTGAATTTCTTCTCATCCATACCACCGTTTATAGCGTATAGTAAAGTTTTAGCTAAGTTAACTCTAGCTCCGAAGAATTGCATTTGTTTACCTATTCTCATTGCAGATACACAACAAGCTATACCGTAATCATCTCCCCAATAAGGTCTCATTAAATCATCGTTCTCGTATTGAACAGAACTTGTGTCTATTGATACTTTAGAACAGAAGTTTTTGAATCCTTGAGGTAATTGAGTAGACCATAATACTGTTAAGTTTGGTTCTGGAGATGCTCCTAATGTATATAAAGTATTTAACATTCTGAATGAGTTTTTAGTTACTAAAGCTCTACCATCTATTCCCATACCACCTATAGATTCAGTTACCCAAGTTGGATCTCCAGCGAATATATCATTGTATTCAGGAGTTCTTAAGAATTTAACCATTCTTAACTTCATAACGAAGTGGTCCATTATTTCTTGAGCTTCTTCTTCAGTTAATGTACCAGCAGCTAAATCTCTTTCGAAGTATATATCTAAGAAAGATGATACTCTACCTAATGACATTGCAGCACCATTTTGATCCTTTATAGCACCAAGGTATGCAAAGTAAGTCCATTGAGCAGCTTCTCTTGCATTAGTAGCAGGTTGAGATATATCGAACCCGTAAGCAGCAGCCATTCTCTTTAAAGCTTGTAAAGCTTTTATTTGATCAGATAATTCTTCTCTTAATCTTATAACTTCTTCATCTATACATCTAACTTCTAAAGTATCTTTTTGATCTAATTTATCTTGTATTAATCTATCAACACCGTATAGAGCAACTCTTCTGTAGTCCCCTATTATTCTACCTCTACCGTAAGCATCTGGTAAACCAGTTATTATACCAGCACTTCTAGCAGCTCTCATATCTGAAGTGTAAGCATCGAATACACCTTGGTTATGAGTTTTTCTATATTTAGTGAATATTTCACTTATTTCTGGGTTTAATTTGTATCCATAAGCTTCACAAGAAGTTTCAACCATTCTTATTCCACCAAATGGCATTGCAGCTCTTTTTAAAGGTGCATCAGTTTGGAAACCAACAATAGTTTCTAAATCTTTATCTATATATCCAGCACCGTAAGCATCTATTAAAGATACAGTGTCAGTGTCAACATCTAATGTTCCACCGTTTTCTCTTTCTTTTTTGAATAATTCAAGAGCTTTATCCCATAATTTCTTAGTGTTTTCAGTTGCTCCAGTTAAGAAAGAATCATCTCCCTCATATGGTTTGTAGTTTAATTGTATGAACTCTCTTACGTTTACTTCTTTAGTCCATCTACCAGTTTTGAATCCTTGCCATGCATTCATGTTGATAGCCTCCTTAAGTTTATATGTGTTGAGTATATTTATTTTATAAAATCTAGCTAGATATTTTTTAAACAATATAATCATAACATAGAATTAGTATTTTGTATACAGAATTTTACACTATCTTTTCTTTTTTGATAGATTTTTCTGTTATTTTGCTATATTCATATAATACCCGGTTAAAATGTCGAATAAACATGAATTTTAAGAATAATTTTAAAATTTTTTATACATCATAGAATTAAGTTGATTGAATATCTATTTAATAAGGGGGGATATAATGATATTTATAATAGGACTATTTATAATAGGGTTTATGCTTATAACAAAGGGTGCGGATATATTTATAGATTCTACTATATCTGTAGGAAAAAAAACTAATATACCTGAAATTGTTTTAGGAGCAACTATAGTTAGCTTGGCAACTACATTTCCTGAATTGACAGTGTCAGTATGCGCATCAATAAAAGGTCATACTACTATGAGCTTAGGAAATGCAGTAGGCTCTATAATTTGTAATACGGGATTAGCGCTTGGGTTAGTTGCGATTATTAGACCTTTTAAAGTAGATAAAAAAGTATTTAATTCAAAAGCTACATTATTAATCATATCTATAATCATTTTAATTGTATTAGGTTTGGACAAAGTTATAGACAGAAAAGATGCTATGGCTCTCATGGGAATGTTAATTATTTACATGATTAACAATTATAAAAGTATACCTAAAACTAAAATGAGATCAGTATCGGACACGAATACGAGGAAAGATATAAAATCAATTAACATGTTGAAAATAGGTCTTTTATTTATAGCAGGGATAATTATGATGATAATAGGTTCTAGGTTGTTGGTTGATAATGGAATAATAATAGCTGAATATATAGGAGTTCCACAAGGAGTTATAAGTTTAACTGTAATTGCATTAGGCACTTCACTTCCTGAATTAGTATCTTGTTTAACGGCTATAAAAAAGAAGCATAATGCTATATCTGTAGGTAATATATTGGGGGCTAATATTTTAAATATAGTTTCAGTAATATCTATATCATCTTTTATAAATGATACGCCCATACTTAAACAGACATCAATGATAGACTTTCCATTTATGATAGTATTAGTTTTAATTTTAACAGTTCCTACAATTATAAAGGAAAAAATTTATCGACTTCAAGGAATTTTAATGATACTTACATATTTATTATATTTATTTGTTCTATATTTTACATATATAAAATAAAAAAAGTAGAGGGTTAGAAAATACCCTCTATTTTGCTTTAAATTGAATATGATCTTTACTATTAGGATAAAATATTAATTGCATAATATTAAAAAAAAATATATAATTGATAAAGTTAATATAAATTGATAACGGAAAGGAAATAATATATGAATATAGTTAAATTCGATGATTTACCAATAAATGAGAACATAAAAAAAGCTGTATTAGAAATGGGATTCGAGGAACCATCTCCAATACAAGTTCAAGCAATACCAAAAATAATTACTGGAGTAGATATTATAGGGCAAGCACAGACAGGTACGGGGAAAACAGCAGCATTCAGTATACCTATATTAGATATGGTAGACCCAGAGGACAAGAGTCTACAAGCGGTAGTTTTATGTCCAACAAGAGAATTAGCAATACAAGTTTCAAGTGAAATAAGAAAAATAGGTAAATACATGCACGGAATAAAGACTTTACCTGTATATGGAGGACAACCTATAGACAGACAAATAAAGTCTCTTAAGAGTGGTGTTCAAATCGTTATAGGAACTCCAGGTCGTATAATAGACCATATAAATCGTAAAACTTTAAAGTTAGATAAAGTAAAAATGGTTATATTAGATGAAGCGGATGAAATGTTAGATATGGGATTCAGAGAAGACATCGAGATGATTTTAAATGAAACTCCTAAAAATAGACAAACGACTTTCTTCTCAGCTACTATGCCTAAAGGTATATTAGATTTAACAAAGAGATTCCAAAAAGATCCTGAGCATGTAAGAATAGTTAGAAAAGAACTTACAGTTCCTAATATAAAACAATATTATATAGAAACTAAAGCTGCTAATAAGTTAGAAGTATTATGCAGATTAGTAGATGTATACAACCCTAAATTATCAGTAGTATTTTGTAACACAAAAAGAGGTGCTGATGAATTAGTTAGTGATTTACAAGCAAGAGGGTATTTTGCAGATGCGCTACATGGAGATTTAAAGCAAACTCAAAGAGATATAGTTATGGATAAGTTTAGAAACGGAACTATCGATATCTTAGTTGCTACAGATGTTGCAGCTAGAGGAATAGATGTTGATGATGTAGAAGCTGTATTTAACTATGATTTACCACAAGATGAAGAGTACTATGTACACAGAATCGGAAGAACAGGAAGAGCTGGTAGAAATGGAGTATCATTCACTTTTGTTTTCGGAAAATCAATGAGAAAGATGAAAGATATAGAAAGATACACTAAATCTAAATTAGAAAAACATAGCATACCTTCAATATCAGATGTTGAAGAGAAAAAAGTAAGCTTATTCTTTGATCAAGTAAAATCTACTATAGAGGAAGGTCATTTAACAAAGCAAGTACAATGGTTAGAGAACTTCTGCAAAGAAGAAGATTATGATACTTTAGATATAGCTGCTGCTTTAGTTAAATTAGCTCTAGGTGATCAAGCAAAAGAAGAAATAATAGAAGAAAGTCATAACACAGGTGCTGAGTCTGGAATGACTAGATTATTTATCAATATAGGTAGAACACAAAAAGTTCAAGCTAAAGATATCGTTGGGGCTATAGCTGGAGAAGTTGGAATACCAGGTAAATTAGTTGGAACTATAGATATATATGATAAATATACTTTTGTTGAGATACCAAAGAAACATACTAGAAAAGTTCTTGATAAGATGAAGAACATAAAAATAAAAGGAAACAAAGTTAATATAGAAAAAGCAAATAGTAAGAGAAAAAGCAAATAATATCTAAATATTAAAGGGTATCTCAAAATTGAGATA
Organism: Paraclostridium sp.; assembly: GCF_051656405.1. Classification (GTDB taxonomy): domain Bacteria; phylum Bacillota; class Clostridia; order Peptostreptococcales; family Peptostreptococcaceae; genus Paraclostridium. Next base: position 33,182 of record NZ_JBOGBV010000001.1, read on the forward strand.
CCCTTTAGTTATATTTAACTTAGAATTCCAGATTTAAAGATAAAAGTCTTCTTTTAAGTTCATTCATCACATTAATTTCATCAGTTAAAGAATCTGCATCATAGGTAACTGAAAATCTTAAAAAACTTCCACAATCATCCCAAGGAACGGTAGATACTAAAGCATGAGAAAGTATATAAAGACTTGCTTCTTCAGCACTGCTAAATCTAACTCCATTTTTAACACCTTTAGGTATTTTAACATAAGAATAAAATCCAGCCTCGGGCTTATTTGTTTTAAATCCAACTTGATTTAAAACATCAATTAGTAAGTCAAACCTTCTTGAATATCTTTCTTTATTTAAATTAATTAAGCTATGATAGTTATCTAGTGCATAAGCACCTGCTTTTTGAATAGCTCTAAATTGTCCTGAGTCAGTATGACCTTTTATAGCACAATATAGTTGCATAGCTTTTTTAGATCCTACAACAAATGATAACCTCCAACCAGTCATATTAAATGATTTTGATAGAGAATGAATTTCTATACATACATCAATGGCACTATCTACACTCAGTATGCTAATAGGAGTACAGTTTCCATAAGTTAAAGCTCCATAGGCTAAATCAGAAACAATTATAATATCATTTTCTTTTGCAAATTTAACTGCATGTTCATAAAATTTTTTTGTTGCGATTTGACCAGTAGGGTTATTTGGATAATTTAAATATAAAAGTTTTGATCTTTTCTTTATATCTTTAGGTATGTTGTCTAAATCTGGAAAGAAATTATTTTCGGTACATAAAGGAAGCTTATAAATTTCACCACCTAAAAATTTTGAATATGTTCCAAGTACTTGATATGCAGGAGAGGGCATTAGACATATATCCCCAGGATTAATGAAACATAGTGGAATCATAGCAAGTACTGGTTTAGAACCTATTCCATGAACTATATTTTCAGGGGTTATATTTTTCAAATCATACATATTGTATAAATATCTACAAGCAGCTTCTTGAAATTCAATAATTCCATTGTCTGAGTAAAACCTATTTTCAGGTTTTCCAGCTTCAACACATAATATATCAACAATAGAACGATCAGCCATTTTATCAGGTTCCCCAACTCCCATATCGATAAGTTTTACATCAGGAAATTTAGATTGAACCTCTTTTGTTATTTTTTTTATTTTTTCGAATTTATAGAGTTTATCACTGCTTTCAAAAAATGATGAACCACCAAGTCGGGCAGAAACTTTGTTGTCAATAAAATCCATTATTATTCCTCCAAAACTTATTTAGTATAATATATAATATTTTAATAAATAGTTTTTTGATACAATAAAACAAAACTATTTAAATTTCGTTGAAGGATAATAATCCGATTTATAGAATTGAATAAAAAGTATCATTTTTAAATTCGATAGGAGGGGGAAGCTAATGATAAATTTTTCTTTAGACAATAAAAACTTAAAAGTTGAGTTTTTAAGTAAAGAATTGGACCATCATATTGCAAATGAAGTAAGAGAAGAGATTGATTATGTTATACAAGATAAGCAAATCAAGAATATAGTTTTTGATTTTAAAAATATGAATTTTATGGATTCTTCAGGTATTGGAGTAGTTATTGGTAGATACAAAAAAATATCTAGTGAGGGTGGAAAGGTAGCTGTAATTAATTTAAACTCAAGAGTAAAAAAGATTTTTGATTTATCTGGAATGAATAAGATAATACAAATTCACGACACTTATGAAGATGCTTTAAGTTCTTTTTTAGGAGGCGTTGCAAATGAATAATATTGTGGAAGTAAAGTTTTCAGCAAGATCAGAAAATGAAAGTTTTGCAAGGGTAATAGTTGCATCATTTGCAGCTAAGTTAGATCCTACATTAGATGAAATTGCAGACATAAAAACTGCTGTATCTGAAGCTGTAACTAATTCAATAATACATGGATATGATGAAGATGAAACGAAATTTGTTAATATAAGATGTGAAATAGAAGATAGAGAAATAATTATCGCAGTAGAAGACACTGGAAATGGTATAGAAGATTTGGATATGGCTATGCAGCCATTATATACATCGAAACCTGAATTAGAAAGATCTGGTATGGGATTTACCGTTATGGAAAGTTTCATGGATAAAGTAACTGTTTCTTCTAAAAAGGGCGAGGGAACTAAAGTTATTATGAAAAAGAAAATAGATTCATCTAATATAGAATAGAGGTTTTGTTATGGGGATAACTGCCAATAAAGAAGAAAGAAAGGGATTGCTTAGCCATGAGGAGACTTTAAGATTAATACAACTTGTACAAAATGGGGATGAAGAAGCAAAAGAAATACTGATAGAGAGTAATTTAGGGTTAGTTAGAAGTGTTGTATCTAAATTTTTAAATATAGGGTATGAAAGAGATGATTTATTTCAATTAGGGTCAATAGGACTTATAAAATCAATTTATAAATTTGATCCCAAATTTAATGTTAAATTCTCTACATATGCAGTACCTATGATTTTAGGAGAAATAAAAAGATATTTAAGAGATGATGGAATGATAAAAGTCTCAAGATCTTTAAAACAAGTAGCAATAAAAGCTAAAACGCAAACTGAAGTTCTAACTAAAAAATTAGGAAGAGAGCCAACTATAGAGGAAGTAGCAAAAGTTGTAGGAGTAGATAAAGAAGAATTGGTTATGGCATTAGAATCAAATTTCTCTGTGGAATATTTACATGGAGTAATACATGAAGAAGAAGGAGCGCCTATATGCCTAATTGATAAAATTAGCCTAAAAGGTGAAGATGAAGAAGATAAAGTTATAGATAATCTTTTATTAAAAGAGGTATTGGGAAAATTAGATAAAAGAGAAAGACAGATTATAATGCTTAGGTACTTTGAAGATAAAACACAGAGTGAAATAGGAGAACTTTTAAATATATCTCAAGTACAAGTTTCTAGAATAGAGAAAAAAGTATTATCAAAACTAAAGACTTATATAGGATAAAAATAAACCCTTAAATTAAGGGTTTATTTTTTTTGTTTTGTTAAATAATAACAGTATATAGCTTGATTAAATAGGAGGTCAGAATATGGATAAAAATTACAAAGAATATGTTGATAAAATAAGTCCTAAACCTACATATGCAAAAAATTATATATTAGCATTTATCGTAGGTGGAATAATTTGTGTAATTGGGCAGGCTATAAATGATGGTTATATGAATTTTGGACTAGATAAATTGAAAGCAGCTGGAGCAACATCTATGACTTTAATTTTTATAGGTGCATTTTTAACAGGATTAGGAGTTTATGATTTAATTGGCAAAAGAGCAGGGGCTGGATCCATTATTCCAATAACTGGATTTGCAAATTCTATAGTATCACCTGCGATGGAGTATAAAAGAGAAGGCTATGTAATGGGTGTTGGCGCAAATTTATTTAAGATTGCAGGACCTGTTTTAGTATATGGAATAGGTTCATCTGTGTTATGTGGGTTAATATACTACATAATAAAATTTATCATATAGAAAGGAGATATATAGGTGGCTAGAAATAGGATAGGAAAAAGAACTATTAGATTAGAGAATGGACCAACTATAATATCTACATCATCGATAGTGGGACCTAAAGAAGCGAATGGGCCTCTTAAAGAATACTTTGATATGAAGCTGGACGATGATTTATTTGGAGAAAAAAGTTGGGAATTTGCAGAAAGCAAGATGGTTCAAACAGTTATAGAAAACGCCATAAAAAATGGAAATAAGTCTGTAGATGACATAGATTATATGATTGCTGGAGATTTACTAAATCAGCTTTTATCAACATCATTTGCAGCTAGGGAAGTAAACATTCCATTTTTAGGAGTTTATGGAGCATGTTCTACAATGGCACTGTCTTTATCATTAGGGTCGATGTTGGTTGATGGAGGATTTGCTGATTTAGTGGTTGCAGCTACATCAAGTCATTACTGTACGGCGGAAAGACAATTTAGATTTCCGTTAGAATTAGGAAATCAAAAACCTATGACGGCACAATGGACAGTTACAGGATCTGGTTGCTCTTTGATATCTAGTAAGGGAGAAGGACCAAAGGTTAAGTATATAACGATAGGAAAGGTAATTGATAAAGGAATAAGTGATGCAAACAACATGGGAGCAGCTATGGCTCCAGCGGCTATAGACACGATATACTCTTACTTTGTGGACACAAAAGATGATCCAAATAGTTTTGACATGATTGCAACAGGTGATCTAGGTAAATTAGGTATGCAAATAACTATAGACTTATTAAAAGAAAAAGGATTAGATATATCTAAAGTTTATACTGATTGTGGAGTAGAAATTTTCAATTTAGATGATCAAGATGTTCATTGTGGTGGAAGTGGATGTGGATGTTCAGCATCTGTTTTCAATGGATATATTTATAAAATGTTAAAATCTAAAAAATTTAATAAGGTTATGTTAGTTTCAACAGGGGCATTATTATCACCTACAAGTACATTACAAAAAGAGAGTATACCTAGCGTAGCTCATGCTGTAGTTATAGAAAATGAATAGGAGGTGTAAGAAGTGCTTATAGAGTATCTTAAAGTATTTTTAGTAGGCGGAACTATATGTTTAATTGCTCAGATATTAATGGACTACTTTAAATTACAAACACCATATGTAATGGTTACGTATGTAACAAGTGGAGTAATATTAAGCTTTTTAGGGGTATATCAGCCTATTGTAGAGTTTGGAGGTTCTGGAGCAACTGTACCTATAATAGGATTTGGATATTCTTTATATAATGGAGTTGTTAAAGCAATAGAACAAGATGGATTTATGGGTATTTTCACAGGTGGTATAACTGCAACTGCAGGAGGAATAACAGCAGCTATATTTTTTGGATATATAATGGCCGTTGTATTTACCCCAAAAGCTAAACCGTAAAATAAAAAGAACTATATGAGATTTAGCTCATATAGTTCTTTTTTTATGCAGCTGGTTTTGCTGCTGTATTAGGTTTTTGAGTGGTTTGAGTAGGTGAAGTTTGATTGTTACCTTGAGGTGGAGTAGGAGTTACTTCAGTGCCACCACCTGTACCTGGATTAGTGCCAGTACCTCCACCTGTATTTCCACCGCCAGTTCCTGGGTTAGTGCCAGTACCTGGATTATTATTATTTTCGTTACCACCAGTATTGTTGCCATTATTTTCATTATCTCCAGGATTAGGGTTTTCTGGAGTTGGATTTTCTGGAGAAGGAGTTTCCGTTTCAGGTTTATTCTCTTCCTCTGCAGGAGGCGTTGTAGTCTCTGGTGGCGGTGTATAAGAAGAATGAGTAGTAGGTATGTGTCCTTTTATGAAAGCAGCCATACCAGCGTTATAAGCTCCTTTAGGAACTATACTACCATTCAGTAAGTTTATATTATAAAATTCTATATTACTTGCCTTTTTAAAATCAATTGGATCAAGTCCATCATGTACTTTATCCATTACCTTAGACCATAACTTAGCTGAAGTTGAACTTCCATGAACTACACCTCTACGAGGTATAGTTTCTTTTGTAGTTGGATCAATTCTATAGTCATCACCTATATAAGTAGCACCTACATAATAAGGGGTATAACCAACAAACCAAGCATCTTTGTTATCATTAGTTGTACCAGTTTTACCAGCTACAGGCATATCACCAAATTTAGCAGTTCCACCTATACCTTCTGTAATAACAGCTTTAAGCATATCTGTAAGAACATATGCAACTTCAGGGTCTACAACTTTATGTTCTTCTGGAGTGTTTTGTATTAACACTTGACCATCTGAAGATTCAACTGTTGTAAATGTTATAGGTTCAACATAAGTTCCGCCGTTAGCTAAAGTTCCATAAGCCGCAGCCATATCAAGTGGAGAAGCTCCTTTTGTCATACCACCTAGAGTAAGAGCAGGGAATGTTCTATCAGCTCCACCAGGACCATCTTTTAAATCAGATAATCCGAAGTTCTTTAGGTAGTCAAGCATAACATCAACACTTTCATTGTAAGTTGAACCAAGTTGTTCAGCTACTTTTATTGCTATTGTGTTTGATGAATAAGCTAAAGCTTTACGCATTGTCATATCACCAGAACCAGATGTCGTAGTTTTAGGATTCCATTTGTTATTTTCTTTAAACTTATATCCACCACGTGCATCACTAAATGTGTCAGCTTGGTTCATTCCATTATCAATAGCTGGAGTATAAACTGATAAAGGTTTTATAGTAGAACCAGGTTGATGTGGTTCAGTAGCTCTATTTAAAACTTTTCTAGCTTTAATTTCTCTACCACCAATTAAGGCTTTTATTTTACCTGTTCTATAATCTAAAACTACCATGGCAGCTTGAGGTTGAGGAATTTTATCCGGACCAAATAAGTCAGTGCCTGGGAAGTTATTTCTATTATTAAATTCAGTTTCTAAATCGCTTTGCATATTTTTATCTATAGTAGTACGTATTTTTAAACCACCACTAAAATATAGCGTATTAGCTTCGGCTTCAGTGTATCCTTGAGTTATAAGACTATTTATAACGTCGGTTTCTATAAGGTCTTCAACTGAAGAAGCTGGTTTTTTAGATGGTTTAGGTAATTGTATATTTATTTTTTCTGCAACAGCTTTATCATGTTCTTCTTGAGTTAAGTAACCAAGTTCTAACATTTTCATTAAAACTGTTTCTTGTCTTTTCTTGGCATTAGGGTTTAGTTCAACTTTTCTACAAACCATAGTACCATTTTTTAATTCTCTAAAAGTGTCATCATCAGGTAGAAGACCCCAATCATAAAGTTTATTAACCATGTCTAATTCTACTTTAGTAGGTTCATCAAAACCATCACTCTTTGCATAGAATTTTAATTTTCCTTTTAATTCATCTTTAGTTTCATTGCCTGTTAGTTTTGCAGTGTTATAAGCTGCATATTTATTAGGATTTTGAGTTATACCGACAATCATAGCAGATTCAGCAACTGAAAGATCTTTAGCATGTTTATTAAAGTATGCATTTGCAGCAGCTTCAACACCTATAGCACCTCTTCCAAAGTATGCACTATTTAAATAAAGTTCTAAAACCTCATTCTTGTTAAGAGTTTTATCCATTTCTAAAGCATAGTAAATATCTTTAATTTTACGGACAACAGACACTTCACTAGAAGTAAGTAAGTTTTTAGAAACCTGCATATCTAGAGTACTTCCTCCAGGAGAAGAAGATGTAAATATATTTATAAGAGTGGCTTTAGCAAGCCCTTTAAAATCTACACCATTATGATCATAAAATCTTTCATCTTCTATAGATACAAGTGCATGCTGAAGATGAGCTGGCATATCTTTTATAGATATAGGAACCTTTTTATTATCTGTCGGAGGATTTCCCATTAAAGACCCATCACTATATAAAAGTTCTGTAACTGTGTTAACTTTTTTATCAAGAGCAGCTTTTGTCACAGGCTCTACGTCTTTTAAGGCTACAAATACTAGTGCAGTTGAAACTGCAACTCCTAATACCAACATAACTAAAAGTGTAACACCTACAGTTCTAAATATTTTAAACTTATCCTTTTTTGAAGATTTAGAAATACTTTTAGTTTTTTGACTACTGTTTTTAGTTGATTTCCTCGGCGAGGCAGTAGGTTTAGTACTAGAGGAGCTAACTTTTTTTCTACGTATTTTGTTTTTGTCATTGTTATCATTTCCCATGAAATTAACCTCCTTACTATAAGAATATATTATATCATATATGCGAATAATTTTGTATTTTATAGATAAAAATGAATATTATGTAATTAATCAGTCGTGGTGTTAGTTGACTATTTGAATTTAACATTTAACTATGATACAATATTAATTATTTTTAACTAAGTATAAAAAAAATATGTGTGAGGTGTACATATGATTGAAATAAATGAGCAATTGAAGATAATTAAAAAAGGGGCAGCTGAAATAATCTCTGAAGAAGATATTGTTAAAAAGTTAGAAAAATCGGCAAAAGAAAATAAGCCATTAACAATAAAATTAGGATTAGATCCTTCTGCGCCAGATATTCACTTAGGACATACTGTTGTTTTAAGAAAAATGAAAGCATTCCAAGATTTAGGACATCAAGTAGTTATAATAATAGGTGATGCAACAGGTATGATAGGAGATCCAACTGGAAAGTCAGCGGTTAGAAAGCAACTATCTCATGAACAAGTTTTAGAAAATGCAAGAACATATCAAGAACAAATATTTAAAATATTAGACAGAGAAAAAACAATAGTAAAATTCAATAGTGAGTGGTTACAAACTATGAATTTCATGGATGTTGCTAATTTAGCATCTAAGTATACTGTTGCGAGAATGTTAGAAAGAGATGATTTCAAGAAAAGATTCGCATCTAATCAATCTATATCAATACATGAATTTTTCTATCCATTAATGCAAGGATATGATTCAGTAGCAATAAAAGCTGATATAGAAATGGGAGGAACGGACCAAAAGTTTAACATATTAATGGGAAGAACTCTTCAAAAAGAGTACGATCAAGAGCCTCAGATTGCTGTATTAATGCCTATAATAGAAGGTACTGATGGAGTTAAAAAGATGAGTAAATCACTAGGCAATTACATTGGTATAAGCGAAGCACCTAATGATATGTATGGAAAAACTATGTCTATACCGGATGAATTAATAATAAGATATTTTGAGTTAGTTACAGATGAACATCCTGATTCAATAGAAGCTATGAAGTCTGATATAGAACAAGATAATGTGAATCCAAGAGACTTAAAAATGAAATTAGCTAAAGAAGTTGTAAAACTATATCATGGAGAAGAAAAAGCATTAGAAGCAGAGCAATATTTTAAATCTGTATTCCAAAAAAAGAATATTCCAGATGATATAGCTGAAATGGAAGTTTCGATAGAAGAGTCTGAAGAAGGCTTATTCTTTATACCGAAGCTAATTACAGGCTTAAAACTTTCTCCATCTACAAGTGAAGCTAGAAGATTATTAAAGCAAGGTGGAATAAAGCTTAATGGTGAAAAAGTTGAAAATGACAAAATAGCTTTACAAACTGGAGATATAATACAAGTAGGAAAAAGAAAATTTGCAAAATTAATAATTAACAAGTAATTATAAGCCCTCCTTACATAATATAGTAAGGGGGGCTTTTTATGAAAAAAATATTAATTCAAAAAAGAAAACAAAAAATTAAAAAGAATATAATAATGTTTATAATAATATTTTTAGTATCTACATTAATAGGAACGTTTATATACATAGATAATAAATTGAGACCAACTATTACGGTTATAGCAGAAACAAAAGCAGAAGAACTAGCTAATAAATCTATAAATAAAGCTGTTGCAAGTGTTATAGACAATAGTGTTAAGTATGAAGATTTAATAAATGTAAAGACTGGAGAAAATGGAAAAATAACAATGATGCAAGCTAATTCTATAGCAATGAATGAAATAGCTTCACAAGTTGCACTAGAAATACAGTCAGAAATGAAAAAAATTAAAACAACGTCAACATATATACCTATAGGAACTGCGCTTGGAAGTCCGCTTTTAGCAAAGTATGGGCCTAAAATAAAAGTTTCTATAGAACCTATAGGAAATGTATACGTAGACTTTGGAACTGATTTTGAGTCTTCAGGAATAAATCAAACAAGGCATAGAATATACTTAAAAGCAAAAACACAAGTAAAAGTAGTAGTACCACTTACAACATCTACTAAAGAAGTTAAGACTCAAATTCCTATATGTGAAACTGTAATTGTAGGAGAGGTCCCACAAAGCTATGTAAATGTTCCAGAAAAAGATATAGTTAATGTTATGCCTAATAAAAATATAAATAAATCAAATTAAAAGAGGGAGATTACTCTCCCTCTAACATCCAACCTATATAGACTCCATATCCAGTAGCGGGGTTATTTTCAATTGCATGTGATACTGCACCTATAATTTTATCATCTTGTACTATTGGAGTACCACTCATACCTTGAACTATACCTCCAGTTAATTGTAACAGTTCTTTGTCTACAATTTCTATTTTAAAAGTTTTTGATTCAGGACTTCTTTGTTTCTTTATATTTAATATATTAATTTCATATTCTGTAGGCTCGCCATTTGAAGTTTGTAAAAGAATTGAAGCTTTTCCAGGTTTAACTTCTCCTAATTGAGCAACTTTATATTGTTTAAATTTGGATAAATCTAATTTATGGACAGTTCCTTTTATTCCAAAGTTAGAGTTATCTTTAAAATCTCCTATAAATTCATTTTTTTCTCCGTTAATACATCCTACATTTCCTTTAGCTGATTTATCGATTGTTAAATTAGATGTTGAAGATATATATCCATTTTTAATAGGTAAATTTTTATTAAATCCAACACTTATAGGATGAGCAACTGCTCCAAAATTATTATTCTGTGGATTTACATATGTTAGAGTAGCAAATCCAGATACTATATTATTGAAATTTATTTTTTCTAAAATTTCTTTATCGGTATCAATATCTAATTTTTCGTTATTTCTTAATACTTGAACTTTAATATTTTCATTTTCTGGTAATGTATTTAGCAAACTAGAAAAATCTGAATAATTATTTATCTCATTATTATTTATTGATATTAATGAATCACCTATTTTAAATGAAGAATCAGTGAAATTATTTCTAACCATAAGATATTGTAACTCAGCATCTATTTGCATTATGTTACCAATAGGTATTAAATAAGTAGAATCATTTTTTGTTGTAGGTTCTGAATAAATAAATCCTATTGACAGAAAATATATTAAAAATGTTGTTAAAAAACACTTTCTAATATTCATTAAAACACCTTCTTTCTGATAGAGTCTTTGATGATGGTTAATGGTGCTTCTTTTAATATTAGATTGTGCAGGATAAAAATTTTAATCCGTAGAAAACAGACACAATAAAACCATTGTTTTCAAAATATAAAAATAATCACCTAAAATTAAGTATTTTAGGTGATTTAAACTTTTTTATATTTTTTTACTTTTTTTCTTTTTTTTATCTTAGGTTTAGATCTGGAACCACTTGTAGCAGGTATTGGAGGAACAAAGGTAGTTTCATCATTATCAGGAGAGGAATCAGAGTCTGAATCTGGAGAACAACCTTGTTTAACTGAAGCTATTAAAGCAAGCTCATCTGAAAAAGTAGCAAAAAAACTGGCGAGTATATTTAAATCAGTTGCATTTACCTCTTCAGCAACAGCTATAGCTAAACTAGATGCTAAAACTATATAATCTACATACCCAAAGTGACAAAGTCTAGACTTATCATTGTTGCTTCTATTTACTTTAGACATATTAACCTCCAAAATACGTGTATATAAAATATATATGAGACTATTTAAATACAAACAACTATAAAATAAATTAATTGTAATTATCATTAACTTACATAAAAACAAAGCCTATTGTTTAAATTATATATATACTTTACTAGAGAGAGGAGATAGACATGAAAAATTATAGACTTTTTATAGTTGCTATAATAGCTATAGGCGTTATATTTATAGGAACATCAAACCCAGCAAAAAATTTATATAAATCTACTAATTTTATAAGTAAAAACAATATAACTGAAAAAGAAAATAAAAAAGAAGATAAAGATAAAAAAGTTAAAAATAATAGTGAATATACAATATGTATAGATCCAGGACATCAAGAAAAAGGAGATCCTAATTTAGAGCCAGTAGCACCGGGATCAAGTTCTAAAAAAGCGAGAGTTTCATCTGGAGCAACAGGAATAGCAACTAAAAAACCTGAATATAAGCTAAACCTTGAGGCATCAATAGTTTTAAAGCATATTTTAGAAAATAAAGGTTATAATGTTGTAATGACAAGAGAGCGTCATGATGTAAATATAAGTAATGCAGAAAGAGCTATATTAGCTAATGATAAAAATGCAGACATGGTTATAAGAGTTCACGCAGATAGTTTAGATAATTCAGGAAAAACTGGTGCATCTATTTTGATTCCTCAAAAAGATGGACAATATACATCTAAAATTTTTGAAGATAGCAATAAGTGTGCATTAGATATAAAAAATGCATTAGAGAAAGAAAACATACAGGTAAATGGAATATTTGAAAGAAATGATTTAACTGGATTTAATTGGTCTAAAGTTCCTGTAGTACTAGTAGAAATGGGGTTTATGAGCAATTATAATGAAGACTTAATGATGTCTAACCCTGAATATCAAAGAAAAATGATGCAAAGTGTAGCAGATGGATTAGAAACATACTTAAAAGATACAGAAAATAAGAATTAAAAATAAATATAAAGGTTAACAAATATTAAAAAAAGTAATATATTGTTAATATCGAAATAAAATTTAGGTTGTAAATTCAACTATCAGGTGATTATTATGAGAAAAAGAATAGAAAATGTTTACGGAAAGGCTCTGACAGGAACTTTTAAAGTAGTAAATCCAGTAAAAAAAAGTATAATAACTACAGATTGTGAAGTCCATATTTTTATACAAGCAAATTCATTAGAAATATTAAAAAATGAAGGATATATTACGCAATATAAGTTTTTTAAAGCGTATTTGCCTCAAATAAATAAAGGATTAATATGGGCAGATCAGGACTTTAAAAGTTATCATCACTTTTATAATCCATATGTAAAAAGAGGAAAGTTTGGATATGAAGAGAATGCATTTACTTTAATAAATAAGTATTATAATAAAGCTTTAAAGTTTTTTGCATTAGATAAGTTTGAACTTAGTTTATTTTACTTTGGAGCAGCATGCCATGTACTTCAAGATTTAACTATACCTCAACACGCTAAAGGAAAGCTTTTAGATAACCATAGGCAATTTGAGGTGTATATAAAAAATAATTATATGTCTATACCAAGATTAAGAGCAAAAGATGGAATGATTCAAAAAAATAGTGTAGAAGAATATATTAATTATAATGCAACTCAAGCTATGAATTATGATAAAATGTATGAAAATGTAAATGATTTAAAAAATAAGTTTTATATGTTATCAACTAAATGCTTACCATTAGCACAAAAAACAACTGCTGGATTTTTAACAATGTTTTTTGATGATATATTTAGCAATGAATAAAGCCCTCTCTAACAAGAGGGCTTTATTCATTGCTAAATATATGGTAAAATACATGAAAATATTTGTATTACTTGATTAGATTAAAAAAAGAAGATATTATGTTATAGATAATAAAATTAGAAGAGGTGTTTAGATGCTAGTTGTTGAAAATGTTAGCCATGGATTTGGTGGAAGAACTATACTTGAAAATGTGTCGTTTAGACTTAGAAAGGGCGAACATATTGCTCTTATCGGAGCAAATGGAGAAGGAAAATCTACATTTTTAAATATAATAACAAAAAAACTTATGCCAGATGCTGGAAATATAAAATGGTCGTCGAGGGTAACTGTAGGGTACTTAGACCAACATACAGTATTAACAAAAGGAAAATCAATAAGAGAAGTTTTAAGAGATGCTTTTAAACCTATGTTTGACTTAGAACAAGAAATGATATCTATGTATGATAAAATGGGTGACGCTGACGAAGATGAAATGACAAAGTTAATGGAAGGTACTGCAGAAATTCAAACTATTTTAGAAAATAGTGGTTTTTATATGATTGATGCAAAAATACAAGAAATTGCTAATGGATTAGGTCTTGGAGAAATAGGTCTAGATAAAGATGTAACGGATTTAAGTGGAGGTCAAAGAACTAAGGTTTTACTGACAAAGCTACTTTTAGAAAACCCTGTAATACTTATATTAGACGAGCCTACTAACTATTTAGACGTAGAACATATAGCTTGGTTAACAAGATATCTACAAGAATATGAAAATAGTTTTATATTAGTATCACATGATGTACCGTTCATAAATGATACATGTAATGTAATTTACCATATGGAAAACGGAGAACTTAATAGATATAAAGGAAATTATGATGAATTTGAAAGACTTAGAGATATAAAGAAAAGACAAGAAGAACAAGCTTATGACAAGCAAATAGAAGAAAGAAAGAGATTAGAAGACTTTGTTGCTAGAAATAAGGCTAGAGTTGCAACTCGCGGTATGGCAAACAGTAGACAAAAACAACTTGATAAAATGGAAATTTTAGAAAGACCAAAGGAGAAGATAAAGCCTACATTCAAATTTACGGAATCAAGAGCTTCTAGTAGATTTGTATTCACAACTGAAGATTTAGTATTAGGATATGATGAAGCACTAACAAAACCTCTTAACTTTACATTAGAGAGAAACCAAAAGATTGCTTTAAGAGGTATGAATGGTATAGGAAAGTCTACTCTTTTAAAAACTCTTTTAGGAATAATAAAGCCTTTCGATGGAAAAGTTGAGTTAGGTGATTATCTAGAAGTTGGATATTTTGAGCAAGAAAGTTCAAGAGAAAATAGTAACACTCCAATGGATGAAATATGGGCAGAATACCCAGGGCTTACTAATTTTGAAGTAAGACAATCATTATCTAAGTGTGGACTTACAAACGATCATATAACAAGCCAAATGAGAGTTTTAAGTGGAGGAGAGGCTGCTAAAGTAAGATTATGTAAATTAATGTTAAAGCAAATAAACTTCTTAGTTTTAGATGAGCCTACAAACCATTTAGATGTAGAAGCTAAAGATGAACTAAAAAAAGCTATAAGAGAATTTAAAGGAACTGTACTTTTAGTATCACATGAGCCTGAATTCTATGAAGATATAGTGGATGATGTATGGAATATAGAGGATTTCACAACTAAAATAGTATAATATAGGGTAATAATATGAATAGAATTTTAAGTTTTTTAATATCATTAGGATTAAGTTTATTTATAATAACTTCGGTTGTTAGCTTTACTGTTAAATTTAAACAAATATATTATTTTGACATAAACTATTTAAATATACCTATATTAAGTGATATGAATGAAGAAGAGATAAAGTTAAATTATGATTACTTAATTGACTATAATACTAGTAATGGAAAAATGAATTTTAAACTGCCGACATTAGAGTCATCAACACAAGGTAAAATTCACTTTGAAGAAGTTCGAAATATATTTCAAAGCTTAGCTATAATAAATAAAATAACTTTAATATTAGTCGTGATAGGTGCATATATATGTTTTAAATGCAAAAACTTAGATGTATTAAAATATAGCTCATGGACATTGATAACATTGCCTATTTTAATATCTATCCCAATTATTATGAATTTTGAAAAAAGCTTTGAGATGTTTCATAAATTATTTTTCAATAATGATTACTGGATATTTGACCCGACAATAGATCCAGTAATAAATATGTTGCCTGCAGAATTTTTTCTTCATGAAGGAATTTTAATATTAGGGCTTATATTTTCTATAAGTATAATGATGTTATTTATTTATAAAAAAACAATAAAAAATTTGCGTCGCTCATGTCGCTAAGAATCTTATAGTAAGTATATAAAAAATACTTATTGAGTGTTTAAAGGAGTGGTAGTTACCACTCCTTTAAAAATATATTTACTCAGGTTGTTTTTTACCTAAGTTTAGGATATCTCCTATTTTGCTCATTATGTAATCATGACTTTTCTTGTTGTGAGGAACTAGACAAGAAGAACAATCCTTTATTCCATCATCTGTGTATTTAAAGTTACCACCACATTCATCTTTTAAAGCGTATAAAGGACAATAGCAAAATAGACAATTGAAATTATCGGGATTACTTACTTTATGACAAGGAAAGTATTCACATTTATCATTTCTAAAAAATTTATAATTCTCAGACATACTTGTACCTCCTAATTATTTAGAGTTTTAATATAATTATACTAAAAAATTACAATAGTGGTATAATAAAAAAAAGTACATTAAATGAGGTGTTCCAATGGATAAAATAGTAGAAAAAGCATTGTTAGTAGGATTAAATATAACTACTAATGTAAAGAAAGTTGATGATATAGATATTAATGAATCTATGGAAGAATTAAAAGAACTTGCAAAAGCTGCTGGAGCAGAAGTTGTAGGGAGTATAATTCAAAATAGACCAGCTAGAGAGGCTGCTTTTTATATAGGAAAAGGAAAAGTAGAAGAGATAAGAGCTTACTGTGAATCTCTAGATGCTACAGTTGTTGTATTCAATGATGAATTATCTGGAGCTCAAATAAGAAATATAGAAGAATTAGTTCAGAGAAAAGTAATAGACAGAACAACTCTAATATTGGATATATTTGCACAAAGAGCTTTAAGCAAAGAAGGTAAATTACAAGTTGAGTTGGCTCAGTTAAAATACAGAATGCCTAGACTGTATGGTATGGGTGGAGAAATGAGTAGAACTGGTGCAGGTATTGGAACAAGAGGGCCGGGAGAACAAAAGTTAGAAGTTGATAAAAGACATATCTTAAATAAAATGGCAGATATAAGACAAGAACTTAGAGATGTTAAGAAAAACAGAGATACTCAAAGGGCACAAAGATTAAAGTCTAATATACCTATTGTTGCATTAGTAGGATATACAAATGCAGGAAAATCTACACTATTGAATGAGCTTATAAAAACACATAAAGATTATAGTGTTGAAAAAGAAGTTTTATCAAAAGATATGCTATTTGCAACTTTAGATGTAACTCTAAGAAAAGCATTACTTCCTAATAAAAGAGAGTTTTTAGTTGTAGATACAGTAGGATTTGTCAGTAAATTGCCACATGATTTAGTTGAGGCGTTTAAAGCTACATTAGAAGAAGTACATTATGCAGACTTAATAGTGCATGTAGTAGATGCGACTAATGATAGTTTTGAAATCCAAGAAAATACGACTAAAAATGTTTTAAAAGAACTAGATGCGAATGATAAGCCAACAATAATGGCTTACAACAAAATTGATAGACTAGACCTTGATATTTATCCTAAAAATCAAGAAAATACAGTATATATATCTGCTAAACAAGGTATTAATATGGATAAATTAATAGATATGATACAAAATGCGCTAATGGAAAATACGTATAAAGTAAAGTTACTACTTCCATATGATAAAGGTGATATATTTAATAAATTGAAAAACAAATACAATATTGAAAAATTTGAGTATGTAGAAAATGGAATAGAGTTAACTGTCGACTTAGATGAAGAAGATTACAATATGTATAAAAGCTATATAATAAATGAGTAGGTAGTTAAATGAATATATCTTGGGATAATATAGAAAATTTAGAAGATTATTTTATAACGTATCTCCTATACAAAGAGTCTAAGACAGTATCTCAAATAAGTAAGATAAGAAATATTGAAGTTCAAGAAATAAATGAACAATTAATAAAGGCAAAAATAGAAATAAAATCTTTAATGAAAAGTAAAATAGAATCATCTAAAGATATTCTAGATAAGTTTTTAGAGTTAGACAAAGATGAAAGAATAGATTTGATGAATTCTTTAAATGACGAAAAATTATTGGATTTTAAAAGAAAAATATACAAAAGAATTATGACAGAGAAAAATGCAGAAGATCTTATGATTTTAATATGGGCAACTGGGGAATTGAATGATGATAGATTTTTAAAAATTCTACATCAGCTTACAAATCATAGACATTCTGATGTAAGAAGAATAACATACTCAGCTCTTAGAAAAATATCATCTGTAGATAGTAGAGAAATTTTCCATAAAGGGCTTTATGATTCAAATGCTCAAACTAGACAATACTGCGCTAAGGCACTTGCAAATGTCGGAAATAAAGATAGTTTAGTTATATTACAAAAGCTTAAAGATAAAAATAATTTTGAAAAAAATTATGTTATTAGAGCGTATGAAGAGACTATAAATCGATTAGAAAAAACTCCTCAATAGATAACATAAACAATATAAATTTAACATATAATGGAGTAACAAAAGAAATTACTAAAGTAGTGTAACTCCACATATGGGTGTGAAAATATGGTTTAGTAGGGGGAGTCTAATTATGATACTAAGACGTTGTGCAGGTGGTATAGTATTTTATGCAAACAAAGTATTAATAGTAAAAAACGACAAAGGTGAATGGACTATTCCTAAAGGAAAAATAAGCGAGAATGATATCGCTAGTGAAGTAGCTCCACAAAAGGTTAAAGACGAAGTTGAGGTTGAGGCTAAAGTTCTAGATATGGCAGGAGATACTATGTATGAATTTTACTCAAAAACTAGACATCAAAAAGTATGTAACGCTATAATGTGGTACATAATGGAGAGCGACAACACTGAGTACAACATTAATGATGAAGATATTACAGAAGCTGGTTTTTTCAAGGTTAAAGATGCTTTAGATATGTTAGCTCACAACAAAGAAAAATCTCTTGTAGAAATTTCTTACAGAAAATTTAAAGATTTAAAAAAGAATAGTACGAATAATTAAAGGTTTAATTATTCGTACTTAAATTATAGAACAAGGCATTTGCCTTGTTCTATTTATGTATACTATAATTAGTATATAAACAAGCTAAGGAGGAACTAGATGTATAAAACACTGCATGAATTTGGGACGGATGAAATTACAATAGAAAAGTCTACATTTATTGGATACGCTAAGCCTATAAAAACAGAAGAAGAAGCTGTTGAATTTATAAATGAAATAAAGAAAAAGCATAAAGATGCAAGACATAATGTTTGGGCATATACTGTAGGAAAAAGCATGAATATACAAAGATATAGCGATGATGGTGAGCCACAGGGAACAGCAGGTATACCTACATTAGAAGTTATAAAGAAAGAAGATTTGAGAGATGTTGTAGTCGTTGTAACTAGATATTTTGGAGGAATAAAGTTAGGTGCAGGAGGACTTGTTAGGGCATATACAAAAGGAGCTAAAATAGGTCTTGAAGCAGGAAAAATAATAGAAAAAATAATGTATCAAGAAGTTAAAATAAAAATAGATTATAATCAACTTGGCAAAGTTCAAAATGAAATAATGAATACGGGGTACTTTATAAAAGATACTATTTACGAAGATAATGTAGAGATAATAGTATATTCAAGGGTAAACGAAAAAGAAGCTATTATAGAAAGAATTAATGATATAACAAGTGCTACAGCACAGATAACGCTAGGAGAAGAGTTCTATTTATCAGAAAAAGATGGTCAAGTGATATTATAAAAAAGAATGCCCAAAGTTAATTTTAGAAAAATTAAACTTTGGGCATATTTTTTACGTTTAAGTAATTATAATTATTTAAAAACTATTGATAAACTATAAAAATTGGTTATATAAACATTCTACATTTTGAGCGTAAAAAAGTTTTTTGAGCAACGGACGAAGTCGTTGGCAACATGAGCAAAGCGATTTTTATTTTTCACATTTATTTTTATTTGGATTGAAAATCCCTTTTTTAACTTCTAAAACTCCTATTACAAGTAAAAAAACTCCAAACACTTTTTTTAAAACTTCTGATGATAGGTATGTTGCTAAAAAAGATCCAAATATAGCCCCCAAAATACCAAATGAGGCTATTGGTATTACTAATTTTAAAATAACCTTTTTATTTTTTATATGTATTAACAAAGCGAATATAGTCATAGGTATGGATGAAAGTAAATTTATACTTTGTGCTATTTTAGGGTCAATATTTGCAAATAATATTAATGCTGGAATTAATATTGTACCACCACCCATACCCATACCACCTATTATTCCAGAAAAAAATCCAAGTAAAACAAGAAACATTAAAACACCATCCTTAATGCAGCTATAATCATTATAGATCCAAAAGATATTCTTAAAAATCTTCCAGTCAACTTACAAAGTATTTTAGCGCCAACAATGCCTCCAACAATACTTCCTACAGCAACTTTAAGTGTTGTATTTAAATCATACGTACCTTGAGAAACATATATAAATGAACTTGTAGTTGTTAAAAATAATATTATTGCAAGTGCTGTAGCATGAGACTTATGTTCTTCTACTTTTAAAATGTTATTTAAAATAGGAACTAAAAGTGTTCCACCACCAGATCCAAAAACACCGTTTATAAAGCCTGTGATTAAACCTATAAATGAATTTTTAATATTGAAATTCAAAAATTTTTTTTCCATAATATCACCTTCTTGAATTATTTTTAACATAAAGCATAAATTATATTTAATTAAAATAAAAATATCTGATATAATTGGGTTATCCATAAAATGTAAGGAGGAAGTGTAATGACAGATATAAATTCAAAAATAGATAAAATAATAGATTGGTTAAGAGAAAAAGTAAAAGAATCAAATACTAATGGTTTAATAGTAGGTGTGTCTGGAGGTATAGACTCGGCAGTAGTTGCTTACCTTATAAAAAAAGCTTTTCCAAATGATTCAATGGGTGTAATTATGAGTATAAAGAGTAATCCACAAGATAGATTAGATGCACTTAAAGTAATAGATGGGTGTGAATTAGAGTATTTAGATTTAGATTTAACGAATGAACAAGTCGGAATATACAATAAAGTTACGGATGGCTTAAAAAACAAAGGACTTTATAAAGAAAATAATGATAGAATGAGCGATGCTAACTTAAGAGCTAGAATAAGAATGAGTACAGTATATACAGTTGCAAATAATTTAGGTTATTTAGTTGTAGGAACTGATAATGCAGCAGAAATTCACACAGGGTATTTTACTAAGTATGGAGATGGAGGGGTTGATTTAGTTCCTCTAGCAAACTTAACAAAAAGAGAAGTATATGAATGGGCAAAAGCTTTAGGTGTTCATGATGATATTATAAATAAAGCACCATCGGCTGGACTTTGGGAAGGTCAAACTGATGAAAATGAAATGGGGACAACTTATGACATGATAGATGCTGTTGTAAAAGGAGAAGTAGAAAAAGTTCCTCAAAAAGACCAAGCTATAATAGCAAGACTTCATAGAATTAGTGAACATAAAAGACATACGGCAGCAGCACCGCCTAAGTTCTAATTTACTAAATTAATGTTTTATGCTAAAATTACGGTGTATATATAGTATAACTTACAAAATATTTATATATTAAAGTTATATTACGTATTAAATATCCTTATATAAAATATAAGCATAACGCAACTTTATTTTAATTTACATAGCAAGGAGTGGAATTATGGGACGTATAGGAAACATAATCAACAAAAAAGGTAAACAAGACGCTAAGAGAGCAAAAATATTTACAAAACATGCAAGAGCTATAGCAGTTGCAGCTAAAGAAGGTGGAGGAAATCCAGAATACAATGCAACACTAAAAGCAGCAATAGATAAAGCTAAAGCAGACAATATGCCTAATGATAATATAGATAGAGCTATAGCTAAAGGTGCTGGTGGTGGAGCCAACGAGAACTTTGAAACTATAGTTTATGAAGGGTACGGACCAGGAGGAGTTGCAGTAATAGTAGAAACTTTAACTGACAACAAAAACAGAACAGCAGGAAATGTTAGATACTATTTCGATAAAAATGGTGGAAATTTAGGAACTAGTGGATGCGTTTCATTTATGTTTGATAGAAAAGGTCAAATATTAATAGAAGCAACTGATGATGTATCTGAAGAAGAGTTAATGGATATAGCATTAGAAGCTGGAGCTGAAGATCTAATAGTTGAAGAAGATGGATTTGAAGTAGTAACTTCTCCAGAAGATTTCCAAGCTGTTAGAGACGAATTAGAAGGTAAAGGATATAACTTTATATCAGCAGAAGTTAAATTATTACCACAAACAACTACTAAATTAACAGAAGAAGAACAATTAAAGTTCATGAATAGATTAGTAGACATGCTAGAAGATGATGATGATGTTCAATCTATAGCTCATAACTGGGAAATAGAAGAATAAAAAAAGGAGATATTTATATCTCCTTTTTTTTATTTACATTTAAAACTTGAACAACTTGTTTCAGAGTAAAGGTTAGGTCTACCAGTATCAGGACAGACATCGATAGATTCTAAAGTACACAGGTTGTTAGAGTTATGTGAACAAGTATTTACTTTACAGAAAAGGCAAGAGCAAGCTCCCTTATCATTAGTGTTGTTAGTAAGTTCACTGTAAACTGCATTTTCTAAAAATGATGCACATGCTGTATGTTCTTTTGTTTGGGCTGAACTTCCTTGAATATTAACTCTATCCGCATAACATAAACCTTTACCATTATGAGAACAGTTGTTAACGCTACATTTAATTTTATCCATAATAAATCCTCCTAAAATAGTATTTATTAAAATTATTTCCAAAAGGATTTATAGATATACTTTATAAAAAAAGGCAATATGAACTTTCAAAGTCATATCACTAATTATTTGAATTAAATAATTTATTGAAGTTTGATATATTCATTATTATTTTTGCGATTAAAATTGAACTTTCTGGATAAGTTTTTAGTTTAGGTACTAAATCGTATAAGCCTGATTCAAAGCTTTTGAAATCAAAATTATATCCATTTTCTAAATAATATTCAAAATTTTTAACATAATCTTTAATAGATAAAAATTCGTATAAAGTTAGCTCAGCAAATATAGTAGCTTTATGAGACGGATGTTTTAAGAGTAAAACTTGTTGTTTAAACTCAATAAATTCAACTCTTGATAGTAATTCATTATCGATACTCAATATTTTCACCTCCATCAAAAAATCATATTTATAAAGTATAATATGAAAATTTATCAATAAATGGGACTAAGGATAGAAAAATATTTAAAATAAAATACTATAATAAATGTAAAAAATGTATAAAAAATAAACAATTGGAAAAAATATCCGATATAAGGAGGTTGTTTTTAATGTTCGAAAAGAAAAAAGAATTTCCTTGGCGAATACCAATTGTTATAATTTTAGGCATAGTAGTTCTCGCTGGAGGGATTTATGTAGGATTTAAATCAACAAATGAAAATATTTCTAAAAAGACCAATTCAGAGCAAAAGAAAGAAGAAACAACAGCTAAAGAAATTTTTAATTTAAGTGAAGACTGTGAAATTTGGGTAGAAAAGACACTTGAAGATGGCACACCTAGTAAAGAAGCTCCAACAATGATCGGTACGATACCGAAAGATTTAGTTGGAAAATCAAAAGAAGATATAACTAAGTACTTATCAACTAAATATCCTAATAGAAGCATAAAAAAACTAGATACATATGAAATTACTTTACAAGAAAGAGAAACATTTAATGATGCTAGTAAGGCTAATCAATTTGCTATAGTTGACAACAAAGGTTTATTAAATGTTTACAAGTACAATGAAAAAGGCGATAGAGAATTTATAGAAAATACAGAAATTGAAACAGAGTCTTTACCTAAAAAAGTTCAAGAAGAAGTTAAATCTGGAATATTTGCAAAATCACAAGACGAAATTTATTCAAAATTAGAAGACTTTGGAAGTTGAAAAAATATAAACTCATAACCAAGACTATAAAGAGATGAAAGGGAAACTTTTCATCTCTTTATAGTTTATAGATAAATATGTTATTATATATTAATATAGAACGTAAGTTTCGTAAAAAGGAGTTATTTCAAAATATGATTATTTTAGGTATAGATCCAGGAATTGCTATTGTTGGTTATGGAATTATAGAATATAAAAATAATAAGTTCAGAGTTATTGATTATGGAGCAGTTACTACTCCAGCACACATGGATATATTAAGGAGATTAGAGCTTGTATATAAAGGAATAGACATGCTTATAAAAAACTATAATATTGACGAAGTTGGAATTGAAGAGTTATTCTTTAACAAAAATGTAAAAACAGCTATAACGGTAGCACAAGCGAGAGGAGTTACAATGCTTGCATGTGCACATAACAACATACCTGTATATGAATATACACCTCTTCAAGTTAAACAAGGAGTAGTTGGATATGGTAGAGCTCAGAAAGCTCAAGTTCAACAAATGGTTAAGTCATTTTTAAATTTAAAGGCGATACCAAAACCAGATGATGTAGCCGATGCATTAGCAGTTGCAATATGTCATTGTCATTCAAATAAATTAGAAAAAACAATAAAGAACATAGGGGGGCAATATGTATAGTTATATAAAAGGTAAAATTGAAGAAATAAACTTAGATAGTTTAGTAATAGAGGCGAATAACATTGGATATAAAGTAAATGTATCAGCAAACACTTTATCAGATGTAAAATTAGGGAAAGAATGTAAAATTCATACTAAGCTAATAGTGAGAGAAGATGATATGAGTCTATGTGGATTTTCAACAAAAGAAGAGTTAAAAATGTTTGAATTATTAAATTCAGTTTCTAAAATAGGACCTAAGGTAGCTTTGGGAATTTTATCTTTTGCTACACCTAAGCAAATAGGTGCATATATAGTCAGTGAAGATGTAGCAAAAATGTCAAAAGCACCAGGGGTTGGGAAAAAAACTGCTGAAAGAATTATATTAGAACTAAAAGATAAAATTGATAAAAATAACATAGAGTTTGAACCTACACTTCTTAGTCAAATGCCAATAGCTATATCACAAGATGAAGCAGTTGATGCACTTATTGCATTAGGATATTCATCTCAAGAATCTAAAGAAGCAGTTGATAAGTGTAAAAAAGATGGAATGAACACAGAGGATATAATCAAAAAATCATTAAGTTATATTATGAGTAAATCTCTTAGATAGAGGGGGAAAATTGAAATATGTTTGAAGATGAAAATAGAATTATAACATCATCTATGCAAAATGAAGATGTAGACATAGAAAATAATTTAAGGCCAAAGAGTCTAGATGATTATTTAGGGCAAAATAAGGCAAAAGAATTATTAAAAATATTTATAGAGGCAGCAAAAGCTAGGAATGAACAATTAGACCATGTTTTACTATATGGACCACCAGGTCTTGGAAAAACAACACTTGCATCTATAATAGCTAGTGAGATGGGGGTTAATCTTAGAATAACATCAGGGCCTGCTATAGAAAGAGCTGGGGACTTAGCAGCTATACTTACAAATTTAAATGAAAATGATGTTTTATTTATAGATGAGGTTCATAGAATAAGTAGAACAGTTGAAGAAGTTTTATACTCTGCAATGGAAGATTACTGTTTAGATATAATTATAGGTAAAGGACCATCTGCGAGAAGCATACGACTTGATTTACCTAAATTTACATTAATTGGAGCAACTACAAAAGCAGGTATGCTAACAAATCCGTTAAGAGATAGATTCGGGGTTATATGTAAACTAGATTACTATACAGTTGAAGAACTTGCTCAAATCGTAATAAGATCATCTGCTATTTTAGGCGCTGAAATTCAAATAGGAGGGGCAACAGAGATTGCAAGAAGATCTAGAGGAACCCCAAGAATTGCAAATAGATTACTAAAAAGAGTTAGAGACTATGCACAAGTTAGAGCAGATGGAAATATAACTGATGAAGTTGCAAATGATGCTTTAGAATTATTAGGAGTAGATAGCTTAGGACTTGACTATGTTGATGAAAAGTTACTAGTTACAATAATTGAAAAGTTTAAGGGTGGGCCAGTAGGATTAGATACATTGGCAGCATCTATTGGAGAGGATAGAAATACTATTGAGGATGTGTATGAACCATATTTACTTCAATTAGGATTTATAAATAGAGGGCCTAGAGGAAGGATTGCCATGCCTCTTGCATATGAACATTTAAATATTCCTTACCCAAAAGAAAAATAGGAAAAATTAATTTATATAGCATTTAATAATAGGATTAATGATAGAAAAAAATTACTTTTTTTGTTATGATGTAATTTGTACTAAAAAATAGAAAGGACGTTTAAATTGAAAACTAGTGATTTTTACTTTGACCTACCAGAAGAATTAATAGCTCAAACACCGTTAGAGGATAGATCCAACTCTAGACTTATGGTTTTAGATAGAAAAACGGGAGATGTTGAGCACAAAATATTTAAAAATGTTATAGATTATCTGAATCCAGGAGACTGTTTAGTTCTTAATAATACTAGAGTTATACCAGCTAGACTTATAGGAGAAAAAGTTGATACTGGAGGGAAAATAGAATTTCTTTTATTAAAAAGAACAGAAAAAGATGTATGGCAAGCTTTAGTAAAACCGGGAAAAAGGGCTAAAATAGGAACGAAATTTTCTTTCGGAAATGGAAAGCTTATAGGAGAGGTTGTAGGGCTTGCAGAAGAAGGTTCTAGATTAGTTAAATTTTACTATGAAGGAATATTTGAAGAAGTACTAGATGAATTAGGAAATATGCCGCTACCTCCATATATAACAGAAAGATTAGAAGAAAGAGAAAGATATCAAACTGTATATTCAAAACATAATGGATCTGCAGCTGCGCCTACAGCAGGGCTTCATTTCACCAATGAATTACTAGAAAGTATAAAAGCAAAAGGAATCGATATAGCTTTTGTAACATTACATGTAGGGCTTGGAACTTTTAGACCTGTAAAAGTTGATGATGTATTAGCACATGAAATGCACTCTGAGTATTATATGGTTGATAAAGAAGCTGCTGAGAAAATAAATAGAGCGAAAAAGAATGGAAATAAAGTTATATGTGTTGGTACTACTAGTTGTAGAACTGTAGAATCAGCAAGTAACGAAAATGGAGAAATTATAGAGTCTAGTGGATGGACGAATATATTTATATATCCAGGGTATAAGTTTAAGGTAGTAGATAGACTAATAACGAATTTCCACTTACCAGAATCTACTTTAATAATGTTAGTAAGTGCATTAGTTTCAAAAGATGCTGTTTTAAATGCATATAATACAGCAGTTAAAGAAAAATATAGATTCTTTAGTTTTGGAGATGCAATGATAATTAAATAAATTATCAAGGGGGGCTAATATGAAAAAGCTAGCTGAAAAAAGTTTAGCACTTAAAATTGCATATATATTTGAATCACTGCTAGCCATGGTTGTGCTGCTTGCAGTATTTTTAGGAACAATAGATGTATTAAGAATGATATGGCATTCGTATATTGTTGAATACAGAACTCCGGTACAATATGCTCAGTTTAATGATTTGTTAGGACAAATATTACTGTTAGTCATAGGTGTAGAGTTAGTAGTAATGCTTTCATTACATATTCCAGGGGCACTAATTGAAGTACTATTGTATGCAATAGCTAGAAAGTTACTATTATTGCCTAAGAGTGAGGGTATGTTAGAATTATTACTTGGAATTATGGCTATAGCTGGATTATTTGCAATAAGAAAGTATTTGCTAACTGATGATAATAGTACAATGAATGTAACCAGTATTCATTATGAAGAATGTGAAGATGAAGATTGTGATTGTCATAAGCGAAATTTAGAAAAAGCTTTAAAAAATGAAAATAAACAATAGATAAATAAGGAGAGTTATAATGAGTGCAGTAAGATATGAACTTATAAAAACTTGTAAGCAAAGTGGAGCAAGATTAGGAAGATTACACACTCCTCACGGAGTAATAGAAACACCAATATTTATGCCAGTTGGTACTCAAGCAACTGTAAAATCTATGACACCAGAAGAATTAAAAGAAATAGGTTCTCAAATTATTTTAAGTAATACATATCATTTATATATGAGACCAGGTCATGATTTAGTTAAAGAAGCTGGAGGGCTTCATAAATTTATGAACTGGGATAAGCCTATACTTACAGATAGTGGAGGATTCCAAGTATTTAGCTTAGGGCCACTTAGAAAAATAACTGAAGAAGGTGTTAACTTTAGATCTCATATAGATGGGTCAAAGCACTTTATAAGCCCAGAAAAAGCTATGGAAATACAAAATGCATTAGGTTCAGATATAATGATGGCATTTGATGAGTGTGCTCCATATCCAGCTGATAGAGAGTATGTAAAAAATTCTTTAGAAAGAACTACTAGATGGTTAGAAAGATGTAAAGAAGCTCATAAAAATACAGAAAATCAAGCTCTATTTGGAATAATCCAAGGAGGAATGTACAAAGATTTAAGAGAACAATCAGCAAGAGAAGTTCTAGCTTTAGACTTACCAGGATATGCTGTTGGAGGATTAAGTGTTGGGGAACCAAAAGATCTTATGTATGAAGTGTTAGATTATACAGTACCTTTAATGCCTGAAGACAAACCAAGATATTTAATGGGAGTAGGAAGTCCTGATGATTTAATAGAAGGTGTTATAAGAGGAATAGATATGTTTGACTGTGTATTACCTACTCGTATAGCTAGAAATGGTACAGCTATGACAAGTGAAGGTAAAGTAGTTGTTAGAAATGCAAAATATGCAAGAGATTTTGGACCATTAGATCCAAATTGTGATTGTTATTGCTGTAGAAACTATACAAGAGCATATATAAGACACTTAGTTAAAGCTAATGAAATATTAGCGGCTAGACTTATAACTACTCATAACTTACATTTCTTACTAGATTTAATGAAGCAAGTAAGACAAGCTATAATGGAAGATAGACTATTAGATTTTAGAAAAGAATTTTTCCAAAAATATGGCTATGAATTATAATTATTTTAAGTTATAATAATTATTATATAAAACTAAATTGAAGAGTTTTAAGAATATATTATAAAAGGAGTGGGATAAATGCCTCAAGCAGTAGTAGGAATACTTATGTGGGTTGTATTTTTTGCAATTTTTTATTTCTTCTTAATAAGACCACAAAAGAAAAAAGACAAGCAACTTAAAGAAATGAGAGAAAGCTTAGATGTAGGCGTTAAAGTTGTTACAATAGGTGGTATAGTAGCTACTGTAGCTAAAGTTGAAGAAGATGTTGTTATATTAGAAATAGGGCCTAGTAGAACAAAGGTACCATTTGAAAAATGGGCTATAGCTTCTACAGAATCAAAATAAAAATAAAACGATATTAGTAATTACAAAGCCTTTCCTTGAATATATTTTATATGAGAGGGGAGGTTTTTTTATGGAAAAATCAAATAGCATATTTAAAGGACTAGGATATGCGTACATAATAACATTAATTTGTTTATTAACTTACAATGGACTACTTACTTTTACTAATATGTCGGGAGACAGCATAGCTATGGCAGCTTCTATTATAACTACAGCTTCTGCTGCATTTGGAGGATTTTATGCATCTAAAAAAATAAAAGAAAAAGGTCTTTTATATGGTATATTAGTTGGACTACTTTACATAGTGTGTTTAATGGTAGTTGTATTTTTAGCAAAGGATTCTTTTGTGTTTGAGATTACATCTATATATAAAGTATTATTGACATCACTTGCAGGTGGAATAGGAGGAGTTTTAGGGGTAAACTTTAAATAAATTTCCACTTATGTAAAATTTATGATATAATCAATGAAGGTTTATATAAGGATAGGAGGTAGTTTCAATGGAAAAGAAGCATATAAAAACTTTATCTAAAGCTACTTTAAAAGAAAGTGCGGCAAAAGGTGGATGCGGAGAATGTCAAACATCTTGTCAATCTGCTTGTAAAACTTCTTGTACAGTTGCAAATCAAGAGTGCGAAAGATAGTAAATATATTTTAAAAAAGAAAAAGCAGCTAATTTAGCTGCTTTTTTTGAGTGAAATTGAATCGATTTGATAGAAAAGATAAATAGTACATAATTACATTTATATGATAATATATAGATATAAACAAACTAGGAGGGACCACAATGGATATGATACATAAATTTTCAATGCACGGGTATAATATAGTTTTAGATGTAAACGGTGGAGCTGTTCATGTTGTTGATGAAGTTGCATATAACCTATTAGATCACTATAAAGAAAAATCTCTAGATGAGATAATAAGTTTATTAAGTGAGACTTACACAGAAGATCAAATAAAAGAAGCTTATAACGAAATAAAAACATTAGAAGAAGAAGGTTTGCTGTATACAGAAGACACATACAACCATCACCCTAATTTTATAGATAGAAAAAAAGTAGTAAAAGCTTTATGCTTACATGTGGCTCATGATTGTAACTTAAAATGTAAGTACTGTTTTGCTGCGCAAGGAGATTTTGGTGGAGCTAAAGAATTAATGAGTTATGAAGTAGGTAAAAAAGCAATAGATTACTTAATAGCTAATTCTGGAAATAGAAGAAACTTAGA
>NZ_JBOGBV010000002.1:0-56363 GCF_051656405.1 Paraclostridium sp.
TTCATAAACCCTTTTTTAGGCATAAAATATACATCAAGTCCATTGTCTAATTTTTCATAATAAAGTTCTTCTTTTAATATATCGTTAACTATCTTTTCCATATACTCCTCCTAATTTCTTAAGAAATAAATAGTATCTAATTGTAATTTTTTAAACACACTAATAATTTCTTCTTTATTCACTTTTTCTACATAATTAATAATATCTTCTATACTTAAATTTGTTTTACTTATATCTTGAGAAAATTTAAAATCAGATAATCCACCTATACTATCTTTTAAAGATCTCATAGAACTTATAAGTGATATTTTACTATTTTCAAGTTCTTCGTCACTTATCTCTCCATTTATAATGCTTTCTATTTGTCTTCTAACTAAATCTGTTGTTTTTTCATAATTTTGAGTTTCTATACCTGAAGATATGAATAGTATTCCTTTATATTTTTCTATAGATGAATATATATAGTAGCATAAGCTTTCTTTTTCTCTTATATTTATAAACATTTTAGATTGTGGTCCTCCACCTAAAATATTGCATCCTACAACTAGAGGGTAATAATTTTTTGCATCTGCAAAATCTGTATTTGTTCTATATCCCATAACTAATTTACCTTGAGTTATATCCATTTTATCAACTATATTTTTTACAGATTTCACATTTTTTTCATATTTTTCTCTAGGTATTTCTATAACTTTATCTCTTTCAAATTTAAATTTATATTTTATAATATCTATAACTTTTTCTTCATCAAATTCACCTTCTATAACAATATCGATAGGAGATGTTTTTAAAATATTTTTATAGTGATTGTATAGATCTTTACCATTTATTTTATCAATTTCATCTATATATCCGTATTCACTTATACTAAATTTTTCATCTTTGCACATTTCTTCAAAACATCTTTCTAGTGCATATCTTCCTTTATCATTTATCTTAGCTTTTATTCTTTCAGCTAAATTTTGTTTTTCTAATCTAAGATATTCCTCTTTAAAACCACCATTTTCTGTTAGTGGATTATTTATTATTTCATTCAAAAACTCTATTGCATCTGTAAATATAGGTTCTTCTAGATATTGTTCATTAGTTGTTACTAGTTTTATGTTTAAAACCTGTCTTTCCCCTCTCTTACTTACATCAGCTAAGATAGACGCACCATACAAATCTTCTAATTTATTAGATATATCTTTTAATGTTTTGTATTTGTTACTTGCATTAGTTATCATATTTGGAATTAGCGCATTTTTTGTAGTTTCATTCTTGTCTAAAATCCTTTGTATGTATACGCTAACTAAATTTGTTTTAAATTTTTTAGACTGTATTAAAGTTAAATTTATATTTTCATCTAAATTTATTTTTTTTATATTCTCCATATAATCCTCCTATTTTTCTATTAACAATATTTGAGTATACATTTCATCAATAAGTATCTTTACTTTATCTTTTGGTTCTATATAATGAAATCTGACCTCTGAAGTATCTAATTCTTTTAAAATACTTTCAACTAAATTCTTATTGTACATGTTATCAATTGTACATGTAGGAATAACCACATGCAATACATCGATTCCATATTCTAGAAGTTGTTCTCCTGATTTTATTATATCGTCTTTATTATTTTCTAAAAGTGGTAATTTTATTTGAATTTTTGTATTTTTCTCTTTTTCTATGTAATATTTTATTTTTTCTCTAAAAATAATATCTTGTTCTAAATTATTTTCATCTTCTAATCCTATTAAAAGAACACCTGAATCTACATCTTCATTTTTTATATTTCCCAAAATCTCATTAGTGTATGACTTTGCTAAATTGTTAGATTTATAAAAAACATCAGTAAGTTTAATATTCACTCCATATTTATTAAGGCTCATACTATCTAACCTTTTGTTAAATACATCAAAATCTTTACCCTCTGTTATAAACATGGGACATATTATTATATTTTTATACCCTAGTTCTACAACCTCTTGTACCATATTTTCAAAATATGGTTTAGTGTACATATATGCATCAACAACTTTATATTTAGATCCTAATTTAGATCTTAGCCCCGATGAAATTTTATGTGCAGTATCTTTAAATTCACTAGTCCCTAAGTTTGCATAGTACCCTTTATACTTATGCAAATTATATATACTGGATATGTATGCCTCGTACCCCTTATCAAAATAAATTTCACTTGCACGTTCTCTAATATTATATTTTTTAGATTCTCCATCATATACAAGCATTACTAAAGTTTCATCTTGAATATCTCCATGTTCTATAGCTTTAACTGCTATATCATCCTTTATGAAAACTACAATTGATAAATTTATTATTAAAAACGATACTATAAAACCTGTAAATAATTTTTTATAATCTTTTTCATAATATATAAAATATGTATATACAGACACTGTAGCAGCTATAATAAATATATTCTCCATATACCCATCAAATATAATGCTCAATCCAAATAAAATACCTAAACAAATTGGCATAACCATTGAATCAACTCCATTAAAAGTATAGTTTGCATGACTAATATATATGATGTATAATTAGAATGTATGTCTAAATTAAAATAAATATAAGACTTAAGAAGAGAGGAAGATACAATATGAAATTAGGTATAGTTGGTTTACCAAACGTAGGTAAAAGTACACTATTTAATGCGATAACTCAAGCAGGTGCTGAATCTGCTAACTACCCTTTCTGTACAATAGAGCCAAACGTAGGTGTTGTGGCTGTGCCGGACGAAAGACTAGAAAAATTAAAAGAACTATATAATTCTAAAAAAGTTGTACCTACAGCTATAGAATTTTGTGATATAGCTGGTTTAGTTAGAGGTGCATCTAAAGGTGAAGGTCTTGGAAATAAATTCTTATCTCACATAAGAGAAGTTGATGCAATAGTACATGTTGTTAGATGTTTCGAAGATCCTAACGTTGTTCACGTTGATGGTTCAGTAGATCCTTTAAGAGATATAGAAACTATAAACCTAGAATTAATATTCTCTGATATAGAAATATTAGAAAGAAGAATTCAAAAGACTCAAAAAGCTGCTAAAGCAGATAAATCTTTAGCTTCAGAGCTTGAGTTCTTAAAAGAAATAATGGCTACTTTAGAAGATAGTAATTGTGTTAGAACTATGGAGTTTACTGAAGATCAACAAGCATTTGTTAACTCATTAAACTTACTTACTTCTAAACCAGTTATATATGCTACTAACGTAAGTGAAGATGATTTAGCTGACGAAGCTCAAAACAATGAGTATGTAAATAGAGTTAGAGAATTCGCATCAACTGAAGATGCTGAAGTTGTTGTTGTATGTGCTCAAATAGAAGCTGAAATAGCAGAACTTGACACTGACGAAGAAAAGAAAGAGTTCTTAGAAACATTAGGTCTTGAGCAATCTGGACTTGATAAGCTTATAAAATCTTCATATGCTTTACTTGGACTTGTTTCTTATTTAACTGCTGGACCTCAAGAGGTTAGAGCTTGGACTATAAAAGTAGGAACTAAAGCTCCTCAAGCTGGTGGTAAGATACACTCTGATATAGAGAGAGGGTTCATAAGAGCGGAAACTATAGCATTTGATGATTTAGTTAACGTAGGAACAATGACAGCTGCTAAAGATAAAGGTTTAGTTAGACTTGAAGGTAAAGAATATATAGTTAAAGATGGAGATGTTATATTATTCAGATTTAACGTTTAATATAGAAAAAGTATCGATATTTTTTATCGATACTTTTTTTAGCTAATAACACTAAAGGGAGTGAGAGTATATTTTGCTACACAAGCTGAAAAAATGCTTGAAATGTAGCTAAAATATACTCTCACTCCCTCTTATACAAATTCACAAAATCTTTTAACTAGTATTACACCTTATTTATTTTGTAAAAACTCATTAGCTATTTCTTTATCATCAAAGTGATGTTTAACTTTGCCGATTACTTGGTAATTTTCATGCCCTTTACCTGCAATTAGTATTACATCACCTTTTTGCGCCATTTCTATAGCTTCTTTTATAGCTTCTTTTCTATCTATAACAACTTTATAATTTTCTTTAGATTTATCTAATCCTTCTAATATATCATTTATTATAAGTTCTGGATCTTCTGTTCTTGGATTATCTGATGTTACTATACATATATCTGAAAGTTTTTGAGCAATATCTCCCATTAAAGGTCTTTTAGTTGTATCTCTATCTCCTCCACACCCAAATACTGTTATTATTCTATTTTTAACAAACTCTCTAGCTGTTTTGATTACATTCTCTAATGCATCTGGAGTATGAGCATAATCAACTATAACACTTATTCCAGTTTCATTAGATATAGCTTCAAATCTTCCTGCTACTCCACCTGTATTTTTTAATCCATTTAGAACTATTTCTTTAGGAATTTCAAATGCATAACATGTAGCTATAACTGCTAGAGTATTATAAACTGTGAATTTACCAGGAACTGGAACAAATATATTTTCTTCATAAGTTGGAGTTACAAGTTTATATGATACCCCTCTAGCTTCTATTTTTATATCTTTAGCCATAAAATCAGCTTCGTGATCTATAGCATAAGTGTAGCATTTTGTATCTAAATTCTTTATATTTTCATATATAACTTTTCCGCCTTCATCATCTATATTTATAACATTAGCATTAGTTGTCATATAGAATAATTTCTCTTTAGCATTTCTGTAATCTTCTAAATCCTTGTGGAAGTCTAAGTGGTCTGGAGTTAAGTTAGTGAATACCCCAACCTTATACTTAGTTTGTGCTACTCTGTTTAATGCTAATGCATGAGATGAAACTTCCATAGCACAATACTTACATCCATTATTTATCATTTGATCGAAGTAATCTTGTAAATCTCTGCTTTCTGGAGTTGTTGAATTTGATTCAATTTCTTTGTCTCCATCAGATATTTTTATAGTTCCTATTAATCCTACTTTATTATCAGCTGATGTTAGTATTTCATTTAAAAATGTAGTTATGCTAGTTTTTCCATTAGTTCCCGTAACTCCTATAACATCAAATCTTTGACTTGGATGATTGTAGAAATTATCTGCAACTTTAGCCATATCTTCTCTAGTGTTTTTAACTTTTATGAAAGTTACTCCATCTCTTTCGATATCTTCTTGAACTAAAAATGCCTTTGCACCTTTTTCTATAGCCATATCTATAAATTTGTGTCCATCAACTGTAAATCCTTTAACACATATAAATAGGTCATTTTCTCCTACTTTTCTAGAATCATATTGTATGTTATCTATTTCAATATCTAAACTTCCTTTAGTATCTAAAATATCTAAGCCTTTTATTACTTCTTTTAGTAACATAAATTTAACCTTCCTTCAATAAAAAATTCGCTATGCTTGAATACTTAACTTATTAATCAAGTTTAGCAGTTAGAATTTATAACTATATTATTATATAACAATATCATAAAAATAGAAATTGTCTAGTATGCTATTTTTATTGCAAAAAATGCAAAATAAAATAGAGAGGATGAAATCCTCTCTATTTATATACTAGATTAGTTTTGTTCAGCTAATCTCTTATAACTTTCGTATCTCTCTTTTGCATTTTCTTCTGCCATTTCAAATAATTCATCAGCTACATCTGGGAATTGTTTAGCTATAGCAGAATATCTTACTTGTTTCATTAAGAAATCTCTGAAGCTTTCAGTTGCTTCTTTAGAGTCTAATGTAAATGGATTCTTACCTTCAGCTTTTAAAGTTGGGTTGAATCTGTATAAATGCCAGTATCCACACTTAACAGCTTGCTCTATGTTTGCTTGAGCTCTTCCCATACCTTCTTTTAATCCATGAGATATACATGGTGAGTAAGCTATTATTAATGATGGTCCATCATATTTTTCAGCTTCTACTACAGCTTTTATTAATTGGTTCTTATCTGCACCCATACCAACTTGTGCTACATATACGTTTCCGTAAGACATAGCCATCATACCTAAATCTTTCTTTTTAGATCTCTTACCTGCTGCTGCGAATTTAGCCATTGCTGCAACTGGAGTTGATTTAGAAGCTTGACCTCCTGTATTAGAATATATCTCTGTATCAAATACTAATACATTTACATTTTCACCAGAAGCAAGTACGTGATCTAATCCACCGTAACCGATGTCATAAGCCCATCCATCTCCTCCTAGTATCCATTGAGATCTCTTAGCTAAATAATCTTTTCTAGATTCTATTTCAGCTACTAAAGCTTTTATTTCAGCATTTTCTATATTATGAGCATTTGCTAATACTGCAAGTACTTCTTCAGCTGCTTTAGCTGATGCTTCACTATCTTCTCTATTTTCTAACCAGTTAGTGAATGCTGTTCTTGCTGCATCACATATATCCATAGATATTAATTGTTCCATAGTCTCAACTAACTTAGCTCTCATTTGTTTAACACCTAAGAACATACCAAATCCGTACTCTGCATTGTCCTCGAATAATGAGTTTGCCCAAGATGGACCTTTACCTTCATGGTTTACAGTGTATGGAGTTGATGGAGCTGATCCTCCCCATATAGAAGAACATCCAGTAGCATTAGCTATCATCATTCTATCTCCAAATAATTGAGTTACTAACTTAAGATATGGAGTTTCTCCACATCCAGCACAAGCTCCTGAGAACTCCATAAGTGGTTGTCTAAATTGACTTCCTTTAACTGTTGTTGGAGCCATTATATCTCCTTTTGGAGCTACTTTCTTAGTATCAACTGCAAATGCCCAGTTTTCAACTTCAACGTCTTGAGTATCAAGAGGTTTCATAACTAAAGCTTTTTCTTTAGCTGGACATACATCAGCACAGTTACCACATCCAGTACAGTCCATTGGACTTACTTGCATTCTGTATTGTAATCCGTCAAATCCTTTACCTATAGCTTTCTTAGTATCGAATTTTTCTGGAGCATTTTTCATTTCTTCTTCATTAACTAATACTGGTCTTATACATGCATGAGGACATATGTAAGCACATTGGTTACATTGGATACAGTTATCAACTATCCACTCAGGAACGTTTACTGCTACCCCTCTCTTCTCATATGCAGCAAGTCCAGCTGGGAATGTACCATCTTCTATTCCATTGAATGTACTTACAGGTAAATTATCTCCTTCTTGTGCATTCATAGGTCTTACTATATCTTTTACGAAAGCTGGTTCGTTAACTTCTTCTTTAACAGCATCTTTAGCATCTGCCCAGTTAGCTGGTATATTAACTTTAACTAAAGCATTCATACCTGCATCAACAGCTTTGTAGTTCATATTAACTATTTTTTCACCTTTTTTACCGTAAGCTTTCTTTATAGAGTCTTTTAAGTACTCTACAGCATCAGCTTCTGGTATTATTTGAGCTAACTTGAAGAATGCAGATTGCATTATCATGTTTATTCTGTTTCCAAGTCCTATTTCTTGACCTAATTTAGTACCATTTACTGTATAGAATTGGATATCATTTTTAGCCATGTAATTTTTCATAGCTGCAGGTAAATGTTCGTTTAACTCATCTTCATTCCATATAGTGTTAAGAACGAATATTCCACCTTTCTTTAATCCTTTTAATAGATCATATTGATATACATATGATTGATTATGACAAGCAATGTAATCAGCTTCATCTATTAAGTAAGTTGATCTTATAGGAGCATCTCCAAATCTTAAGTGAGACATTGTTATACCACCAGATTTTTTAGAGTCATATGCAAAGTAAGCTTGAGCATACTTTTCAGTGTTATCTCCTATTATTTTTATAGCTTGTTTGTTAGCTCCAACTGTACCATCAGATCCTAATCCCCAGAACTTACATCTTACAGTTCCTTTTTGAGCTATTTTTAATTCATCAGATAATTCTAAAGAAGTGTTAGTAACATCATCAACTATACCTAATGTAAATTGATCTTTAGGATTTTCTAATTTTAAGTTATCATAAACTGTTTTTATATGAGTAGGAACAGTATCTTTTGATCCTAATCCGTATCTTCCGCCTATTATCATAGGAGCATTTTCTTTTCCATAGTATACTGATTTAACATCTAAGTATAATGGCTCTCCAGTTGCTCCTGGCTCTTTAGTTCTATCTAATACACATATTCTTTCAACTGTTGATGGCATAGCATCTACAAAGTGTTGCATTGAGAATGGTCTGTATAAGTGAACTTTAACTAAACCGTACTTTTCACCTTGTGCATTTAATACATCTATTGTTTCTTCTATAGCTTCTGTTACAGATCCCATAGCTACTATTACATATTTAGCATCTTCTGCTCCATAGTAATCAAATAGTCCATGTTTTCTTCCAGTTAACTCAGACATTTGGTTCATGTATTTGTCAACTATTCCAACTATATCATTGTAATATTTATTTGAAGCTTCTCTTGTTTGGAAGTATATATCAGGGTTTTGTGCTGTACCACGAGTTACAGGGTGATTTGGTGATAAAGCTCTGTTTCTGAACTCTTGAACAGCTTCCATATTTAATAATTTAGCATAATCTTCATTTTCTAATAATTCAACTTTTTGTATTTCGTGAGATGTTCTGAATCCATCAAAGAAATGTATAAATGGTAATCTACCTTCTATTGCAGCTAAATGTGCAACTGGTGCTATATCAGCAACCTCTTGAACTGATCCAGAAGCTAATAATACACATCCTGTTTGTCTAGCAGCCATAACGTCTTGGTGGTCACCGAATATTGATAAAGCTTGTGATGCTAAAGCACGAGCACTTACGTGGAATACTCCAGGTAATAACTCTCCAGCTACTTTATACATATTTGGTATCATAAGTAATAAACCTTGTGATGCAGTGAATGTTGATGTTAATGCTCCTGCTTGTAAAGAACCGTGGAATGCTCCTGCAGCTCCTGCTTCTGATTGCATTTCTACAACACTAACCTTTTGTCCAAATACGTTCTTTCTTCCTTGTGCAGCCCATTCGTCTACAACTTCTGCCATCGTAGATGATGGAGTTATTGGATATATTGCAGCTACATCTGTAAATGCATATGCAACGTGAGCAGCAGCAGTGTTACCATCTACTGTTTTCATAAATTTTGCCATAGTATGTATCCTCCTTGTATATTCCTCCCAAAATAGTCCTTTGTATTCTATATTGAGTAAATATTTTGAATAGCTTAAGATATTCTTAAGTAATAAATTCTACATTAACTTACAAATTCCTTCTATTCAATATATGTTTTTGTTTTTTGTATACTTTAAAAGTTCAATATTACATATATACCCTATTTTGTATACTCAAAACATTTTTCTACATTTTTTTATTTTTTTTAATATCCTTGTGTTTCAGAATCTTCACCTTTAGCAATTGCAATTGATGCACTTGCTCCTATTCTAGAGCATCCAGCCTCAATTACAGCTTTTGCATCTTTTTGATTTCTTACTCCACCTGAAGCTTTTACCCCTATATTAGGTCCAACAACATCTCTCATAAGTTTTATATCTTCAGGAGTAGATCCTCCTGTTCCAAAACCAGTTGATGTTTTTACATAATCAGCTCCAGCTTTAACTGATAATTCACAAGCTATTTTCTTTTCTTCATCATTTAAATAGCATGTTTCTATTATTACTTTCACTAATGCTCTTTTATTAGAAGCATCTACAACAGCTCTTATATCATTTAGTACATAATCGTACTTTTTATCTTTTAATGCTGCTATGTTTATAACCATATCAACTTCATCTGCACCTTTTTTAATAGCATCGTCTGTTTCAAAAGCTTTTACTTCTGATGTATTTGCCCCTAGAGGGAATCCTATAACAGTACATACCTTTACATTAGATCCTTCTAATTCTTTCTTTGCAAGTTCTACATTTGCTGGGTTTATACATACTGAAAAGAAATTATATTCTTTAGCTTCCTTACATAATTGTTTTACATCATTTTCTGTGGCAAAAGCCTTTAAAATAGTATGATCAATCATTTTTGCTATATTTTTATCCATAAATATGTCTCCTTTTTATTTTATAATGTTACTTTATTATAGCAAATATATACATTTTTTGTATATATCACTTACTTATTATAATTTACAGAGTATCATATTTTTATTAAAAAATTTTAAGGTATCAACGAATAGATAGCTTGCGAAATTCATGATATAATAGTACCAATTAAGTTTTTTTATAACAAGTAGGTACTTTTTTGTTTTATAGTACCCAAAAGTATACTATTATAATTCAAGGTGGTTATTATGAAAATTCAACTCGAGGTACAAGATCATTCTAAATGTCACATGAATGAAAGATGTAATAAGTATGAAATGTGTCCTATAAACTTAGTTCATAAAATCATTTCGGGAAAATGGAAAATATTAATTCTTTGGTATTTAATGCCTAACCCTCTTAGATTTAGTGATTTAAGACGTAAACTTCCTGATGTAACTCAAAAAATGTTAACACAACAATTAAGAAGTTTAGAG
The DNA here is from genome assembly GCF_051656405.1 of Paraclostridium sp. Lineage (GTDB taxonomy): Bacteria > Bacillota > Clostridia > Peptostreptococcales > Peptostreptococcaceae > Paraclostridium. The sequence continues at coordinate 10,442 of NZ_JBOGBV010000002.1, forward strand.
TCTCATAACTTAATCTATAGAAAAGTATATCCTGTAGTTCCTCCAAAGGTAGAATATGGACTTACAGAATGTGGGGAGAAGCTTATTCCAGTTTTAGAAAGTATGTATAGCTATGGAGTAGATTATCTTCAGGACAATAGTTTGGATAGCTTAAAATTAGATAAGTAATTTTTGTGTGAATAGAGCCTTTATTGTATGTATAGGATTTGATTTAGTTTCTTATTTACATATATCTATAATTCAATCTTAAATAAATTTCATATAAACAAAAAAAGTATGTGAAAAACCACATACTTTTTTTATATATATATTACTCAGCTATTAACTCTACCATCTCTCCGTTTCTAACAGCTGCTGCATTTCCTTCTTCAACGTCAACATGCATTTCTAAAGCAAAGTTAGCATTAGCTCTTACTAATACATTTTCGAATACTATAGATCTAGGTCCGAAAGTTCTAACTTTTACTATTTGCTTGTCTTTCACTCCAAATTTAGCTGCGTCATCTAAGCTCATATGTATATGTCTTGATGCAACTATAACACCTTCTGTTAATTCTACTTCACCTGCTGGCCCAACTAACTTAACTCCTGGAGTTCCTTCTATATCTCCAGATTCCTTTATTGGAGCTTTAACTCCTAAAGTAAATCCGTCTGCTAAAGATATTTCAACTTGTGTGTTAGGTCTAGCTGGTCCTAAAACTCTAACTCCTTTTATAGTTCCTTTAGGCCCTACTAAATCAACTTTCTCTTCACAAGCATATTGCCCTGGTTGGCTTAATGGCTTGAATTCTACTAATTGATGACCTGCTCCAAATAATGTCTCTATATCTGTTTGACTTAAATGAACGTGTTTATTTGATAATGCTATTGGTAATTTCATTTATAAAGTCCTCCTAAGTTTTTTAAAATATTGCAATACAATTATACATAATATTCCTAATAAAATCAAATTTTATTCTAATTTTACTTTAATAAATTATTTATTAAATCGAAATATCCCGGAAAAGATATATCTATGCAAGCTGTATTATCTAATTGTAATTTACCTTCTGAAATCAGTGAAGCTACTGAAAATGCCATAGCTATCCTATGATCATTAAAAGTTTTTATATTTGCTCCTTTTAATTTCGTTTTTCCTTTTATTGCCATGCCATCTTCTAGTTCTTCTATTTCTGCTCCCATGTTTTTTAAATTATCAACAACAGCTTTTATTCTATTACTTTCTTTCACTTTAAGTTCTTTTGCATCTTTTATTACTGTTGTTCCATTGGCTTGAGTTGCTAAAATTGCAATAACTGGGATCTCATCGATTAATCGAGGTATTAAATTTGAATCTATAGTTGTCCCTATTAGTTTATCACTATATCTTACTATTAAGTCTCCTACAACTTCTCCGCTTTCAACTCTTTTATCTATAATTTCAAAATTTCCATTCATAGCTTCTAATACATCTATTATTCCTGTTCTAGTTTCATTTAATCCAACATTTTTTATAAGAACTTCTGAACCTTCAACTACACTAGCAGCTGCAATTATAAACGCCGCAGATGAAATATCTCCTGCTATATTTATTTTTTCTACTGAAAAAAGTTCACTTACAGGTTTTACATCTATTGTTAAATTATTAGATTTTATATCAGCTCCAAATGATTTTAACATTATCTCTGTATGATTTCTACTTTTTGATTTTTCAATTATAGTACTACTACTATCTGCATATAAAGATGCTAGTATTATAGATGATTTTACTTGAGCAGATGCAACTGGCATTTTATACTCAATTCCATTTAAATTTCCACCATATATAGTTATTGGAGTAAAATTTGCATCATCATTTCCTTTTATCCTACATCCCATTAATCTTAGCGGGTCGGTTACTCTTTTCATAGGTCTTTTCCCAATGGATTCATCTCCTATTACAGTGGTCTCAAATTCATTCCCAGCAAGTATACCCATCATAAGCCTTATCGTCGTCCCTGAGTTCCCAACATCTAAAATTTCATTAGGCTTTTTCAGTCCTCTTAATCCAACCCCATTTACGATAACTTCCTTATCATTTATATCTATATCTACACCCATTTTTCTAAAACAGTCAATAGTACTTAAACAATCTTGTCCCATTAAAAAATTTTTTATTCTTGTAGTACCTTTCGCTATAGACGAAAACATTATAGCTCTATGAGATATTGATTTGTCTCCAATTAACTCTACAGTTCCTTTAAGCATTAGTACACCTCTTTATTACTTCTAATATTTCACTTTCTTTAATATTATCAAAAACTTCCACTTGTCCTCTTCCAACTGGTATAACTAGATTTATACTTCCAAAGCTGTTTTTCTTATCACTTTTCATCAAGTCTAGTATTTCTTCTGGATTATCATATTTAATAGAAATAGGTATATTTAATAATTTAGATACGTATAAAAATTGTTGGTAGTATTCATCGTCTATAAATCCTTTATCTAAAGCTAAATTAAATGCCATATTTGTACCTATGTTAACCGCAAATCCATGGCTTAATCCACAAAGTTTTTCAATTCCATGACCAAATGTATGTCCTAAATTTAAAATTTTTCTCAATCCATTTTCTTTTTCATCTTTACTTACTACTTCCCATTTTATACATGTGCATTTGTTTATAATATAAGACAATACGTCTTGATTTTTCAATAATATACCTTTACTATTATCAATTATGTAATTTAAAAATTCATAATCATATATAAATGAGTATTTTAAAGCTTCTGCCATGCCACTTAAAAACTCACTTTTATTTAAAGTTTTTAGCGCATTTACATTTATATATGTAAGTTTAGGTTGATAAAATGCTCCTATTATATTTTTTATATTACCTATGTTTATACCTGTTTTTCCTCCAACAGATGAATCCACTTGAGCTAATAATGTTGTAGGAACTTGAATTAAATCAATTCCTCTCATATACGTAGCTGCAATAAATCCAGCTAAATCTCCTACAACCCCTCCACCTAGTGCAATTATAGCTGATTTTCTAGTTACCCCAACAGTTATGCAAAATTTAATTATATCTTCATAAACAGCCAAAGTTTTAGATTGCTCTCCACTTTTAACTATAAACACTTCTATAAACTCATGATTCAATACCTTTACAAATTCATCGAACTGATATCTATTTACATTTTCATCAGTTATTATAAGTAACTTGTCGTATCTATTGTTTAATTCAAATTCATTATAATCATATTCAATTTTTATAGATTTTTCCATCCTCTATCACCTAGCCTATTCATATACGAATTATAGTTATTCATTATATCTTCTATATTGTCTTTCCCAAACTTATCTAACATAAATTGTAAAATTACAAACGCAACTACATTTTCACATACAACACTACACGCTGGAACTGCGCAAGTGTCTGATCTTTCAACAGTCGCTTGAAAATTTTCTAATGTTTTCATGTTTATAGAGTTTAGAGGTTTATATAGTGTAGGTATTGGTTTCATTGCACACCTTACTATAATTTCATCACCTGTAGTCATTCCACCTTCTATTCCACCTAATCTATTACTTTCTCTATAAATACCTTTTTCATCGTTATAGAAAATTTCATCCATAACATTTGATCCTCTATTATTTGCAACCTCAAATCCTATTCCTATTTCTACCCCTTTTATAGCTTGAATACTCATTACATTCATAGCTATATGAGCATCTATTTTTTTATCATAGTGGACATACGATCCTAGTCCTGGGGGTACATTTTTTACCCTTATCTCAATTATCCCTCCTAATGTATCCTTTTCAGATTTAGCCATATCAATTTCTGATATCATTAATTTTTCTATACCTTTATCAATACATCTAACTTCACTTATATCTACATTGTCTTTTATAAAATCAAAACTATATATTTTATCAACCTTTACGTTTCCAATTTGAACTACATGTGATACAAATTCTACATCAAATGCTTTTAGAACCTGTTTACATATTGCACCTACTGCAACTCTACTAGCAGTCTCTCTCGCACTTGATCTCTCCAAAACATTTCTAGCATCATCAAAATCGTACTTTAAAGATCCGATTAAATCTGCATGTCCTGGTCTTACTTGTTCAACTTTTCTAGTTTCTCTATCAACCTCTTCAAGCGGATTCATATATTTAATCCAATTTTCATAATCTTTATTTTTTATTTGTATAGCTATTGGACCTCCAATAGTAGTTTTTCCTCTAACCCCACTAAGTATATCCACAGTATCACTTTCAATTTTCATACGTCCGCCTCTTCCATATCCAGATTGGCGTTTTTTCATCTCTAGGTTTATTTCATCTATATTTAAGCTAACATTGGCTGGAATTCCGTCTATTATTGATGTCAAACATTTACCATGTGACTCTCCACTTGTTATATATCTAAGCATAAATTTCTCCTTTCATTTGGGTTAGGCGTAAAAAATTCGCTTCGCTCATGTCGCCAACGACTTCGTCCGTTGCTCAAAAAGCTTTTTTACGCTCTCAACATACAATGTTGGTATAACTAAGTTTCATAGGTTCCCAACATATTTTTAGTAATCACAATTCACTTAAGCGTAAAAAAAGCTTGTATTTAACCAAGCTCTTTTATATCTTTCACATAATTTTCTATTTTTTTTTCTAAATGTCCCTTTTCGATTTCATTCTCTATAAAAGCTACTTTATCACTGCTATTTATATAATAGTTATAAGATAGCTTAGTATTTATACTTTTAAAGAAAAAATCCATTACTATCTGTCCACCCTTAAATTGAGATGGGTATAGATCACTACCTCCAACGGCAATGTACATACCAACTCTTTTCTTATTTCTATCAATAGATGGCTTTTTTAGTATATATTTACTTGCATATATTGCTTGTGTTCTATCAACCACAGTTTTAACTTTTGCAGATATGCAATCAAAGTGAACAGGACTGACTACTATAGTCCCTTTAGCTTTATCAAACATATCATACATAGGTGTCATATCATCCTTAAATTTACAAAACCCTGTTTTTTCACAAAATCCACAAGCCGTGCAATATTCTATATTCATATCATATATATCAAAAACTTTGTAGGTTATTTTATTTTCATCCAAATTCTCAACTATTGATTTTACTACAGCTGAACAATTTTTATTTTTTCTTGGACTTCCATTTATTATTAAAACCTCACTCATATTAATCTCCTTATCTCTCTTTCAGAGTAACAATTAATATATCATCTTCAAAGTTGCTTTTTCTTGAAAACTCCCATAACTTAGATTTCAATCTAGTTTCCATATCATCTTGGTCTGAAAAACTAGTTTCTTCTAAAAATGTTTTTAGCCTCTCAACACCAAACTCTTCTTTGTTATGGTCTTTTATTTCTAATACCCCGTCTGTGTATAAAGAAACAGTTTTATATTTAGATATATCAATTTCTTTATCTGAGTATTCTACTTCTTCTAATATACCTATTGGTATGCCCTTACTACATTTTAAAAATGAAGCCTTATGATTTTTATCTACCCCAATTGGATAGTAATGACCTGCATTTGATACAATCATTTTATTTTCATTACTTTTTATTACCCCTATTATGCAAGTAGTAAAAACTCCCATTTTATCAAATTCATCAAATAGGAATTGATTTATATTTTCCATTATTTCGCTAGGTGTATCATATTGTTTTGCTAATACTTTAAATGCTCCCTTTATCATAGCAACCACATAGTTTGATACAATACCATGTCCCATTACATCTGCTAGTATAGTTACAACAGTTCCATCATCTTTCTTTATAGTATGGTAGAAATCTCCACCTACTACTTTTGCTGGTTTATGAAAATATCTCAATTCTCTATTGTTATCTAATACTTTATTACCTTTATTCATTATAAGTTTTTGTTGTTGATTTAAAACTTTAAGCTCATTTTCTAAAACTTGATGCTTTACCTCACTTTTACTATACTCATACAACTGCATAGCAACAGCTACTTGCTTAGCAAGTATACTAAGTATATTTAAATCGTCTTTAGTATAGTTTTTAGCGTTAGTACAAGCTATATATCCTACTATATCATTTTTATTTATTAACTTATGATATATATACGTCTGAATTCCTTGTAAATCCACATCCCCATGTATTTCATTTGAGTATGAACCTACAGTTTGACTATCAATTAGTTTATCTAAAGTATAATAAACATCTGGTTTAATTTTGTCTAAGGTAAAAAAGCTTGATAGCTCTTTTTTCTTTCCACTTATATTTGCTTCATGTATTACTATAACAGCTTCTCTACTTTTTGTTATATTGCAAGCTTGTTTACTTAGATGATCTAAGAAACTCTTTATATCTTTGTTTAAATATAGCTTCTTTGTTGCATCATTTATAGAAGATATAGCTCCTCTTAATTTGTGTATAAGATTTTGTATATCATTATTTTTACTTGTTATCTCTATAGATAAGCTTATTAAAGATGCTACTGATGAAATAAAGTCCATATCATCATCTGTAATTTTATCATCTTCAGTTAAAAAGCATGTCATAAATCCAGTTACTTTATCATGAACTATAAGTGGAAATACGATTCTTCCTATATATCCTTCATTTGTAGCTAAATCCCTCTCATCAAGAGCTCTTTCATCTAAAAATACATTCTCAACATAAACTACTTTTTGCTCTTTTACAGCCTCGTGAATATACTTAGGGTACTGATTAAAATCTATTTTAACTCCTATTGGCTTCTCTATAGGAAACACCTTAGATATATAGTTTAGAGTTTGTGAACACACTAAATAAGCATGTTTATAATTATTTTTATAAAATAAATTTACACATGCTTTTGCTGGATGAACTACATCTAACATTTTTTCAACTATTATATCTTTTATTTCAAAGAAATTATCTGACTCCGTTACTAAGGTTGATATTTCTACTACACGCTTAAGTCTGTCATTTTCATTGTAGTAATTCATATAGGTGCTTTCTCTCCCCTCTTTATAAAAGTCTATTTATTAATATTACTATATATATCTTTTATAGTAAACATAAAAACTATTATAAAGCACCCTATGATTATGTAGTTAAAGTTCGAAAATATTCCTATAAACAATAAACATACTAATGAATTTATCTTTTGTTTAATTTTATCTGTAACTACACTTTGACTACTAGATTCTAAATTAATTTTTATATTCTCCATTCCATCTTTAACTTGATCTGTTATTTGATTTGCAATATGAAGTTTACTAATTCCATACACAATTAGTATCAATGTACTTCCAACCCCAAATAATATATTAATACTTAATGATATTACTATTATAGTTAACGCTATTATTAACTTGAACGCTATTAAAAAAAAGCTATCTACCTTCATAGCTATATTACTTATATCTTTAAATTCATCTCTAATATCATATTCTTTACTTGGCATACTTTTCATTTTTGATTTTACTATTTCAGAATAAAAAAGTTTAATAATACCATTTATCATAAATTTAGCCTCCTTTAATATATATTTGTAATATTTACAATTATATTATTTCCTATACTTGTTAATACTGTTAATATAACGTAATTAAGGAGTGATTTAATGATTATTGAAGATTTAGATTTAGAGACCAGAAGTAAAATATATAGTTTTACTAAAAAAATTTTAAGAAAATATCAAAAAGGTATAACTACAGGAAAATTAACTGCGGAAAAATTCGCTGAAAACATACTATCTAACGAAGAAATAACAGATATTATAAATTCTAATTTACTTTATGAAGAGGATTTTAGAAATTCCTATACAAGTTATATTCAAACACTTATTAAAGATCAAAATGAAACTATTAGTAATTCAAAAAAGAAAAAAATAAAAAAAACAGTATTAAAACCCTCAATTTCTCAACAACTTCAATTAAAAAAACTTTTACACGAAACTGGATTTGAACTTAATATACCTCAACAATATTTAGATCAAAGTGACGTTAGTAATATTTCAAAATATATTTCAACTGGACAAATAGATTTAGGTAACGAAAAGATCTATAATTATGTTCATAAAATACAAAAGCACTAAGGTATATAATTCCCTTAGTGCTTTTGTATTTATCCTAAAGCTTTTTCTAACTTAGAAAGATGTTGAATTGGATAATACTTAAGTAATTCTCTAAACTGTTCAACTGAAAGTCCTTCAGTTGTAGTATATATTCTTATTTTTTCATCTAAATCTCCATTTATAAATTTAGTTTTTACTTCTTCAAAGTTTATTGCCATAACAACGATTCCTCCTTTTATGTATTTCATTTATATTTTGTCCATCTCTCCTATTTTTACTCTTAAATTAAAATAAATACACTTAACTTTGATAATTTTTACACATTTTTATTTTGTGCATAAAAAAAGGAAGGTTTTACCCTTCCTTTCTTTAACTATCTTTGTTGTCCACTTAATTGTTGTTCTGCCATTTCAACTAATTTTTTAGTCATGTATCCACCAACATATCCATTTTGTCTTGCTGTCATATTTCCTTTGTCAGCAGTGTCATAATTAGATATACCTAATTCATTTGCTATTTCTAATTTCATTTGTTTTAAAGCTGCTTTAGCTTCTGGTACTGCTTTAGTGTTATTATTGTTTGTTGTCATGTTGATTACCTCTCTTTATATTAGTTTATTTGTAGTATTTATGGAGTTTTATTTATAAGTGGCAAATTTACCATGAACAACTTTTTACTCCATTTACTTTGTTCGTTGTTCATGTTCTTATTATGCCAATCTTAGTTTTTTATATACTAAAATTTATAAATTTTTTATTTTTTTTAAACTACAAACGTTAAAAGAGAATTTAACAACTTATTCCCGCTAAATATCCTGTTGAAAATGCAATTTGTAAATTGAATCCACCTGTATATCCATCTACATCTATTACTTCTCCTGCGAAGAATAGACCACTAACTACCTTTGACTCCATCGTTGATGAGTTTATTTCATTTGTCTTAACTCCACCAGATGTTACTATCGCTTCATCTATAGGTCTATATCTTTTTATATTAAATTCCATATTTTTTAATAAATTAACTAAATGTTTTCTTTGCTCTTTTGAAATCTGATGAACTACTAATTCTTTATCTATGTCACTTCGTTTAATAACATAAGGTATTAGTTTTTTAGGTAGTAAATCATCTAAACTATTTTCAAATTTTTTATTAGTATATTTTTTAAAGTCCTTTTGAATTCTTTTATCTAAAGTTTCTTCACTTAAAGCTGGTTTTAAATCTAAATAAATCTTATATGTTTCATTTTCAAAAGATTTCATTCTGCAACTTGACGATTTTATTATGGGTCCATCTATCCCAAACTCATTAAACTCCATTTCACCAAAATCTTCAAAGATATTTTTGCCTCTTTTATCCATTACTTTTATAGCAACATTTCTAAGAGATAGCTTATTTAACTCATAAACATCTTCCATAGTTTCAAGTCCAACTAAAGATGGTATAGGTTTCACTATAGTATGTCCTAAATTTTTAGCAAATTTATATCCATCACCTGTTGAACCTGTTCTTGGGTAACTCATTCCTCCAGTTGAAACTATTACACAATCACAGTTTATTGTCTTTTTATCTTTTAAAACAACACCTTTGACTTCTCCATTTTTCACTTCTATCTTATCAACTAATGCATTCATAACAATTTTTACATTATTTTGTTTTAATTGTTTTTCTAGTGCTACAACAACATCCTTAGCTTTATCACTCTCTGGAAAGACTCTTTTTCCTCTTTCAGTTTTAGTTTTTACTCCAAGAGAATTAAACATATCTATGACTTGATCATTTGTAAATGTATAAAATGAACTATATAAAAATTTTCCATTAGTAGGTATATTTTCAATAAGCTCTTCAATATCACAATCATTGGTTATATTGCATCTTCCTTTTCCTGTTATAAGTAATTTTTTTCCTAATCTATCATTTTTCTCTAGTAAAGTAACATCATGTCCCATACTAGATGCAGTTGAAGCTGCTATCATCCCTGCTGCTCCTCCACCTATTACAACTACTTTTTTCAAATTTATCATTCCTTCCAAATTTTATCGAATAAATATGGCGCTCCTGCCATTGCATATACCATCAATATAAAATATCTTAAATAACTACCTATATAGTTTTGAGGCATAATTAATTTTAAAATAGCATATACAATTCCTAAACTTAACAATCCAAATATATACCTAAATATTTTAGATTTTAAGCTAACATCTACTTTAAAATTTATACATTGTCTTTCTATTATATAACCAACAATAAATCCACTTAATAGCCCTGACATTTTTATGTACTCTATGCTATTTACAATAAATATACCTAATATCATAGGAATTACTATTATCATAAAATAACTATACTTTTGACTCTCTTCAATTTTTATTAGTATACAATTACATATAATAGTGAAAAATATTCCGAAAAACCATCCAAACAATACATCAACAGGCCAATGAACACCTAAATATAATCTTGATAGCCCTATGCATATAAACATTATTGCACCAAATAAATACATATACTTATTTTTTAATATATTCATTATGCTAACCCAAAAAGTAGTTCCTATTTGAGTGTGTCCACTTGGAAATGAATACCCTGTTGCAGTTGATGTTCTCATAGATTTAATTCCTTCAACACCTATTGGTCTTGGAGATTTAAAATACTCTTTTACTCCAGTATTTAATGCTATATTTCCTGTTAGTGCAAAGAGTAATCTTGCTCCATACTTTTTGTTTATACACCAGTATAAGATTGAAGCAAATACTAAAATAACAGGTATCTCTGTACTCATCGTTATCATTGAAAATATCGTATCTAATATTGGATTATTAAAAGATTGTATATACTTTAATATTTCAACTTCCATATTCATTTTTAATATCACCCTCCTTTTAAAAATAAATATAATTATTATTATATAGAAAAAGAGTAGCCTAAGCTACTCTTTATTATATCCCGTCTTCACAAAACTCAATTATTTTCTTTTTGGGTTTTATACTATTTATTCCTGTTTCTTTTATCAAATCAATGTCTATTTCGCAACCTAATGACTCCATCATAGTAGATTCAACTACCATAGGCAAATTAGTTCCGCAAAACACTTCTATGTTTTTATTTTCTAATTTTAACTCACTACTAACCTTAAATGGCGTTCCCCCTGCTAAGTCTGTAAATATATATGTTTTTGTTTCTATATTTCCATTAACTAAAGACTGTATTTCTTCTTTTAAATCTCTAGGAGTCTTTTCTTCGGTAAAATCAACCGCTCTTAAAAATTCATAGTCTCCTACTATTAAGTTCAAACTACTTTTTATTCCAGATGCAAACTTCCCATGACCTGTTATTATAATCAATTCAACTTCCTCCTAAAATAATCCTATATACGCTCCTAATATACCTATCGCAACCATTATTAATATATTTACAAGTGGACTTACATTTTTCTTAACCAATCCGTACATCCCGAAAGTCAATCCAAGAGGTAATATTTTAGGCATTATTCCATCTAGTATTTCTTGTACTTTTAAAGTAGTTTCTCCTATTGGAATTTCCGTTACTATATTTATGTTTACGTAAGAAGCTATAAGTGCACCTACAACGATCATACCTAGTATTGTTGCAGCTCTTGTAAATTCTTTTGCATTTTTAGTCAATCTTGTAATACCATCAACTCCAGCTTTATACGACCAATGCATTAGCCCAAATCTCAATCCTAAATGAACAACATTAAACATTAATAAGAAAACTATAGGCCCTGCTATACTTCCTTGAAGTGCTAAGTTTGCTCCAACTCCTGCCGCAATTGGAAGTAATGTAAACCAGAAAATTGCATCTCCTATTCCACCTAAAGGTCCCATAGCCGCAACTCTTAAAGATCTTATAGTTTGCACATCTGATTTTTTTTGCTCTAAAGATAATATAATTCCCATAACGAAAGTTATTAAAAATGGATGGCAATTAAAAAATTCTAAATTATGTTTCATAGAAGTTGCTAAGTCGTCTTTATTTTTGTGTATCTTTTTAAGCCCTGGTAATATAGAGTATAACCATCCTCCAGCTTGCATTCTTTCATAGTTAAATGATGCCTGTAAAAACATAGATCTAAAAGCCATTTTATTTAAAGTCTTCTTATCTAATGTTTCGCCTTCGCTTTTGTCTATATACTCAGTATGAATTATTGATTTTTGTTCTATATTAGATGCCATCACTCATACCTCCTCCGACATTTTTAGTTTTTACACTAATATTAAAGTCGTATATAGCAACTACTAACCCTACTATAGCTAATGCTAAAAGTGGTAAGTTTAAATATGCAACTAATACAAACCCTAACATCATGAATATAGCGTAATCTTTACTTAACATAACTTTAAGTAGCATTGCAAATCCTAGCGCAGGCATCATTTTTCCTGCTGCAGTTAATCCAGTCCAAACTTGTTCTGGTAAAACTCTTGTCAATGTATCTCCTATCGCTTGACCTGCTAATAATCCAGCTAAAACAATTAATGCAAATGATATTCCTAGTATTGCCATAGCCATATAGTTTACTTTATCTATTCCCTTTGGATTAGCTTCACTAGCCGCCTTATCGCATAATCCCATTAACGGAGACATTACTGTAAATAGCGCTGTTACTGCATATTGACCTAATAATGCAAATGGTATTGCAAGTGGTAATGCTGCACTAGTGTCTAGTCCTGATGTAATTGCAAATACAGTAGCCATAATTCCACCTATAACCGCATTTGGAGGTTGCGCTCCTCCTACCGGCATAGCTCCTATCATCATAAGTTCATATGATCCACCAACTATAAGTCCTGTGTTTAAATCTCCCATTATAGCTCCAACTATCGGCCCCATAACTATAGGTCTATATAAAGACTCTAAAAAGTTAAATTGGTCAATAGCTGCTATAAAAGTTACAATTAGTATAAGAACAATCTGCATAAAACCTAATTCCATGACTTTACCCCTTTCTTATTTGAATAATTCATCTATACTTTCAGCAGATTCACTAGGAACTCTCCTGATTTCTAGCTCTACACCTAATGCTTTAAGTTTTTTAAATGCATCTACATCGTTGTCATCTACACAAACAGCTTTAGAAATCTGTCTTTTACCTTGAGTCATATGCATATTTCCTATGTTTACTCTTTTTATAGGAACTCCACCCTCAACAAGTTTTAAAATATCTTGTGGAGTTTCACAAATTATAGCAATATGCTGAGATTCACTAGCTCTATTTATTATATTTATTGTTTTTTCTATAGAAAAATATCTTGTTTGAGCAAAACTTGGAGCTGCCATATCCATTAATCCCTGTCTAAATTCATTTTTTGATACTTCATCATTTGCTACTAATAATAAATTAGCCCCCACACTAGAAGACCACATAGTCGCTACTTGACCGTGAATAAGTCTATTGTCAATTCTCGTTAAAACTATATTTGGCATAATATCATCCCCCTTAGATTTTTTATGTAATTGTTTAAATACTTGTGTTTATACTTAATTTTACGTAGGTAACTTGTACTTTATTATATTTTTTTCGGTAATTTAAATATATTTAAGCAAAAAAAAGAGAAGTACTAAACTTCTCAAAATCATTAATATATTTATTATAAAATTTTAGCTTAAAAATGCTGCCCCAACTATACCTGCATCTGCACCTAGCGTTGCTATTACAATATCTGCAAAGTCTTCATTTTTATAAATTATATACTTTCTAACTAATTCATCTAACCCATCTAATATTATATCTCCAGCTCTTGATACTCCTCCACCTAAAGATATAACTTCTGGGTCTAATGTATTTATCATGCCTGCAATAGCTTTGGCTAAATACTCTTTGAATCTGCTTATAGTTTCAATAGCAACTTTATCGTTTAATCTATATGCATCAAATACATTTTTAGCATTTATACTATCTATATTGTTATTAGCTAATTCTAATATTTTACTATCATTGCCTTCTTCTATTAATTTTTTAGCATACTTTATAATAGCTGTAGCTGAGCAAAAAGTTTCTAAGCATCCATTGTTTCCACAGTTACAATCAAAATAATTAGTGTCTACTATAACATGACCAATTTCAGACCCCATCTTATGTGCTCCATTGAAAACTTTCCCATTTATTATTATTCCTCCACCTACTCCAGTTCCTAAGGTATACATAACACCTACATCGCAACCTTTCATACTTCCAGCTTTAGCTTCTGCCAAAGCTGCAACTGTAGCATCATTTTCAGCATATACATTTGTTTCTGGAAACTTAGATTTTAAAGTGTTTATGAAGTCTTCTTCCTTCCAGCCTAAGTTAACACATGTCACTTGCCCCTTTTTATTTATAAAACTAGGAACTCCAAATCCAATTGACTTAATCTCCGAAATTCGAACACCGTTTTCCTCTAACATGGTTCTTACGAGTTGATTAATATCTTCCATTATTTTTTCAAATCCATTTAAAACATCCGTTGGACATTCTTTTCTAAAAAGAATTTGCCCATTTTCATCTACTACACCAGCTTGTACTCCTGTACCACCTATGTCTACACCTATATAGTACATATTCATATCCCCCTTATTTTATAATTAAGTTCTATTTATAATTTTATTATACAATCAATCTTAATTATTTAAAATATGTTTTAAAAAAATAATAGTAGAAGATTACTCTCCTACTATTCCTATATATGGTAAGTTTCTATATTTTTCTGCATAGTCAATTCCATATCCAACTATGAACTTGTCTTCTATAACAAACCCCACATAGTCAACATGCATATCAACTTTTCTTCTTTGTGGCTTGTCTAATAACGTACATAATTTTAAAGATTTTGGATTTCTAGTTTTTAATGCTGCCACTAAATTACTTAAAGTTAATCCGCTATCTATTATATCTTCAACTATTAAAACATTTTTGCCCTCTATATCTACATCTAAATCTTTTAATATTTTAACTGTTCCTGAAGATTCTGTTGAACTTCCATAGCTTGATACACTCATAAAATCTATATTAACATCTAAGTTTATATTTCTTATTAAATCAGCAACAAATACACTCGCACCTTTAAGTATACCTACTACTAATAATTCTTGACCTTTAAAATCTGCCTCTATTCTTTTTCCTAGTTCTTTAACTTTTGTTAATATCTCTTCTTCACTTATCATTACACCTGTAACCTTGTACATAATTGTACCTCCAATTTACCGTATATTAATATATATCATTATAACATATACTTTAGATAATTTGTGAATATTTTTTTATTTTGTTTAATAATAATTCGTGTTTATTTCTTATTCTTGTTATTCCCTTCATATATTTTAATTTTTTACGTATTAGTTATATATTATATGCAAATTATTATATATAATTATTATTGTAATCAATATTTTAGGAGGACTATTAAAATGAGTACAAATCATGGTGCTAACTTATACGACCTATCAAATAAATTAGGTTTTAAAAAAAATGAATTAAAAGATTTTAGTTCAAATATAAATCCATTAGGCTCTTCTAGTTTAGGCAAAAAAGCTATTGTAGATAATATAGATATGGTATCTATATATCCTGACCCAAACTACTATACCCTAAAGAATTCAATATCAGAATATTGTAATTGTAATATAAAAAATATAGTATTAGGAAGTGGTGCAACTGAACTTATTTCATCATTTATAGAAATAGTTAATCCAAAAAAATCAGTTTTATTATCTCCATCGTATTCTGAGTATGAGAAAGAGTTAAACAAAGTAAATTGTGAGATACATAAATTCTTTTCAAAAAAAGAAAATAAGTTCAAAGTAGACGTAGATGAGTTTATAGATTACATAAACATAACTAAATGTGATTTAGTTGTTATTTGCAACCCAAACAATCCAACTGGATTTGCATTTAATAAAAATGAAATAAAAAAAATATTAGAAAATACAAATGCCTTCTTAATGGTTGATGAAACATACATTGAGTTTACAGATACACAAACTTACTCTTCTACACATTTAGTAGATAATTTTAGTAAGTTATTTGTAATAAGAGGTACATCTAAATTTTTTGGCACACCTGGTATAAGACTTGGTTATGGGCTTACATGTAATTTTCAAATACAAGATTCAATTATAAATCATATAGACCTTTGGAATATAAATACATTAGCATCTATAATGGGTGAAGTTATGTTTACTGATTCAGACTTTATAGATAATTCTAGTTCTGTATTAAAATGCGAACGAGAGTTTTTATTGAGAGAACTTTCTTCGATTGAAGACTTAGTAGTGTATCATAGCGATGGTAATTTTATACTTAGCCAAATTAAAACAAAAAAAATAACAGCATCTAAGTTAAGAGAATTTCTAATTGAAAAGAAATTTATAATAAGAGACTGTGAGTCTTTTGAAGGATTAGATGAATATTTCTTTAGAATTTGTACTTTAAATCATGATGATAATGTTTTATTGATAGAGTCTTTAAAAGATATATTTAAAAATGAAGAGTAGAAATCTACTCTTCATCTTTTATTGAAAAATCTACTCCCTCAATTATATTTGGGTCATAGCTTTCTTTTTTTAATTTTTTATATTTTTCTATTTCTTCACTAATTATACCTAAACTCCATAACATTACAAATAAATCATCTACAAAACCAAATACTCCAGTTATCATCTCCGGAATAAAGTCTATTCCCGATACAAGGTATGTTATAGCTATAAAAATTACAGATGTAACTTTAGCTTTACTTATTATATTAACATCTTTATCTGTAAAAAAGTCAGGTAATTTAAATAGATTAATCATAAACATTATTCCAAACTTAGCATCTTTAAATCTTACTAAAATCTTTTTTAATATATCTAAAAGTATATCTATAGTTCTCATTAATATTTTCATACTTACCACCCCTAAAGTTATAACTTAAAACTATTATAACCGATAGAGCGTTTTTCTTAAACATGCAATTTTTACAATAAGTTGATACCAGATTGCTCACATTTTTTTATCATATCTTTCGGCCATATACCTACTTGAACTTCGCCTATATGCGCTTTATTTAGAAAGTACATACAAATTCTAGATTGCCCAATTCCTCCACCTATAGTGTATGGTAATTCTCCTTTTAACAGAGATTTATGATAATCTAATTCTTTTCTATCTTCACATTTAGTTAATTTTAATTGCTTTTCTAAACTTTTTTCGTCTACTCTGATACCCATAGATGAAAGCTCTATAGCATTATCTAAAACTGGGTTGTAAAATAATATATCTCCATTTAATTCCCAATCGTCATAATCTGGACTTCTTCCATCATGTTTGTCTCCTGTAGATAATACTTTACCTATTTGCATTAAAAACACAGCACCTTTTTCTTTTACAATTTTATCTTCTCTTTCTTTTGGTTTTAAACTTGGATACATATCTAAAAGTTCTTGAGATGTTATAAAAGTAATCTCTTCAGGTAAAGTTTTTTGCAGTTTTGGATATATACTACTTACATGCTCTTCAGTTTCTTTAAAAACTGAATATATATTTTTCACAATACCTTTTAGTGTATCCATGTTTCTTTCCTTTTTATCTATTATTAATTCCCAATCCCACTGATCAACATATATTGAATGAATGTTATCTAGTTCTTCATCTTTTCTAATAGCATTCATATCTGTATATAGACCTCTTCCTACTGTAAATCCATATTTTTTTAAAGCCATTCTCTTCCACTTAGCTAAAGAATGAACTATTTCTGCATTTTTCTTTATGTCCGGAACTTCAAAACTTACAGCCTTTTCAGTTCCATTTAAGTTATCATTTGTTCCTGTCTCCGGTAGAACAAATAATGGTGATGATACTCTTGTAAGTTTTAATGTTTCTCCTAGTCTGCTTTCAAAAAAATCTTTTAAATCTTTTATAGCTTGTTGCGTTTGAATTACTTCTAATTTTGATGTATATCCTTTTGGTATTATTAAACTCATATTAATACTCTCCTTTACATTTTTTATTTTAGAGAGTATGACGTCATACATTTTAACTTATAGTGTGGCCATCACTATTTATTGCATAAAAAAAACTCTCATCTCTATATAAATATAGGGACGAAAGTTTATATTTCCGCGGTACCACCCTGATTAACCTGAGTATATTATCAAGTTCTCTCAAATAACGCAGCAAGATAAATCTTAGTGCGTTCCAACTTGATAACGGTTTGGTTCCGTCTAAGCCTACTCTTTAAAATTTCGGTTAGCAACTCCAGGATGTTCTTCAATATAGGCTTCGTATTGGACTCACACCATAACCAACTCGCTCTTGACTACTTCCTATATATACTCTTCCTTTCAACGTCTTTTTAAAAGATTTGAAATTGTTTAAAGTAATTTTATTTCAATATATGATTTATGTCAACTAAAATTTCTTATTAAATCATTTTTTACTATTTAATTAAATATATAATTTTTTATTTATTTATTCTTTTTCATTGTTTTTATTCTAATTGACTTTATTTTTTATTCTATTTTGTGCTTTTTAATTTATTTTCAAAAAACTTTATTTTTTCAGAATTTTTATTCAAAACAAAAAAGCTACTATTTCATAGTAGCTTTTTTGTTTAATATATTACATATTGAAAGTTTTATCTACGTAAGCTTTTATCTCTTCCGCTGTCCCCATAGTCAATACTTCATTAGCAAATTTTTTCATATCTTCATATTTAACAGAAGTTATGAATTTTCTAGCTGGAAGTATAGATATAGGAGACATAGAGAACTCATCAAGTCCCATTCCTAAAAGAATAGGTATCATTCTTTGATCTCCGGCAGATTCTCCACACATTCCTACCCATTTACCTTCTTTATGAGCATTATCTATTACCATATTTATAAGTCTTAATACAGCTGGATTAAATTGATTATATAAATAACTTATTTTTTGGTTCATTCTATCTACTGCACAAGTGTATTGTATTAAGTCATTAGTTCCTATAGAGAAGAAATCTACATGTTTAGCTAATATATCTGATATTACTGCTGCAGATGGTATTTCTATCATCATTCCAACTTCTACAGCTTTAGAATATTCAATTCCTTCAGCATCCATTTCAGCTAAAACTTCTTTTATTATCTCTTTAGATTTTAACAGTTCTTCTAAAGAAGATATCATAGGGAACATTATTCTTAATTTCCCATGTACACTAGCTCTGTATAAAGCTCTTAATTGAGTTTTAAATATATCTGTTCTATCTAAACATAATCTTATAGCTCTATATCCTAAAAACGGATTCATTTCTTCGTCCATTTTGAAATACTTTAATTCTTTATCCCCACCTATATCTAATGTTCTTATTACTATAGGCTTTCCATTCATACCTTCAAGAACTGCTTTATATGCTTCATATTGTTCTTCTTCACTCGGGAAATTGTCTTCCTTATCCATGTATAAGAACTCAGTTCTATATAGTCCTACACCTTCTGCATCATTTTTTATTAATCCTTCTAAATCATTAGGGCTTCCGATATTCCCTGCAAGCTCTACATGTCTACCATCAAGAGTTATAGAAGTTTTTCCTATCAATTGTTTTAATGCTTCTTTTTCTTCATCGAACTTAGCCTTTAAATCTCTATGCTCATTTATAACTTTTTCATCTGGGTTAACTATAACTTGTCCTGTTTCACCATTGAATACTATAAAATCTCCATCCTTAACATTTTCAGTTACATCACTTAATCCTACTACTGCAGCTATTTCTAATGTTCTAGCCATTATAGCAGTATGAGAAGTTCTACCACCTATATTAGTTAAGAATCCTAAAACCATTTTTTTATTCATTGTTGCAGTGTCTGATGGAGTTAAGTCATGAGCTATTAATATAACTTCTTCAGATAAAGCTGATAAATCTACAACTTTTATACCTAATATATGTCTTAAGACCCTATTTGTAACGTCCTTGATATCTGCTGCTCTTTCTCTCATATATTCATTGTCCATTGATTCAAATATACTTACAAACATCTCTTTAACTTCATTTAATGCAAAGTCAGCATTTACCTTTTCATCTCTTATTTTAGCTATAGTCTGATCTATTAATTCTGGATCTTGTAAAACTAATAGGTGAGCTTCAAAAATTTCAGCTTCATGTTCCCCTAATTCAACTTTAGCTCTTTCTTTGACTTGCTCTAACTCTTTCTTTGACTCTTCTACTGCAGCTTGTAACTTTTCAACTTCAGATTCAACATTTTCTATGTTTTTTTTCTCTATATTAAGTTCGCTATGTTCTATAACCAAAGCTTTTCCTAAAGCTACTCCTGGTGATGCTCCTGTTCCTTTATACATATATGCGTCCTCCCATTGTCTTGTGTATACATTATATATATTCAACAAACCTCGGTTTTCACCGAGGCTTTTTATTTTTTATTATTCACCAAATCCGCTTTCTATTAACTCAACTAATGCGTTAACTGCTGATTCTTGATCTTCTCCATTAGCAACTACAACAACTTCATCTCCTTGAGCTAATCCTAAACTCATTATTCCCATTATTGATTTAGCATTTACAACTTTATCTTTTGCCTTTATCTCTACTGTTGATTTGAACTCAGATGCTTTCTTTACAAACATTCCTGCTGGTCTAGCATGTAATCCACTTGCATTTTTGATAGTTACTATTTTTTCCATTGTAATACCTCCATAGATTTCATTTGTTATATTCTGATATAAATATTTGCAATATTAATTTATGCCTTTATATCATTTATTATTATATTTGTTAAAAGTTTAGTAAACCTATTCCTATGAATTGTAATTATAGGTCTAGTTTCAAAATTAGATTCCCAATTCACATTAGAATTCATGTTAGTATTTACTACTTCTACTACCTTATTAAAATCATATAAGTTTGTTCTATTTATATTATTTTCCTCAAGCTTTTTCTCATATATGCAATAAAATAAATCTTTATACGAGAAGTCTTTTTGTAAATTTAAACACTCTCCTAATTTTGGAATTATATTTTCTAAAAGTGTCCTTTTACTTATATCTCTTTTTATGTTCAATGCCTTTGTTAATGATTCTATAGTTTCTTTGCTCAAGTTGCTTAACTTGTAAAAACAATAGTCATCATCATATTTATATTCCTTGTTGAAATAATATCTTAGACCATCATATCTGTCAAAGGTTTTCATAGCATCAAAGTACCCTAGCTTAATGTTTTTACTTACATTGTCTGGATCTAAGTTTAGACACCCTCCTAGAGATTCTGACGGCACGATTATCTTCATGTTCACATCTTGATGGTGATTTAAATTTATCTTTCCAAATAAATCATCAACTAGTCTTATAACAACAATATCTTCATATCCTTTTTCTCTTAATAAACTTACAGGTATATTATTATGAAATAAACCATCTAAAAATAATTTATCGTCTAATTTATCTAGTTTAAATATAGGCAAACTAGCACTTGCAATTAGATAGTCTAGTAATTTTCCTTTTTCAATATTTTCTAAGAACATAGGACTTGGAATTATTTTTCCATCCCATACAACTGTTACTAATCCAAAATCTTTTTTGGAATTTCTTATAATGTCTTCATCTATAGTCTTTTCTAATAAGCTTCTAAATGGACTTATATCTATTCCTTTATTTTTTCTAGCTTTATTTATAAGAGATATAACTCTATTTATGTTTTTAGGAGTAAAGTCAACATTTTTTATATTGTGGTATGTCTCCTCATCCACATCCATAAAATGAGTGTAGTCATACTTAGTCCATATCTCTTCTAGTACCTCTAGGTTATTTTGGACTATATACGCTCCATTCAAGGCTCCTATAGAAGTTCCTGCAACACCTTTAAATTCTATACCTAACTCTCTTAATGCCTTATATGCACCTAACTGGTAAGCACCCTTTGTGCCTCCACCTTCAAGTACTAATCCTTTCATAAATATCACCTTATATAAGTTATAAAGATATATCTTCCTAAAAACAAATATATTACAAGTTTCTCCCTATTTCAAGTAAAAATTATATTTTTTTATAATATTTATTCAATTTTAATTTTATGTTAGATTCTAAAAATAAGATAGAAGCTTGTATTTTTAGCATTTCACTAAATTAAATATGCAAATTTTACTATTTTTATTATTTCACATCTAAATCACTATTTACTATTTTTACTACTTTTAAGAACATCTTTTTCTCTATAGGATTTAGCTTTATATTTGACATTATATAGTTATTAGGGTCTATTAAATATATCTTTTTATAACCAGTTTTATAAAACATCATACAAACATTTTTAATATCAGAAAAATTGTCTGCATCAAATGGATCTACATCTATTATTAAATTATACTTAGATGTTTTTATTCCCTTTATTTTATCTTTATAATCATTTACAAACGTTTTTATTTCATTGCTGTTTAAATATCCATTAACTTTTATATACACTTTACTATTTTCACCTAAAACCTGAGTATATATCATAATTTCCCCCCTGTAAAATACATTTACTATGAATATATGTATATATACTTAATTTAGTGAATTTAGATTCAATGATTTTTTTATTAACTCTTCTATTTCTTGTTGTAAATAATTTATCTCTTCATTTACTTTATTATCAAATTTAATATTTTTTATAATTTGTTTTGATAAATTTTCTATTTCTAAGTAATTTTCATCTTTAAAAATACTTATCTCCATAACTTTGTTCGGATAATAATCATATAAATTCTTACCCATCTTTTTTGCAAATACCTTAAAATAATTATCATATACATTTGAATTTAATAATCCTAATAAATATTCATATGAAAATTCTTCTTCATACTCTTTTTTTATACAAAATGAATATACATCGGCACTGCAAAAACTATTATTTTCATCAATAGCAAATTTATTTTCATTTGATTTATATGGGTACATTATCTTTTTTCTTTCAAACATTGATTTATCTCTACCCCATTGTAATTGATACCATTTACGAGTATTTTTCTTACATTCTCTTCTATTTTGCAATTTATTTTTATAATTTTGTATGTATTTTACAGATTGTATATAATCATTTATATCATTTATATCGTCACTATATATAAGTTTTAAGTCACTTTCTTCTATATAATATTTCTTAATATTTTTATTTTTAATCCAATTTTTCACTATATCTTCTTCTATATTATTACATTGTATTTCATTATTTTTTATAACAAAAGCTTTATCACATCCCGTTATAATTCCCTGAAAACTTATACATATATCTTTTAATTTATATTTACAACTCTTTTCTATAACGTTATACAAATATACATTTTCCTTTTTATCTATAATCCATTTTTTACTCATATCATTTTGATTCATATGTATTTTAGTAAAATAGTCGCTAAACTTTAGAGTTGATTTGATATCTTCTATAAACTTTAATTTAATATTATAGTTGGTAATCCTATAAAAATCAAAACTCGAATCTATATACTTTGCCTTTTCCATAGTAAATATACAACTTGCTACATTTGCATTTTTAAATACATTAAATCCATTGAAGTCTATAATTTCTTTAATTTTAACATTATTAATGATATAGTTTCTTAAATTTTCTCCACTCGGACTTTCCAAAAAATATCTTGGAGTTATTATACTTGCAACTCCATTTTTTTTAAGTAAGTCAATTATACGTTTATAAAAACAAAAGTAAATGTCTGACTTATCCTTATATACGTCACCATAATTTTTTATTAATTGCTTTTTATATTTCATAGTCAAATTTTTATGTCCTATATACGGAGGATTCCCTATTATATAGTCAAACTTCTCACCCCAGAATGTTTCTTTCAAAGTATCATCTATTCCTTCATCCATTAAACTATCAAAACAGTATATATTAAATTCATCAGTACATGAATCTAACTCTTTATTTCTCAAAGAATATTTCAAAACATTTACTGCATTTTGATCTATATCTATACCATATATACAGTTTTTAATTATGTGTTCATGTATATTTTCAATATTGAGATCATTTTTTATAATTTCAAACTTTTTATATAAAACATCATATACCTCTAATAAAAAATTCCCACATCCACAAGACATATCTAATATTTTAGGAAATGGATTCTTTTTAAAATCATGTTCTGTCAAAATTTTATTAACGATATAATCTATTATATATTTAGGAGTATAATAAATCCCCAACGCTTTTTTTTCATTTTCACTTAGACTATTTTCATATAAATCAGATAAATAGTAATTATTACAATTTAGAATCTCCATATAACTTCCCCCTAGAAAATACACTTTCTAGCTACCATTATATCAAAGTTTGAATTAATTAATATATAATTAAACATAAATAAAAAGAAGTATATATTATATACTTCTTTTTATTTATGTTTAGAGTCTATGTATCTTAGTATTCCTTGAGCTATACCTTCTGCCATTTGATTTTGATAACTTGAGTTACTAAGCTTTTTTTCTTCTTCCTTATTACTTATAAATCCAGCCTCGACTAAAACTGATGGCATTTCTGTCTCTCTTAAAATTTCTAAGTTAGAAGGATAAATACCTCTATTTTTAGTGTCTAAATATAAGCATATTGTATCTTGTATAGATTTAGCCAGCTTTTCTGATCCATCAATATTATTTGACTGGTAATATGTCTCTGTTCCAAATGCAGACCTTCCTCCACTTTCTGAATTAAGATGTATAGAAACAACCATATTTACCCCTTGCTCATTAGCCATTTTACTTCTTTCTTCTAAAGATACATATGTATCTTCTGTCCTAGTTAGAATAACTTCTAAGTCTTCGTATTGAGACAAATCTCCAGCTACTTTCTTTGCAATTTCTAAAGATATATTTTTTTCTAAACTGCCGTCTACTCCCTTAGCTCCTGCATCATTTCCTCCATGCCCAGGATCTATCAATATCTTAATTTTCCCTTTTGATTTGTCTTCATCTAAGCTAAGATGTTCAATTTCAGTATTGTCTTGAGTTTTAGTCTCATTGCTTTTAGAATCAGTTTTTGTTTTATCCTCACTCGTTGACCCTGTTAACATCTTTAACCCAAACATTATTGAAAATATAATTGCTAATAATAAAAATACTAAAATTAATAGTCTTGATTTTTTTATTCTTTTTCTCTTAACAGTTTTTTTCTTCTTTGCCATACATCCACCCTTCTACTATATAATTCAGGTTAATTTTAGCATTTTTCGATTATATTTTCAATATGACTAGCTTTATCCTCCTAAAGTAATATCTTGTTTGCTATACCAATTTATCGCTTCATGTATATGATTGTGCTTAAAATCTGGCCAGTAATCATCTAAAACATAAAAATCTGCATATATAGATTGTACAGGTAAAAAACCACTTAGTCTTCTTCTTCCACCCCATCTTATTATTAAATCCAATCTAGATATATCAAAAGACTGTATGTATTCATGTATATTATTTTTATTATTTCCTTTAGCCGTAGATAATGTATTTAGGTCCCAATGCCACCCATAATTAACTAATAAATTAGCTTTTATTTGCCCATCCTTAGCCTCTGTACGGCTAGTGTATGGAATTAGTTCCTTTGGAAACATCGGCGAACTCGTATTTCCTATAACTAGCAAAGATGCGCCTTCATCTACTAACATCTTAGCTGCATTTACACACGCATCAGTAAAAGCCTCGGTCTGGGGTGCAGGTCTCTTTGTATTATCCGTCGTAAATCCATAAAATGTAACTTCATCTACACCTATATCTCTGCACACCCTGTATGCTTCAATCCCTGGATCTAGTCCATTATCATACCCTTTGTCTTTAGTAAGCCCATTAGATTCAGCCCACCTTCTATTTCCATCTGGTATTATTCCTACATGTTTTGGAATTCTCATTTTAATCACCTCTTGATGTGAATTATTGACACATATAGAATTTTTACACAATTTAAAATATTTTATTAAAATTTTTTAAATTTTCAATAAAATAACTCCATTATTTATTGTATTTATAGTAAACTATAAATATATTTTTATTCGGAGGTATTATATGAGAAAAACTTTGTTTTTAGTTTTTTTACTTTTTACTTTTTCACTTGTAGGTTGCTCTTCTAAATCAAATATTAAAGATGTACCTGTAAGTAAAATTAAAGATGCTATATTAAAAAGTAATCTTTTAGACGTAGATACTTTAAATGATATTAACGCTTCAGAATTTCATGCTCTTAGTTCTGTAAAAAATGATATTAACGAAGGCTTTATGTTAAGTGCTATGATAAATGTTAAATTAAGAGATGTCATAGTTATTAAAACTGATAATACTGAAGTAGTACTTAAATCTTTAGAAAAATATAAAAACAATTCACTAAAACTATTTGCTGACGGATATGGTGGAGAAGATAATATGGAAAGTGTGTCAAACTCAATATTGAAAACAATAGGCAACTATGTATATTTTATAGCTACTCCAAACGCTGATGAGATTGAAAAAGTAATTTTAAATACTATTCAGAAATAATAGTTAATCTATCTGATTTATTCTGTTAATTAGTTTTTAGTAGTTTAAGTAAATCTAAGTCTTATTGTTTTTTTTAATTAAATATGTTATATAATTACTTTAGATATATTATTTTAATTTTAGGAGGATATTCATGGAACCGTTATTTTTAAAGCCATTGTTTATGTACAGAATATGGGGAGGAACTGCATTAAGAGATAAGTTTAACTATGAAATTCCATCTGAAAATACAGGTGAATGTTGGGCTATAAGTTCTCATGAAAATGGAGATTGCGAAATTACAAATGGAAAGTTTAAGGGTATGACTTTATCTAACTTATGGTCTAATCACAAAGAACTATTTGGAAATATGCCGGGAGATAAATTTCCATTACTTACAAAGATATTAGATGCTAATGATAATTTATCAGTTCAAGTCCATCCTGATAATGAGTATGCTAAGAAAAATGAAAACGGAGAATTGGGTAAAACTGAATGCTGGTACATAATAGATTGTGATGATGATGCTGAAATGATATTTGGACACAATGCTAAATCTAAAGAAGAGTTAGAGTTTATGGTTTCAAATAATAAATGGAGTGACCTACTTAGAAGAGTTAAAATTAATAAAGGAGACTTTTTCTATGTTCCAAGTGGAACAATCCATGCTTTATGCAAAGGAACTCTAGTTTTAGAAACTCAACAAAATTCTGATACTACTTATAGAGTTTATGATTATGATAGAGTAGACTCTAATGGTAATAAAAGAGATCTTCATGTAGACAAGTCTATAGCTGTTACTACAGTTCCTCATATTGAAAATAAACCTAACTACAATATTATCGAAAATGATAACTTTAAACTTACAACATTTTTAAGCAATGAGTTTTTTAGTGTTCATAAATTAGATGTTTTCACTGAGTATAGTTCAACTCAGGATAAGCCATTCGAATTATATAGTGTCATAGATGGTAATGGAAAACTATTATCAGATTCAAATGAATATAGTTTAAATAAAGGCGATAACTTTATATTACCTAATAACTTTGGAGAATTTAAACTAATAGGTAATTTACAATTAATAACTTCTCATATGTAGTTAAAAAGGGATGCATATTTATTTTAATACATCCCTTCTACTTACTTATAATACCCAAGTATTTTTATATATCTTCTCTCTCCTTCTTTTTCGCTTAAAGGAAAATCTATCAAATCATCTGTATGCTGACATATTAAGTAATCTAATAAGTAATTTCTATCATCTAATATCACTTCACTTATTATCATCGTATGATATGCACTACCTTGATATATTAATTGAACTAAATCTCCTTTTTCTAACTCATCATAATCTGCTAGCACTGCATATATACCGTAATTTTCTGTTTTATATTTGTTGTTATTTAAAACATATCTACCAAATGCATCTGCAGACGTCCAGGTTGGAGTTCTACTAAAATCGCTATACCAATACCATTTGTGCATTATATCTTTTCCCTCATGATCAAAAGGTATATCCCCAGCATGTATACACTGGGATATATAGTTAGTACAGTCTCCTCCCCAGGGGTCATAGTCTTTGTATTTAGGATTTCTATATAAAGCCCATGTTCTAGCATAATCAACTGCAGCCTCTCTATTATATTCACTTAATAATTTCATATTATCACTCCATTACATAACGCTTAATGTAATTCGATGTATTATTTTCATTATCTTTAAAATAAATTCTCTGCTCATCTATATCACATGTATCCTTATTTTCATATGAAGAGGACACTATAGATATATAGTCCTTAGTTATATAAAATTTTTGATCTATAATATTCTCTATAAGCTCTGTTTTATTAAAAATATCTTCGATTAGCAATTCTCTCTTTCTTTTAAGGTCAAAATTGTAAGTATTTATATAGTTTATTGTTTTGTTAGAATCGTAAATTTCTGAAAATATTATAGATATGCTAATTATATTATTTTTATTAACATGCTCTTTAAACTCTGTAAATATAATAGTATTAATATTAGAATGTATATATTCATCCTGCGATATTTCTTTAAAAATCAATATATCATCATGTATTTTTTTATTTATATATTCTATAAATAAATCATTATTTAATTTTTCTATTACAGGATATTCTATTATACAGTTAAAGTTTTTATCTATTATGTCTATATATCTTTTTTTTATATCTACCATTTAAATAGCCTCCTGTGTTTAAACTATATTATTATGTATGATAACATTGTAAATTTTGATATAAGTTTTTTTATTTATTGATGTTAAATATGTATTTTTAGTTTAATATAAATATATACAAAGCAAAATTTTTATACAAAAGGGGGATACTATGTCTATTTTTAAAAAATTTTTGATTTTTATTATAATAATTTTAATATTGTTACCTGTAAGCATATTTGGTTATATTCACTCTAAAGTAAATAAAGTATACGATCCATCTTCATCTATAAAATCACTTAAAGAAACAAATTATGCATCTGAAAAAGGAATAACGAATATTTTATTAGTTGGGACAGATGCTAGAAATACAGAGGAAAAATCTAGATCTGATGCTATGATGATTTTAACTGTAGATAATAAGCATAAAAACCTAAAACTTACATCTTTAGCTAGAGATACATATGTACAAATCCCTGGCCACGGAAAGCAAAAACTAACACATGCATATGCTTATGGAGGACTTAATTTATTGTTAGAAACCCTTGAATCTAATTTTAAAATAGATATTCAAAATTATGTTGTCGTGAATTTTTTCTCATTCATTAATATAATCGATACTTTAAATGGAATTGTCATTGATGTAAAACCTAATGAAATAAAAGAGTTAAACCGATATATGCCAGAATGTTATTCATTTGACCAAAATAAAAATAAAAGTCCTATGAAAAATATAGAGTATTCAGGTAAACAAAAACTAAATGGTTATCAATCATTAGCTTATAGCCGAATTAGGTATAATGATAGTGCTCTAGAGCGAGACAATAGACAAAGGCTTGTACTTGAAAGTGCATTTGAAAAAGTTAAACATCTACCAATTAGCAAGTACCCTAATTTAATAGACGGCATACTGCCATACATTAAAACTAATATGGATACATCTGATATTTTATCTATTGGTAATTCGATTCTATCTATTGGTAACTTTAATATTAAAACTTTAGAATTCCCTATAGAAGAGTATAGTACTGGTGGCATTTATAAAAATGCTGGATGGGTTTGGCGTTATGACGAAGAGAAGTGTTTGCCAATACTTCATGATTTTATTTTTAATGACACTGTATATAAAAAATAAAATAAAAAACCGATTAGATAGACTATTTATAACATCTATTTAATCGGTTTTTAGCCAAATATTTATTTTTATTGTCTAATTAAAACTTTATGTATTACTCTATTTCAATTATTTCTCCATTCTCACAAACTAAAACTGTGAATAATACACCTGTACCACCTTGTTTCATAAGTTCTTTTGATTTAATTTGAACTATATATCCAGTCTTTCCATTTATATTTTCTATATCTTCATTCCCAACATATACTGTATCTGCATCATTTCCATATTTTGCTTTACAAAATTCAATGGCTTTCTCTAAAGTAAAATTAGTATTTGACTTTTTATTCTTTTCTTTATATTCTTTACTTTTCAAATCATATTCTTCTTTATTGTCTTGTTTACTAATATTGGCACTATCTACATCTGCGCCCTTTTTACCTAAACTATGAACTGCAAAATATACTCCAGACACAACTAGAAGTATTATTAATATGTATTTAATTATTTTTTTACTCATCTATGTTTTCCTCTATTTATTTTCTAAACTATATCTATAACATTGTATAGCATCTTCTTGTTCTCTAGTAAACCTTTTAGCAACGCTATCTTGAACAGCCTGAGAGTTATTTGCAAAATAAACTAACTGACCATTTTCATCTTTACGTCCTCTTTCTGCATATACCGCTTTTATAAAATCTTCTACATTATTACACTTACTTTGTAGTGGTGATATTATTCTATATGATCCTGTAACTCCATGCTGAACTGCTGTTGACCATAGTACATTACGTCCTGCAAATGTAGATACTACATTTGAGAAATCACCTGATTTTAATAATTTATTTACTAGTTTATCGTAAAAATTCTCTTTTACATATTTGTGTTGTAAATTATAGAATGTATTATTATGATTTTGTGCAATTTCTTTCCAAGCTTTATCGAAATTAGGTCCACAATTTGTATTATCATCTAATGCTCTTGCATCAGTTAATTTTTTATAAAATTCATTATTTTCATTTCTCAACCAGCTAACAAATTCATCCAAAGATCCCATTGTAGAAGAAAACTGCCATGCACCATATGACTTTCCACCATAATCTCCATTTCCACTTGATACAAGTCCTGGATCTCCATTAGATTCATATCTTTCTGATAACACACCTAAGAACTCATTATTCAAATTATCTTCAAAAATTTCAGTTGTATTAACTCCACTTACAAACATGCTAGCATATCCATTATAAATTTTCCCGTTTTTAACATACTCTATTTGATAATATGTTAAATCAGTTTTTACTCTTCCTAAAATAACTACTCTATCACCTGATTGCATTGTAGTTAACACATCAGCCTCTAAACTAGGTTCTTTTCGTAAATTTAAAGCACTAACCTTAATTCTAGCTTTTCCAATTGTACTTTGTACTTCATTAGAAGATAATTCAATGTCCCCTATATTTTTTATTCCAATACTTTTAACTTTATCTTGGAACTCAGGAGAGTTAAATATACATTTTAAAACATACTTTTTGCTTCCACCATTTACAATTTGATTTAACCAAAAATTTAATCCTCCAATATCAGCTTCTCGTCCTAAAATACCTTTATATACAGCTTTTACATACTCTTCACTTGAGTATCCTTTATTTTTAAATTCATCACTATTTATAAAAGAATCTACTACTTGTGCTACACTTCTATTTCCACTTATAATTTGATCAGCCCAGAAATTTACTCCACTTAAATCTGCTTTCCTTCCATGGAACCCTACATAGAAATTCTCCACTATTCCTTTAACTTCACCTTTTCTATCTTCTAAACTTGTATCTATATTCCCTTTATTTTTAATACCTATATTGTTTAAAATATCTTGAAATTCTTTTGAATTAACATTTACAGCTAATACAGAAACTCTCGAATTTCCATCCTCTAAAACACCTACCCAATAGTTTAGATCTTCATTATTAGGGTTTCTATTAAATAAAGCTGTATATATAGATTTTACATATTCTTCATTATTATAGTTTTTACTCTTACATTCATCACTATTTGTAAATGTAAGTAGAATTTCAGCTATACTTTTTTTACCGTCTAGAACTTGGCTTGACCAAAATTCTAATCCACTATTATCTGCTTCTCTCCCATAAATTCCTTTATAAAATTGATTTATTAAATTTTTAACACTACCCTTATTATCATTTAAATCTAAGTCTATTTGACCTTTGTTTTTTATTCCCATTAAATCTAACTTAGTTTGAAACTCGTTAGAGTTAAATATATTGTATAGTACAACTTTTCTACTTTGACCTAATCCAAGTTGACTTGTCCAGTATTCTAAACCAGCTCCATCAGGTTCTCTACCTTGTAATCCTATGTACAGTGCTTTTACATATTCTTCATTATTATAATTTTTGCTCTTACATTCATCGCTATTTATAAAACATTCAAAAACATTAGCTACAGTTCTTCTTTGACTAACTATCTCATTTGACCAATATTCTACTCCATCATTATCTGCTTCTCTTCCATAAAACCCCTTATAAAACTGTCTTATAAGTATTTTACAGTTCTCTTTTACATCTGCTGAGTACGATTCATTTTGAATTTGCTTTTCTTTTATTTCAACAGGCTGTTGATTTTGTTCTTGAATCTCTGGTTGGTCTTGTTCTTTATTTTGATCTTCATTTATATTTTTTTCTGTTGTTATAACTTGTTCTTTGTCTTGATCTTGTTCTTTATCTTTTTCCTGAATTTGATTTTGCATAGGTTCTTCTATGCTTTGCATATCTTTTGTTTCTGCATTTGCATCAATAAAGTTAATTGAGCATAAATTAAGAGCGATTAAAAAACTAATCGTACTTTTTTTCATAATTGATATCTCCCTCACATGATTTAAATTTTCAATATTAACCCCGACTTAAAACATTAAAATTCAAATTTTATGTAATATGTTAAACTTAATTTTAATTATATAATGAGCTTTTAATAAACTCAAAAATGTGCGCTTACTTTGTTATAGTAAGTAGCGCAAAATTTTAATTATTTTTTTAATATATATTAGTTCACATTTAATATACTAATTAGTTCTTATTAAATGTGAACTATTTTTAGTTTTTGATTTTTGATTTAAATATATCTTCCATTTTACTAATAGATATTTCCCAATCTAATTTCATTGCAGTTTCTACCGATGAGTCAGATAATTTTTTTAATAAATTTTTATCACTTATTAATCTTTCTAAATTTTTAGCAAGCCCTTCAATATCTTCCGGCTCACATATTAAGCTATTTTCATTATGTTTCCCTATTTCATCTAAAGCTCCAGTTCTAGTACCAACTACTACACATCCACATGCCATAGCCTCTACTACTGTAAGCCCCCATCCCTCAGACTTGCTTGGAAATATAAATATATCCGAATCTAAGTATATATCTTTTAATTCTTCCCTAGTTGGATTCATCTTAAATTCTGCATATTCAGGTATATCTTCTCCATCTTTTATCCCAAATAATTTTAAATTTATATTCGGATTTTTTTTCTTTGCAATTTCAAAGGCTTTTAATCCGTCCTTAAATCCTTTCCAATCCAAATTATGGTACATCATGCAAACATTTATATCATCAGTATTAATTCTTCCTGTATTATTAAATTCATCAGTATTAATTCCGTTATATATTAGATCACTTTTATTATCAAATTTTTCACTCATTAAATCTTGTAGCCATTTGGCTATTACTATTTGGTTTAATGGCAACTTATAGCTATTATCAACTTTTTCTTTGCTTCCACTCCATATTTCATAGTGCTGAATCAAATAAAACTTAGCTCCTTTGCTTTCAGTTAAATCATTAACATCATATGCCGTTGGCCATGCTGTAGCTACAGTTATATCTGCATCTCTTATAAACTTATCTCTTATAGTAGGAACTAGTTTAATAGTAGCCTTTAAATCAAACCAGTCAACTACATTTCTTCTTTTGATTGTATTTCCAATAGATGCCTTGGCTACTCTTAAACAAGATTTTATTCCTTCATCTGAAAATGAGTATGCCTTCATTGGCACATATATTAATACATCATGCCCATGTTCTTTCAATCTATTTGCATATTCAAAAACTATTTTAATTCCACCTGTAAAATTAGTGAAAGGGATTATAAAGTTTATTTTCATTAAAATACCTCCCTTTTACTTTAACTTGTAATTTTTATACTCGCCAGATAATATATTTTTCCACCAAGTTTTATTATCTAAATACCACTCAATAGTTTGTTGTATTCCTGTATCAAAATTATACTTAGGTTTCCATCCTAATTCATTTTCTAATTTAGTTGGGTCTATTGCATATCTTAAATCATGACCCGGTCTATCAGTTACATAAGTTATTAAGCTTTCTGGCTTATCTAATGCTTTAAGGATAGTTTTTACAACTTGTAAATTTGTTCTTTCATTGTGTCCACCCACATTGTATACTTCTCCAACTTTTCCTTTATGGATTATTAAGTCTATAGCTGAACAATGATCCTCAACATGTAACCAGTCTCTTACATTTTCTCCATTTCCGTATACCGGAAGAGATTCATCATTTAAAGCTCTAGATATCATTAATGGTATTAATTTTTCTGGGAAGTGATATGGCCCATAGTTATTA
The DNA here is from genome assembly GCF_051656405.1 of Paraclostridium sp. Lineage (GTDB taxonomy): Bacteria > Bacillota > Clostridia > Peptostreptococcales > Peptostreptococcaceae > Paraclostridium. The sequence goes on from NZ_JBOGBV010000002.1 coordinate 44,875, forward strand.
GAACATCTTGATATTGTCGCTGGTAATCCAAAAGTTCTTTGATAAGCATGAACTAAAAAATCAGCAGATGCTTTAGATGCTGAATATGGAGAACTTGGATTTAAAGGTGTATCCTCTGTAAAAAATAAGTCTAGTCTATCTAGTGGTAAGTCTCCATAAACTTCATCCGTAGAAACTTGGTGATATCTTTCAACTCCAAACTCCTTAGATGCATCTAATAGTACTTGTGTTCCTATAACATTTGTTTCTACAAATATTCCTGGATCTTCTACAGATCTATCTACATGCGATTCAGCTGCAAAATTTACAACTATATCAAACTTTTCTTCCTTAAATAAGTTAAATACAAAATCCCTATCTGCAATATCTCCCTTTACAAATTTGTAATTAGGTTTATCCTCTACAGGTTTTAATGTCTCTAAGTTTCCTGCATAAGTAAGTGCATCTAAATTAACTATCATATAATCTGGATATTTATTTACCATATAGTGAACAAAGTTTCCACCAATAAAACCTGCTCCTCCAGTTACTAATATCTTTTTCATAAAATTACTCTCCTTTATATTCAAACGGTATATCTAATTCTTTTAAAGTTTTTTGTATCTTATCTTTTTCTGATAATAGTATTTCTTCTATTCCTTCTAAAGGCCATTCTATTCCTACTTCAGGGTCATTCCATAATAATCCGCTATCAAATTCTGGTGCATAATAATCTGTACACTTATAATTGAATACAGCTTCATCAGACACAACTAAGAAACCATGAGCAAAACCTTCCGGAACATAAAATTGCTTTTTATTTTCAGAAGTAAGAAGTATCCCTTCCCACTCCCCAAATGTTGGCGAACCCTTTCTTAAGTCTACCGCAACATCATAAACAGCCCCTTCATTAACTCTAACAAGCTTTCCTTGAGTGTGTTTAGTTTGGAAGTGCATTCCTCTTAGAACGCCTTTTTTTGACTTAGATTCATTATCTTGTACGAACGTCATGTCAAGTCCAGCTTCTACAAAATCTTTTCTATTATAACTTTCCATAAAGTATCCTCTATTGTCTCCAAATACTTTAGGCTCTATTATATATAAATCTTTTATTTTAGTTTCTGTAAATTTGAAGTTACCCATTATTTCACCTCATCTGCTATTTTTACTAAATATTTACCATAATCAGTTTTCATAAGCGGCTTAGCTAAAGTTAAAAGTTGTTCTTTGTCTATATATCCTTTTCTATATGCTATTTCTTCTAAACATGCAATATATAATCCTTGTCTCGTTTGAACAGCTTCAACATAATTAGATGCGTCTAGTAATCCCTTATGTGTTCCCGTATCCAACCAGGCCATTCCTCTTCCAAATAACTCTACCTTTAACTTTCCTCTTTTTAAATACTCATTATTAATCGATGTGATTTCTAATTCTCCTCTTTCAGATGGCTTCACATTTTTAGCAATTTCTATTACATCATTATCATAAAAATATAATCCAGGTACTGCATAATTTGATTTTGGCACTTCAGGTTTTTCTTCTATAGATAAAACATTGAAATCTTTATCAAATTCTACAACTCCAAATGCTTTTGGATCTGCAACCTGATATCCAAAAATAGTTGCTTCATCTCTTTCTACCGCTCTTTGAAGTCTTTCACTAAATCCATATCCATAGAATATGTTATCTCCAAGAACTAATGCTACTTTATCATTTCCTATAAAGTCTTCACCTATTATAAATGCTTCTGCAAGTCCATTTGGATGTTCTTGAACTTCATATTCGATTTTAATCCCCAGCTCATCTCCACTTCCAAACAATTCTTTAAATACGCTTATATCTCTAGGTGTTGATATTATTAAAATATCTTTTATTCCTGCCAACATCAAAACTGACATTGGATAATAAATCATAGGCTTATCATAAATAGGTAAGGCCTGCTTTGATACACATTTTGTAATAGGGTATAATCTTGTTCCTGATCCACCTGCTAATATAATTCCTTTCATAATACCACTACTCTCCTTTTAAGTATTCTGCTAACGATTCTTCCCAATTTCTAAATGAATTTAATCCAACCAATTTAAACATAAAATTATCAAGAACTGAATATGCTGGTCTTGGTGCTGGTCTTTTAAATTCTTCACTTGTAACTGGATTCACTTTTATATCTATATTTTTTAATTCAAAAATTTTCTTTGCAAAATCATACCAACTACATTGTCCTTCACATGTTCCATGATATGTTCCATAATATTCTGTATCCATTAATTCAATTATAGATTTTGCTAAATCTACTGTACTCGTAGGGCTTCCAACTTGATCATCTACAACATTAAGCTCATTATTTGTTTCTGATAATTTTAGCATAGTTTTTACAAAGTTATTTCCATCTCCATATAACCATGCCGTTCTCACTATAAAATATCTTGAACAAAATTCCTTTGTAAACTGTTCTCCCATTAACTTACTTGTTCCATATATAGAGTTAGGACAAGTCATATCATCTTCTCGATAAGGTCTATGCCAACTTCCATCAAATACATAATCAGTAGAAACTTGCACAAATTTAGACCCTATTTTTTCACAAGCTATTGCTAAATTTCTAGGGCCTAATGCATTTATTTTATAAGCATTTTCTATATCATTTTCACATAAATCAACTGCAGTATGAGCTGCACAATTGATAACAACATCTGGTTTCTCTCTACTTATAATATCATTCACATTTTTAAAATCCAGTATATTTAAATTTTCTCGATCTGTTTTTATCACATCATAAGTATTATTTTCATGCAATTGTTTAGAAAGTTCTAGCCCTAATTGACCATTACTACCTGTAATTAATACTTTCATAATATTACCTCTTTCTTATTTAAATTCAAAGACTTTACATCCGTACTTTCCTATCTTGTGGTCTTTAAGGCCTTCTTCTATATATTTATACTTATCTCTTCTTCTAAATCTGTCTACTATCATCTTTAGCTTCCAATAAATACTAAATTTAGCACTATGGTTTAAACTATCTTTGAATTTCTGATTAAATAACATAACATTTCTAGTCATATAATATAATACCATCGGAGATTGTTCTCCACCTGTAGATGCACTTACTTTATGGTATATTTTACTTTCTGGTATATACATTATTTTATACCCTTTTAATTTTGCTCTATAGCAAAAATCTACATCTTCCATATATAAAAAGTATGAATCATCATATAATCCTATATTTTTTATTACGTCTGTTTTTATTAATTGCAAACATCCAGTCAAAAACGTTACTTCTTTCTTCACATCATATTCTTCACTGTCTTTGCAATTTATTCCATAATGATAACCTAAACACTTGGATTCGTCTATATAGCCTCCAGCTGACCATATAGTATCTGGCTTACTGTAATACATTATTTTCCCCGCAGATATACCTATATTAGCATTACTTTCCATTTCATCAATTAAACTATTTAAAAAATCAGGTTCTACAGTTGTATCATTATTTAATAAGCATATATAATCTGCTCCATTTTTTAAAGACCATTCTATCCCCACATTATTTCCACCTGAAAATCCTAAATTTTTTCCAGTTTGTATAAAATGTATAGATTTCTTTACTTCTATAAATTCTTTTATATATTTTTCTGATTCATTAGTTGATTTATTATCTACTACAACTATTTTATAATTTGGATACTCAATAGACTGCAAGCTTTTTATGCAGTCTATTGTATCTTTGTATCCATTATAGTTAAGTAGTATTATATGAACACTTGGATTGTTTTTCATAATTACTCCTTTTAAGATACCTATTTATATAGCCTCAGTTTTTCTAACGATATCATCCATTAAATTTGATATCTTTTTATCAACTATATTTTTATCTTTACCATTACATCCAAAATAGAACTTTATCTTAGGCTCTGTTCCTGATGGTCTTATAGCTATCCATGAATTATCTTCTAATATAAATTTTAGTACATCTGATTTTGGAAGACCATCTATTCCATTTGAGTAGTCTTTTAATTCTTTTATACTTAAATTCCCTATAGAATCTATATTTGAGTTTCTAAAATAATTCATTATAGATTTTATTTTTTCCATTCCATCTATACCTTTTAAAGTTATAGATTTTAATTCTTCTCTAAAATATCCGTATTTTCTATAAATTTCCATTAATCCTTCATATAAACTCATACCTTTATCATAATAGAAAGCTGCCATTTCAGATATTAATAAAGATGCAACAACACCATCTTTATCTCTGGCATGGGTACCCACTAAGTATCCATAACTTTCTTCATATCCCATTATAAAAGTTTTTTCATTGTTATTTTCAAATTCATGGATTTTTTCACCTATAAATTTAAATCCAGTTAAAGTATCTATAGATTCTACACCAAAAGATTTTGCTATTACTGATCCTAATTCTGATGTAACTATAGTCTTTACAATTGTAGGATTAACTGGAAGTTTGTTTTCATTAGTTAAATTTTCTAGTATATAATTAACTAGTAATGAACCTACTTGATTTCCATTTAATACTATGTATTCACCGTCAGTATTTTTAACTACAACCCCAACTCTATCGCAGTCTGGGTCTGTTCCTATTATTATATCAGCGCCTTCTTTTTTAGCTTTTTCTATAGCTATATTGAAGACTTCCTTTTCTTCAGGATTTGGATATTTTACTGTAGAGAAATTAGGATCTGGTAATTCCTGTTCTTTTATTACCTCCACATTTTTAAAGCCAACTTCCTTAAGAGCAGTTCTTATAGGAACATTTCCTGTACCATGTATAGGCGTGAAAAATATTTTTATATCATTCCCAACTTTGTCTATTATATCTTGTCTAAGAACTTGAGTTTTAACAGCTTCCACAAATGCATTATCTACATCATCACCTATAACTTTTAATAAACCTTTGTCAATAGCTTCATTTTTACTTATAGTTGGTATAGTACTGTACTCTTTTACCTCATTAACTTCTTTAATAATCTCTGAAGCAATATCTGGGCATACTTGACCTCCATCAGTCCAGTATACTTTATATCCATTATATTCTGGCGGATTATGACTAGCAGTTATCACAACTCCAGCTGTACATCCTAAATATCTTACAGCAAAAGATAATTCTGGAGTTGGTCTTAAACTATCGAATATATATGCTTTTATTCCACAAGCAGCTAATGTTTTAGCTGTTTCTAGACAAAACTCTGCTGATTTATGTCTACTATCATATGCTATTACAACACCCTTTGACTTCCCTTCATCACCACATTTTTGTAAGATGTAGTTTGCAAGTCCAAAAGTTGCTCTTCTTACAGTATAGTCATTTATTCTATTTGTTCCAGCTCCAATTACCCCTCTTAGTCCACCTGTTCCAAATTCTAAGTTCTTATAAAATCTATCTTCAATTTCTTTTTTATTATTTTTTATGTTTAATAATTCTTTTTTAGTTTCGTCATCAAAATAAGAATTATTTATCCATTCATTATAAGTTTCTATATATTCCATAATTATCCACCTCTTGTTATAAAAATACTTAGTATACTATAAATACTTAGTTTGACCTTCTTCTTTTAGCTTTTCTACAATCAGTTTAACATCTTGAGCTTTATCTTTTTTACATACCATTACTGCATCTTCTGTTGAAACAACTATTAAATCTTTTATCCCTACTGTAGCTATTAGTTTATCTTCTGAATAAACTACAGAGTTTTCAGTGTCAATAGTTATAGTTTCACCTCTTTTTATATTTCCTTGTTCATCTGTATCGTATATAGCTCCTAGTACATCCCATGATCCAACATCATTCCACCCAAATTCCCCAGGTACTACAACTACATCATCACTTCTCTCCATAATACCATAATCTATAGATATAGATGGAATTGTAGGGTAAATTTGTTTTATCATTTCAGACTCTTTATCTGTTCCTATATATTTTGAAAGTTGTTCTAACTTATCATATACTTTTGGTAAATATCTTTTGAAATCTTCTAATATTTTAGATACCTTCCAGACAAACATTCCACTATTCCACACATATTTTTGAGATTTTACATATGCTTTAGCCTTTTCATAGTTAGGCTTTTCTACAAATTCTAATACTTTATATGCTCCATTATTGTAGCTTTCATCTTTATCAAAGTTGATATATCCATATCCTGTAGATGGAAACGTAGGATTTATACCTATCGTCACTAATTTGTCATTTTCACTAGCAACTTTTATTGCATCATTAATTGTATTTATATATCCTTCTTCATCTTTTATATAGTGATCAGCTGGATATACACACATTACTCCATCACCATGTTTTTTCATTATGCTAAATGCAGCAAAACCTATTGCTGCTGCGGTATTTCTAGCTGATGGTTCTTGAAGTACATTTTCATGTATACATTTATCTTGCACAGTTTCCTTTAATAAATCACTTTGAGTTTCATTAGTTACTATATATAAATTATTTTTATCAGAAATAGAACTAATTCTATCTATCGTTTCATTAATTAATGTATCTACTCCACTTAAATTTAATAGTTGCTTTGGGCTAGCTTGTCTACTCATAGGCCAGAATCTAGTTCCTCCGCCTCCAGCCATTATTACATTAAATATATTCATATCTATCACTCCGATTTTTTTATAATACTCTACCTATACTATTCATTTTGTTCTTATGTTCTAAATGTTTTTCATCCACATAATTCTTAATCTTTGACTTGAATATTTCTTCATCAAAAGTTAATGCATGTTTTCTTATATCTTCTTTATCCCAATTCATTTTTTCAAACTGCTTTACAGCTTTTACTAATTCATCTGTTTTTTGATCTTCAAAGAATAATCCAGTTCTTTCAGATACTACAGTCTCTAATGCTCCGCCTTTGCCAAATGCTATTACTGGTCTTCCACTCGCTTGAGCTTCTAATGGCGTTATCCCAAAATCTTCTTCCCCTGGGAATATAAATGCCCTACAGTTAGCATAGTGCTCTTTTATTACTTCATCTGGCTGTCTTCCCATAATCTTAACATTGTCTTTTGCTATAGATTTTAAGTACTCTAACTGAGATCCCCCACCTATAACCACTAGTGGTAGTCCTAATTCATTAAATGCTTCTACAGCTAAGTCTATTCTTTTATATGGTACTAATCTAGAAACTATAAGGAAGTATCCTTCATCCTTGTCCGATATATTAAAATATGAACCTTTAACAGGAGGATGAATTACATCAGCTTCTCTTCTATAATGTTTGTAAATTCTTTTTGCTACATTTTTAGAATTTGCTACATAATAGTCGACTCTATCTGCAGATGCTTTATCCCACATACGTATGTAGTTCATTATATATTTTATAAGTTTTTTCTTAGCTTTTCCTAATTTTTCTCTTTCCATATATTCATAATAGAACTCCCAAGCATATCTCATAGGTGAATGGCAGTAACATATATGTGCTGTATCTGGTGCAGTAATAATTCCTTTTGCACAAGAAGATGAGCTTGATAATACTACATCATAATCAGTAAAATCTAATTGTTCCCAAGCTGTTGGCATAAAAGGCAAAAACATTTGGTGATTTGTTTTACCTTTAGGTAATTTGTCAATAAATGTAGTTCTTACATCAATATTTCTTAATTCTGGATCTAGATTTTGTTCATTATAAGATACTGTGTATATTGGTGAATCTTCATATATTTGTTTAAAGTTTATAACAACTTTTTCAGCTCCACCCATATTGGTTAACCAGTCATGTGCTAAAGCAACTTTCATAATTATTCTCCTCTTAATACTTTTTGATATATTTCATAGGTTTGTCTTGCAGTTTTTTCCCAAGAAAAATAACTGCTCCTCTTTATACCTTTTTCAATCAAATCGTTTTTTAAATTTTCATTAGTTATTACATCTTCTATTTTAGAAGCTATATCCTTAATATCATATGCATTGCAGATTAATGCTGCATCTCCAACAACCTCACCTAATGCACCTTCACTTGAAGAAACAACAGGTATTTTTCTTGCCATAGCTTCTATAGGAGGGAATCCAAATCCTTCATAAAGAGACGGGAATGTAAAAACATCTGCACATCTGTATAAAATTTCTAACTCTTCATCCGTTACATAATCAGTAAAGATCACATAATTTTCTATACCTAATTCTTTTGATTTATTAAGGATTTCATTATACATCCACCCTTTTTTGCCTGCTATAACAAGTTTATGTTTGTATCCTTTTTTTCTTAATATTGAAAACGCCTCTATTAATCTTTCTAAGTTTTTATGCGGAGATATAGTTCCAACATACAATAAATATTTTTCATCTATATTAAATTTATTTAATACATTTTCTTTATCTGATTTAGTTATATCTACATGAGTATGTTCAAATCCGTTATAAACAACTTCAATTTTCTTCTCATCTACGTATGGATAATATTTTTTTAATTCTTGTGCTGTGAAATTAGAAATACATATCAACTTATCAGCTTTCTTTATTGTATTTTCCATGAAAATTTTTTTTATAAAAACTTGACTCTTTGTATATTTATCTTCCATAGTATGCATAGCCATATCATGTATAGTAGCTACTTTTTTACCTCTATAAAGTATAGGAGTTGCATAATCTGGAAAATGTACTAACTTATATTTTTTAAATGTTTTTAAACTTTTTAACTGTTCTTCTACTATTCTGTCTTTACTTCCACTTATAGTTTTATTTAAAACCCTTATATTATCTTTCTTAAAGCTAGACTTTACGCTATTTTGAATAAGTATATCAACATTTTTATCCATATATTCAGATAGTTTATGTGTATATCTAGATATACCTGCTCCATTTTTAGCATATTGTAATCCATTTATTATAACTGAATTCATATTCGTCACCTTATTTCAATTTTTTGTTTATATATATTTTTTCGTTACTATTTAATATTACATAGTCTGCTATTGCAAAATATATCCATAAATATAGATAGTATGGCTCTGGAACTGAAATAAATAATATGCCCCAACTAATTATTATTAATATAGCTAAAGATACAGTTTCAGATTTATTTATTTTAAATAACTGATATAGTTGTTTAATCAAAAATATAGCAAATAAAGTATTTCCTATTATGCCCATAGCTGCTAACCATGTAGACATTAAATCTTTTGACCTTAGGCTTCCAAACCCAACTCCAAATAAAAAGTTATCTTTAAATACCTGTAAGTGTTGCATTAATGCTATAGTTCTCTCACTCCCAGATACTCCTCCACCTTTTATTTTAAATAAAAAGTCTCTGAATATATCTGTATTAATAATATATATAACAATCGCAATAACTATAATAAAGAACATAGCTATTCCTACTAAAATTAAACCTCTTCTTTTTGATTTCAAAAAACTTGACTTTATATTTTTAAAATTCTTAATAAATTTGTTTATAGCCAATATTGCTAAAATCCCTATAAATAAGAATATTCCTATTAAAAAACTGCTACTTTTCGATACTACTAGAGGTAGTATCATAGTTAATATATAACATATATATATATATATATTAACTTTTTTAATGTAAATTTTAAAGTTATAAATAACATAGCATAAAATTGGAACTAATGCTAATGCATAAAAAGAAGGCTCACCTGTTGGCCCCGATGGTCTATTGACAACTAAGCTTAAAAAATCGACTTGCTGAATATTATAGTTATAGTGTCTAAATAATAAATCAAATATTTTATAATTTAAGAACATCTGTATAATACCTAAAACTCCTAAAGATATTCCACTATATAAAATTACATAATTAAACTTATCCATAAAATATTCATATCTACTATATTCGCTATCAATAGAAATATATGATGTGAAGTAAACTATAAATCCTAATAATAAGTATATTAACTGAGTTATATTACTTAAAGAAAATCTTACAGGAGAAAAGTCCATATGAGAGCTAACACCTATGACATAGCTATCTGTTTTATCAAAAAATAAAGGTATAAATATTGATATACTAGCATATAAAATGAACAATGTTAAAAATACATTTATATTTTTATATTTTATATTTTTCATTATAATTAATTCATAAATAAATTTACATATAAGAAGTCCTGCCATAAACTGTTGTAATCCTATATATAAATCTAAATATTCAACATATGCAACTGCTGTTGATGTGAAAAAAGATGTAAATAAAGTTAATAATATAAAATTAGGTATTTCCAATTTTATACTTAAAAAAATCATAAGAGGTATAATTACCCATCCTATATACATAACGCTCATATTTTAAGCTATCTCCTTCTTAAACAAAATTGACAAAAGCTTAATAATTCTAACTTTAAGCTTTTGTCTGAAATACATTTTATTATGATGCATTTTTATCTCCTAATAATGCTGGTATAGTCATCATTATAAGTTTAATATCTATAAATATATTTCTTTCCTTTATATATTTCAAATCTAATTCTATCCATTCTTCAAAATCTATATTATTTCTTCCACTTACTTGCCAATAACAAGTTAATCCTGGTTTAACCGATAACCTTTGTAATTGGTATTCATCATACTCTGATACTTCTCTTGGAATAGGAGGTCTAGGTCCAACAAAGCTCATATCTCCTTTTAATATGTTTATTAATTGTGGTAGTTCATCTATACTAGTCTTTCTTATAAATTTACCTACCTTTGTTATTCTAGGATCATTTTTCATTTTAAATGCTGGTCCATTCATTTCATTTTGTGCTTTTAATTGCTCTAGTAATGCTTCTGCATTGTGTACCATAGATCTAAATTTATACATTTTAAAGGTTTTAGGATATTTTCCATTTCTTTCTTGGCCAAAGAAAATACTACCTTTAGGGTCTTCTACCTTAATCGCTATGCTTACTACTATAAATATAGGCGATAGTATTATAAGTCCTATTAAAGACCCTGTTATATCAATTAGTCTCTTTAAAAAGAGATAAATTGGAGATGCATATGCATCTGCATCATATACAAATTTTCCATCACTTATATCTATTGAATTATTGCTTAAATATTTATTTTGCATATTTTCTCCCTTTCATTTTTATATTATTATTTGTCGTTAATTACTATATTATTATATTTTTAAATATGCAATTACTTCTTAATATTGCTTATTATTCTATCTTATTATAAATTTTACTTATTAATTTTTAATCCATATAATTTCAAGATAAATTGTAATCTTTCTAACATAAACTTTATATAATAGATTTATAATTAAATCTATTACTAATTTTTTAGTTTTTAAAAACTTGATGATATTTTACATTTGTAGTTGTCCTTTCCAATTTAATAAATATATTTTTAGTTTCTTAGTATTATGCTGATAAATTTGTTAATCCTAATAAAATCAAAGCACTACTTTCAATTTTATACTTTTTACTATAAATTTATTAAGTCATTATAAATTAAGTAAATATTTATAATATTTAAAGCTATATCCTTATATATATTTTAAAATATAGTAATATAGTAATATAGTAATAATTTA
>NZ_JBOGBV010000003.1:0-6961 GCF_051656405.1 Paraclostridium sp.
TAGTAAACTTAATAGACCAAGATGGAAATGAAATACAATTTGAAATAATATTAACTTTAGAAGCAGAAGGAAAAGAGTATGCAATACTTATGCCTTTAGAAGATAATGATGCTGAAGAAGCTTTAATATTTAGAATTGACACAGATGAAGAGGGAGATATATTAACTCCACTTGAAAATGACGAAGAGTATGAAACAGTTGTAGCTGTATACAATACTTTAATGGAAGAAGAAGGATTAAACTTCGACGAAGAATAATTAATATTAAAATTGTATAGTTTATAAATGGGAGTATCCTTTAAGGTGCTCCCTTTTTACGCTTTAAACGAAGTAAATTTTACATAGGAGGAGTTAGATGATTAAATATATAGATATATTAGTAGGGATATTAGGGGTATGTTACTTTAGTTATCTAGAATTATTTTATGGAGGAATGGCCTTTGGAAGTTTCTTTTTAGTTATAGGTGTTTTGCTTATAATATATCATTTTGTAAAAAATAAAATACATGTTAATGAAAAATTAAAGAATATAATTAAAATATTTTTAACTACAATTCTATCAATATTTTTAATAGTAGAATCTGTATTAATATTTTTTCCGAAAAATAATGAAAAGGACAAATGTGATTATTTGATTGTACTAGGTGCATCAGTTAAAAATACTACACCAAGTTTAACATTAAGAGGTAGACTTGATAAAGCTATTCAATATTTAGATGAGAGTAAAGATGATTGTTATATTGTTGTATCTGGAGGAAAAGGAAGTGATGAAAAACTTTCAGAGGCAAAAGCTATGGAAAATTATTTAGTAGAACATGGAGTAAACAAAAATAAAATAATACTAGAAGATAAGTCTACAAATACATATGAAAACTTTAAATACAGTAAAGAAAAAATAGAAAAAAACAGTAATAAAGATATAAAAAATCTTAATGTAAAGGTTGCCACTACTGATTTTCACAGTTTTAGGAGCTTTATATTAGCTAAAGTAAATGGATATGGAAATGTTAATTTTTACACGAGCAAATCTATAAGTAAGTTTGTACCAGTTTATTATGCAAGAGAGTTTTTTGCAACTATAAAAACTATTATATTTGATGTAGTACCTAATTTATAAGATAATCTAAAAATTTATAAATTAAGATTTAAATTTATTTATATGGATAAAATAAAGTTAATGAAAGTATAAGGGGCAATGAAATATGAATAAATTTAAAAAGTATTGTGTAGTATTGAGTGCTATTGTTGTGATTGCATCTACTTTAAGTAATATATATGCGTTAAATAATTACAGTAAATCTATAGACAAAGCCACTGTCAACAATAGTAAAAGTATTGTACAGCAAGAGAACTTAGATAAAAATACTAAAGAAAAAAATAAAAATGTATCTAATATATTACTAATAGGAAGTGATTCAAGTGGTTTTGATAAGGTAGGAAGGTCAGATTCAATGATAATTCTTACTATAGATAAAGATAATAAAAATTTAAAACTAACTTCATTAGCAAGAGATACGCTAGTAAACATTCCTGGACATGGGTATGAAAAATTAACTCACGCATATGCATATGGAAAATCTAAGTTACTACTAGAGACTATAGAAAAAAACTTGAAAATAGATTTAGATGGATATGTAGCTGTAAACTTTAATTCTTTTATAGATCTAGTTGATACCTTGGGTGGTGTTGAAGTAAATATTCATAAAAATGAAATAGAACATTTAAATGATATAATAGTAAACTCTTTTAAAGTAGCAAAAGATAAAGGGGAAGAACCTCAATTTATAAGATTTGAAGGTAACCAACTATTAAATGGATACCAAGCATTAGCTTATGCTAGAATAAGACAAATTGATAGTATATATGAAAGAGATAAAAGACAAAGAGATGTACTAAAAAGTATAGCTAATAAACTAGTAGAACTTCCTGTAACCAGTTATCCAAAGGTTATAAAAGAAATGATGCCTTATGTAGATGTAAATTTACCTATATCAAAGCTTCTTACAATAGCTATGACATCTAAAGAATTGTATAATTATGAATTAGATCAAATGGAATTTCCAGTTGCAGAGTATAGAGAGTCTGGAAGGCTTAAAAAAGATAATAGCTTTGTAGTTAAGTGGGATAAGACAGAAAATTTAAAAGTTTTAAATAATTTTATTTATAATAAATAAAATTTATTTAAAACTTATAAACTTTGGGTATTATTATAAAAGTAAAGGTTTAAAACCTTTACTTTTATTTAATTAATCTAAGTGTGAATTTGCTGTTATATTGACAAAAGGAGAATAATGGAGTACAATAATTAATAAAGATTATCATTTGAAAATGAAGGCGGTAAATGTAAAATGAATCAAATGGATATATTAAAGGAAAAGTTAAAGGAAACGGGATTTAAAATAACTCCTCAAAGAAGAGCTATTGTAGAGACGTTACTAAAGCATAAGGATGAACATTTAAGTAGTGAAGAAATATATGACCTAGTAAGAGTTGATTGTCCAGAAATAGGACTTGCTACAGTTTACAGAACAATGCAATTACTAGATGAAGTTGGTGCAATTTCTAAATTAAACTTAGATGATGGATGCATAAGATATGAAATTGATTTAGATGACTCTGATGCACACAATCATCATCATTTAATATGTAAAAACTGTGGGAAGATAATAGAAGTAAAAGAAGATTTACTAGATTCTATAGAACTGGAAATACAAAAATTATATAATTTTAGCATAATAGACCACGATCTTAAATTTTATGGTTTATGCGAATCCTGTAAGTAAAGATGAGCCCCTTATTGGGGCTTAAAATTTTGATAGAGTTAACAAAATACATAATATTAGTATTAATATAAATAGAATTTCTAATATATTGCTTAAACGCCCTCCAACTCTTAAAAATCCAAGAGAAAATTTCTTTTCACTAATAGGATAAAAAAGTGGTATTCCTGATTTTGTAAATAAATCTCCTAAAAATAAATGAGATGCATATCCGATAGTTCCAAAAAAGCATAAATTTGATATATTAGTTAATAACTCAATTTGTTTAAGTAAAAAACTTATGATTAAGATTGCTAAAATACTATGTGATAATTTCCTGTGTTTTAACCAAGGGAAAGAAGCTAAAACAATATTAAATAAAATAAAATAGAATTTACCATTAGCTAAAAATATGCAAATTGCTAAAAGTATAAATATTAGAGATAAAAATAACTTTCTTAAAAAGCCATGATTAATTTTAGCTTCTAATATTATTATTGCTATAAATGTTATTACTGAACTTATGAAAAAATTTTCATTTATTTTTAAAGATATTAAAAAAATTAATATATCTAATGTATAAACAATAATCTTATAAATCTTTTTAGATGTATTATGATTTAAAAGTGTATTAGATATAACGGAGTTTGACGTGTCTAAATCAGGTAGTATTGAAAATAATGAACAGATTCCAATATTCATTAGAGAAATTGGTTTATTAAATAGGATAGAAGCTTGCAGTGAAGCCAATATACCTATAGTGAAATGAGTTTTACCACGCATTATAACCTCCCAAAATATTATATTTTGAGAATAGCAAAATAATTATAGTTTGTCAAAACAATACGGTAAATGTATTTTAAATATATCTTAAAATATACTTCAACTTGTGATACAATTATAATAACTGGTAAAGAGTGCGTGATTTGATATTATTTGTATGTTCGTTAAGGAACGTTTTAAAGAGTGAAATTTAAAAAGTGCGAAAAGTTAGGACAAAAGGAGATGATGCAATTGTTCAAAAAGAGTTTGAATAAAATTAAAGTTATGGCCCTGGGTGGGCTAAACGAAATCGGAAAAAACATGACTGTTATTGAATATAAAGATGAGATTATCGTTATAGATTCAGGGTTAAGTTTTCCAGAAGAAGAGATGCTAGGGGTAGATATAGTTATACCAGATGTAACTTACTTAGTGAAGAATAAGGACAGAGTTAAGGGAATATTTATAACTCATGGTCATGAGGACCATATCGGAGCATTACCATATGTATTAAAAAAGATAAATGTTCCAGTATATGCTTCTAAGTTAACGGTTGGACTTATACAAGTAAAATTAAAAGAACACAAATTAAATAATGTAAATTTAAATGTTATAACTCCAGGTCAAGCTATAAATCTTAAAAACTTTGAAGTAGAGTTTTTAAAAGTAAATCATAGTATACCAGATGCTTGTTCAATAGCAGTTCATACTGACCAAGGAATAATATTCCATACAGGGGACTTCAAAATAGACCTAACTCCTATAGATGGAGAAGTAATGGATTTTCAAAGAATATGTGAATTAAGCAAAAAAGGCGTATTATTAATGCTTGCTGATAGTACAAACATTGAAAGACCAGGATATAACCCATCAGAAAGAACTGTAGGAACAGGACTGGATGGATTATTTGCAAAGGCTAACAACAGCAGAATAATAGTTGCAACATTTGCTTCTAATATACACAGATTACAACAAATTGTTAATGCTGCTCAAAAATTCGGAAGAAAAGTTGCTGTATCAGGAAGATCTATGGTTAACGTTATGGCTGTAGCAAGAGAACTAGGATATATAGACATAGATGATGAAATGATAATAGATTTAAATGATATCCATAGATATGAAGATAATGAATTAGTTATAATAACAACTGGATCTCAAGGAGAGCCTATGTCAGCACTTGCTAGAATGGCATCAGCTGAACATAAAAAAGTAGAAATAAGACAAGGTGATTTAGTAATAATATCAGCACATCCAATACCAGGGAATGAAAAACTTATTTCTAAAGTTGTAAACTGTTTATTTGAAAAAGGTGCAGAAGTTGTTTATGATGATGCAGCGGATATACACGTTTCAGGTCATGCTAGACAAGAAGAATTAAAATTAATGCATAGATTAGTAGCTCCTAAGTTCTTCATGCCTGCTCATGGTGAGTTCAGAATGTTAAAGAAACATGCAGAGATAGCAGAAGATTTAGGGATGCCAAGTCAAAATATATTTGTAATGAAAACAGGTGAAGTTTTAGAATTAGATAAAACTTCAGCAAAAGTTGCATCACATGTACCAACTGGAAATGTATTAGTTGATGGACTTGGAGTTGGAGATGTAGGAAACATAGTTTTAAGAGATAGAAAGCATCTATCAGAAGATGGATTAATGATAGTTGTAGTTACAATATCTAAAGAAGATGGAAAAGTTTTAGCAGGGCCTGACATAATATCTAGAGGATTTGTATATGTAAGAGAATCTGAGGACTTAATGGATGGAGCTAAAACTGTTATAAAGAATGTTTTAATAGCTTGTGAACAAAGTCATATAAAAGAATGGGCTTACTTAAAAAATAATATAAAGGATAACTTAAAAGATTACTTATATCAAAGAACTAAGAGAAATCCTATGATACTTCCTATTATAATGGAGGTATAAAACAGAAAGATTGAATATAATATATTATATTCAATCTTTTTTTTAGGAGGAGAAGCATGGGGGTATATGAAAGTACTACAAAACTTGCAAGTGATATAAAAGACAGTAAAGAATATAAAGAATTTAGAAAGTATATGAAAGTTGTAAGATCTAATCCAAACTATGAATTAATTTTAAATAATCATAAAAAAATCGAAATGGACATAAGATCGAAAAAATTAAGAGGGGTAAAATTAGATAGTAAAACATTAAAGATATCACAAGATTTAAAGAAGCAAATATCTGCTAATAAAGATTTAAAAAGTTATTTAGAATGTGAACAAAAATTTACAACTATGATGGATAAAATAAATAAAATTTTAGCATCAGCAGTATATGAAGATTACAAATAAATAGTACTTCTTGTACAAATTGAATGAAATTATTTAGACAATATGACTATATATATGAAAACGTTTTTAATATATACTTAAACTATATTAAATATGGTTTGGGGGAGATTAAAAATGGCAGAAGTAATTTTAAAAAATATAGGGAAGTCATATGATAATGGTTATGAAGCAGTAAAAGATGTAAATATAGATATAGAAGATAAAGAATTTGTTGTTTTAGTAGGGCCATCTGGTTGTGGAAAGTCTACAACGCTTAGAATGATAGCAGGTCTTGAAGAGATATCATCAGGGGAGTTATATATAGGAAATAAAATAGTAAATGATGTAGCACCAAAAGATAGAGATATAGCTATGGTTTTCCAAAACTATGCATTATATCCGCATCTAAGCGTATATGAGAATATGGCATTTGCGCTTAAACTAAGAAAAATGCCGAAAACTGAAATAGATTCTAAAGTTAGAGAAGCTGCAAGAATATTAGATTTAGAAAAAGTTTTAGATAGAAAACCAAAGGCATTATCAGGTGGACAAAGACAAAGGGTTGCGCTAGGAAGAGCGATAGTAAGAAATCCTAAGGTGTTTTTAATGGATGAACCATTATCAAACTTAGATGCTAAGCTTAGAACTGCAATGAGAACAGAAATTACAAAGTTACACAAAAAACTTGGAACTACATTTATATATGTAACACATGACCAAGTAGAAGCTATGACTATGGCAGATAGAATAGTTATAATGAAAGATGGAGTTATTCAACAGATAGATACTCCACAGCATGTGTATGATAATCCAGACAATATGTTCGTTGCAGGATTTATAGGAGCTCCTCAAATGAACTTAATAGATTGTAATATATCTGAAGCAAATGGTGTTGTTTTCGCAAATGCTAAAGATTTTAAAATAGCGTTAGACAAAACAAAAGCAGATATATTAAAGAAAAACGGTTATATAGGTAAAGAAGTTGTATTAGGAATAAGACCAGAAGATATTCATATAGAAGATATATTTATAGATAACAGCCAAGATACAATATTTAATGCTACAGTAGAAATAAGTGAGCTTATGGGGGCAGAAGTATATGCATACTTAACTGTTGGAGGTAAGAGTATAACTTCAAGATTTGATT
>NZ_JBOGBV010000004.1:0-15856 GCF_051656405.1 Paraclostridium sp.
TTAAGTAAAGAATTTATAATGTACTCAATACTAATAGGTTTTTTAATAGTGATATCTATAGTGGACTATTATACAATGTATATATACGATATAACTACGATTAGTGGTATAATAGTTCAAGGATTTATTATATTGATAACAAGAGGAATAATAATAGATCATTTGATGGGATTGGTATTTGGATTTATGATTCCGTATGTAGTGGTTAAAATAACGAAAGGTGTAGGCTCAGGAGATATAGGAGTCTATGCTTTGTGCTGTTTTTGTATAGGAATAGAAAAGTGTATATACATAATACCTATATCTTTTGTAATTGGGGGTATATATGGCATGTATATGTTGATTACGAAAAAGAAGCGTATAGGATCATATATTCCTCTTGCGCCATGGATTTCTTTAGGTACATTGACTGTGATATTTTTAGAACAAAACAGTATGTTACTAATATAAAAATTTTAAAGCAATTTTTAAATTGAAACAAGATATAAGGAGGAATGAAAATGTATGTAATAGTAGGATTAGGAAATCCAGGAAAACAATATGAAAACACAAGACATAACGTTGGATTTAATGTTATAGATATTTTGGCAAAGGAATATGGCATAAGCGTAACGAAAATAAAACATAAGGCGCTTATAGGTGAAGGTAGAGTAGGAACTGAAAAAGTCTTATTGGTAAAACCACAAACTTATATGAATTTAAGTGGAGAAACTTTAATTGATATATATAATTACTATAAAGTAGATTCAGAAAATATAGTTGTTATATATGATGATATAGACTTAGATGTTGGAAAAATAAGAATAAGAAAAAAAGGTAGTGGCGGAACTCATAATGGAATGAAATCTATTTTAAAGTGTTTAGGGACTAATGAATTTCCAAGAATTAGAGTTGGAGTATCAAAGCCAAGACCAGGACAGGACTTAGCAGATTTTGTACTATCTAGATTTAGAAAAGAAGAGTCAGAAGATATTCAAGATGGCTTAGAAAAAGCAGCTAAATCTGTGGATTGCATGATTAGAGAAAATATAGATTTAGCAATGAATAAATATAATGGTTAGGTTATAAGGGGGATTTGAATATGTCTGATATTTTTATATCTCCTTTGCAAAATTCTAAAGAATATAAAGACATAATAAATAATATTGAAAATAATAAAAGTGCATTGCTTGTAAACGGATTATTGCAAGCTCAGAAATCCAATATAGCTTACTCTATATTTAGTGATTTAAAGAAGCAAATTTTATATGTTGCAAATACTGATTTAGAAGCTAAAAAAGTATATGAAGATTTATGTTTTTATATGAAGGATAAAGTGGACTATTTAAGTTCACAAGATATCTATTTTTATCATTTAGATGCAAAGGATAGAAATGAAGAAGCAAAAAAATTAAAAGTACTTTTAAAGATGATAGGCAGAGAGAATACAATTATAGTTACATCTGCAGAAGCTATACTTAGAAAGTATATACCTAAAGATATTTTAAAGAAAAATATTTTTACCTATAAAATAGGAGATGCAGTAGATTTAGACGAATTATCAAAAAAGCTAGTTTCTTTAGGATATGAAAGAGTGTCTAAAATAGAAGGTTTTGGACAGTTCAGTGTTAGAGGTGGAATAATAGATATATTCTCTTTAGAATATGATACACCTATACGTATAGAACTATTTGATGATGAAATTGAATCTATAAGAACTTTTGATGTTTTTACTCAAAAATCTATAAAAAAAATAAAAAAATGTACAATAACACCATCAAGGGAATTTATATACCCTGAAGATGTGAATGCTACTATTGAGAAAATAAAAAAAGATACTCATAAATTTACGGATGACGATGTATATAAACGTTTAGATAATATAGCTAGCAAAACGTATTTTGAAGGTGTAGAAAATTATATAGATTATATGTATGAGGAAGAAAACAAAAGTATTTTTACTTACTTAAAAGAAGACGCAATAGTATTTATAAATGATTTATCTCGTTTGAAAGAAAGATGTGAAAACTATACATCAGAGTTTAAAGAAAATTATAAGTTAAATCTAGAAAGAGGATTAGCTTTAAAAGAACAAGGTAAATTGCTTTATCATTATTCAGATTTAGAATATTTAGTAGAAGAGAAAAAATTGATATTAAATATGCTATTAACTAAAGCTGTTAAAGAATTTAATATAGGAAGCATAGTTAACTTTGAAAGTAGAGAAATACCTACTTTTAATGGAAAGATAGACATTTTAGCAGAAGAGTTAAATAGATTAAAATATAATGGACATAAAATTATTTTAGCAACTAACACTTATGATAGAGCTAAAAAGTTAAACAAGGAACTATTAAATTTAGGAACAGAAAGTATTTTATCTAGAAAAAGAGATATAGATATTCAATCATCACAAATTGTTATAGTTGTAGGTAATATAACTTCAGGTTTCCAATATAAGTCTATAAAATTTGATGTTATAACCGATAAAGAAATGATAGGCTCAAACAAAAGAGCTAAAACAGTGAAAACTAAAAAATCTAATAAAGGTCAAAAGATAGAAAGTTTCTTAGATTTAAATGTAGGAGACTATGTTGTACATGAAAATAGCGGTGTTGGTAGATATGTAGGTATAGATCAACTAAGTGTGAATGGTGTAAAAAAAGACTATATGAGAGTTGTATACCAAGGTGGAGATAATTTATATGTACCTATAGACCAAATGGATAAGATACAGAAATTTATAGGATCAGATACAGAAAAAATTAAATTAAATAAACTTGGTAGTAATGAATGGTCAAAGGCTAAAGCTAAAGTAAAAAAAGAAATAGAAGACATGACCAAAGATTTAGTAGAACTATATGCAAGAAGAGAAAAAATAAAAGGATACAAATTTAGCAAAGATACTTTATGGCAAGGTGAATTTGAAACTTTATTCCCTTATCAAGAAACAGATGACCAAATAAAAGCTATAGAAGAAACTAAAAAGGATATGGAGTCTAACAAGGTAATGGATAGACTTATATGTGGCGATGTTGGTTATGGAAAGACAGAGGTAGCTATAAGAGCAATTTTTAAGGCTTGTATGGACCAAAAGCAAGTTGCAGTATTAGTTCCTACTACAATACTTGCTCAGCAGCATTACAATACATTTAGGGCTAGGTTTGAAAATTACCCTATAAGAGTTGAAGTATTAAGTAGATTTAAGACTCCAAAAGAGCAAAAACAAATAATTGAGGATGCTAGAAAAGGATTGGTAGATGTAATTATAGGAACTCATAGAATAATATCTAAAGATATAGATCTTCCTAATTTAGGTTTAGTGGTAATTGATGAAGAACAAAGATTTGGTGTAAAACATAAGGAATCTTTAAAAAAGATAAAATCAACAGTAGATGTTTTAACATTATCAGCAACACCTATCCCTAGAACTTTACACATGTCTTTAAGTGGAATAAGAGATATGAGTGTTATAGAAGAACCACCTCAAGAGAGATATCCAGTTATAACATATGTTGTAGAAGGTAAAGAGAGTATAATACAAGATGAGATAGAAAGAGAAATTGCTAGGGATGGACAAGTATTTTTTGTATATAATAGAGTTGAAAGAATAGATGAAATGGCAAGTATGATTCAAAAATTAGTTCCAGATGCTAAAATAGCTGTTGCTCATGGAAGGATGACTGGTAAAGAGTTAGAAAATATTATATTAGGATTTTTAAATAAAGAATATAATGTTCTTGTATGTACAACTATAATAGAAACTGGGATGGATATATCTAATGCTAATACCATGATAGTTTATGATGCTGATAAAATGGGATTAGCCCAACTATATCAGCTAAGGGGTAGAGTTGGAAGAAGTAATAGGCAAGGATATGCTTACTTTATGTATGAAAAGGATAAAGTTTTAAGTGAGATTGCAGAAAAAAGATTAAAAGCCATCAAAGAGTTTACAGAGTTTGGATCAGGATTTAAAATTGCTATGAGGGACTTAGAAATTAGAGGAGCTGGAAATATACTAGGTCCACAACAACATGGACATATGGCTGTCATTGGATATGATTTATATGTTAAAATGTTAAATGATGCAATAAGAAAAGTAAAAGGAGAAATAGTAGAGGAAGAAATAGATGTAGAAATAGATTTACCTGTAAATGCATACATTCCTGATAGCTATATAGAAGATGAAATTATAAAAATCGAAATGTACAAAAAAATTGCTTCTATAGAAAATGAAGAAGATTTAAATGATATAAAAGATGAATTAGAGGATAGATTCTCTGATATTCCGAAGTCTGTAAATGCGCTTATGTCTATTGCGTACATGAAAACATTATGTAAAAAGTTAGGTATAGAAAAAGTTAGAATGGCAAAAGATGAAATTATTCTTTTACCACAAACGAGATACAAAACTAAGGAAAAAAATGGATATAAGATAATTTTAGAATTAGAAAATATACTTGAGCAAATGTGTAATTCAAAAAAATAAAAAATTAGAGAGGATGTTGAAATTGAAAAAAATAATATCGTTAATAATGGTAGTTCTTTTAGGGGTAGCGATGACTGCGTGTGGTAATGAAAAACCTGTAGCAGTTGTAAATGGAGTTGAAATAACTGCATCTGATTATAAAAAAACAGTTGAAACTTATAAAGAATCTATTTCTAAAATGTATGGTAAGGATTTATGGGATCAAGAAATTAAAGAGGGTGTAAAATACAAAGATGAAATGAAAAAGGCTATTTTACAACAAATGGTACAAGAGCAAGTTATATACCAACAAGCAAAAAAAGATAAATTAGAAGCTAAACAATCAGAAGTTGATAAGCAATTTAAACAATTAAAAGAAAGTGTAAAGCAAGATAAAGATTATGAAAAATTCTTAAAAGACAATGGTATTGATGATGAATTTTTAAAATCTCAATTAGAAAAAGATATAACTATACAAAACTTTAAAAATAACTTTGATAAAAATACAAAAATAACTGAAGCTGAAATGAAAAAGTATTATGAAGAAAACAAAAAAAATTATGTGGATGATGAAGTTAAAGCATCTCACATATTAATATCAACAGTTGATCAAAAGACTAACAAACCTCTTTCAGAGGAAAAACAGAAAGAAGCTAAGAAAAAAGCTGATGATCTTTATGAAAAAGTTAAGGCAGGAGGAGATTTTGCTAAGATTGCTAAAGAAAATTCAGATGATAAAGGTTCTGCAGCTAAAGGTGGAGATTTAGGATTCTTCTCAAAAGGTCAAATGGTTCCAGAATTTGAAAAAGCTGCATTTGCAATGGATAAAGGTGATATATCTAATGTAGTAAAAACTCAATATGGATATCATATAATAAAAGTAACTGATAAAAAATATAAAGAATATACATTTGATGAAGTTAAAGATAACATAAAACAAAACTTATTATATCAAAAATATACTGAAAAAGTTAAACAGTTAACAGATAAAGCAGACGTTGAAACAAATGAAAAAGAAGCTTTAAAAATTAACATATAAAAAAAACCTATACCATTATTATAATGGTATAGGTTTTTTTTGTATATTTTTCTTAACGTTGGTAAAAATAAGTTCAAAGTTACTAATGGAGGTATTAATCTGATATGAGAGCTACAGGAATAGTTAGAAGAATAGATGACCTTGGAAGAGTTGTTATACCAAAGGAAATAAGAAAAACTCTAAGAATTAGAGAAGGAGATCCTTTAGAAATATTTACAGCTAAAGATGGAGAAGTAATATTAAAAAAATACTCTCCAATTGGAGAGCTTAATGAATTTTCTCAAGAATACGCAGAAACTTTGGGAGAAACTTTAGGTCATGGAGTTGTGGTAACAGATTTAGATTCAATAATAGCTGTATCTAAACTACCTAAAAAAGATTACAAAGAAAAAAGTATAAGTAGGGAATTAGAAGATCTTATAGAAAATAGAATTTCTACTCATGTAAAAGATAACAAATTAGTTGCACTATACAAAGACGATTCTATGGACTATAAAATGCAAATAATAATGCCTATAGTTAGCTCATCTGGAGATTGTATAGGATCTATAGGCTTAGTGTCTAAGGATGAAGCAGGGCTAAATGAAAGTGATGAGAAACTACTTAAAGTGGCAGCTAATTTTTTAGGTAAACAAGTTCAATAGTATTTTTTAAAAGACCCTTTAATTAAAGGGTCTTTTAAAGTTTGCAAGGTAATTATTGAATCTACAATAGCATATATGTTATATTAGAGTTTGTTATACAACATAATATGGAGGGGAATTATGAGTAACAATAAGGGAAAAGACTCATTCTTGAAAGGGGCATTAATACTAGGATTAGCAGGAATCTTAGTTAAAATAATAGGTGCATTTTTCAGAATACCTTTGGGGAATTTAATAGGTGCAGAAGGTATGGGATATTATCAAGCAGCATATCCTGTGTATACTTTATTTTTAACTTTAGCAACTGCAGGTTTTCCAACTGCTCTAGCTAAATTGGTTTCGGAAAAAATGGCTATAGGTAATTATAAAGGGGCACATAAAGTTTTTAAAGTATCTTACTCGGTGCTTTCAATAACTGGGTTTGTAGCGTTTTGTATATTTTTCTTTGGAGCAGACTTTATAGTAAATGATATAATGAAAAATCCAGGCGCAAAATATGCAATGATTGCTATTTCACCAGCCCTTTTATTTGTACCAGTAATGTCATCTTATAGAGGATATTTTCAAGGAAGAAGAGAAATGACTCATATAGCTATTTCTCAGATAAGTGAACAACTTTTTAGAGTTATATTAGGAATAACGCTAGCTTACCTTTTTATGTACAGTCTTGGGCCAAACCCTGGACCAGAACAAGGTGCAGCAGGTGCCATAATGGGTGCAACTATAGGTGCTATAGCATCTATTATATATTTAATTTTAGCTTATTTATTTAAGTTGAAAACTATAAAAAGAGAAATAAAATCAAGTAAAAAATTTAGGGAAGAAAGTGTATCTAGAATACTTAAAAAATTACTTGTAGTAGCAGTACCTATAACTATAGGGGCTTCTGTTATGCCGTTAGTAAATATGATAGATACTGTAATTGTTATAAGGAGATTAGTAGAAGCTGGTTTTAGCCAAACTGAGGCAAATGTAATGTTTGGGCAATTAACAGGAATGGCTATGGCTATAATCAACTTACCAGCAGTTATAACCGTTGCTATGAGTATGAGTTTAGTACCAACAATATCACAAGCTTACGCTGTAGGAAATAGAGCTAAAGCGATAAAAGAAACTAAAAGTGCTATAAAAGTAACCTTAATGATTGTTTTACCAGCAGCTTTTGGTATTGCGTCTTTAGCACATCCTATAATGAAACTTTTATATCCATCACAGCCATCTTCTGTTGGAACTATACTATTATTTTTAACACCTTGTGTAGTATTTTTAGGACTTATACAGAGTTTAAATGGTATACTTCAAGGAATGGGAAAACCGATTGTTCCTGTTATTTGTTTAGTGATAGGAATGGCTTTTAAAATAGCAATTAGTTACACTTTAACAGCAATACCAGAGATAAATGTTATAGGTTCTGCATTAGGGACTGTAACTGCTTATTTCGTAGCTGCTATGCTTGAACTAATTTACATAAAAAAGGCAATGAATATGAGACTGTCAGTTAAAACATTCTTTATAAAACCATTAATAATTGTATTGATTATGTTTATATCAGTAAAATTAAGTTATAGTTTTATGGTAGGAATGTTAGGAAATGCTTTATCGACTGTAGTATCAATAGCTATTGGAGGTATAATTTATATAATTTTTACAATAGCATTAGGTGGAATAAGAAAAAAAGAATTATTAAGTATGCCTAAAGGAGATAAAGTTTATAAAGTTCTTAAAAAGCTAAAACTTATGAAATAATGTATATATATATGAAAATAAAGGAAATACTTACAAAAGTAATTTCCTTTATTTTCACATGATAAGGAGAATTTTATATGGGAAAAATAACTATAGTAGGTCTTGGACCAGGAGAATATTCTTTAATAAGCCAAGGGGCTTTAGATGTTTTAAAAAATAGCTCTAGAGTTTTTCTTAGAACAGAGAAACATCCTATAATTGATAAGTTAAAGAATGAGATAAAATATACATCTTTAGATAATTTTTATAATCAAGATGAAAACTTTGATAATGTTTATAACAATATATCGAATTTTATAATTGAAGAATCACAAAATGGAGATCTTGTATATGCAGTACCTGGACATCCTAGGGTTGCAGAAAAGACTGTAGGCATAATTGCTGGGATTGCGCATAGAAAAGGCGTAGAAGTGGAAATAATAGCTTCTATGAGCTTTGTAGATGCTATGTTTAACTATTTAGAAGTTGATCCATCGGAGGGATTTAAATTAGTAGATGCATTTGAAATTGAAAATAGCTATATAGATACAAATACTAGCATGATAATTACTCAAATTTATGATAGATTTATAGCATCAAATGTAAAGCTAGCATTAATGGAAAATTATGATGATGAACAAGAAATATGTATAGTAAAAGCTGCAGGTGTTAAAGATTTAGAAAGCAAAAAGTATGTTAAATTATATGAACTTGATAGAAATGACAATGAATTTGATTATTTAACAAGTTTATATATTCCAAAATCTGATAAAACTATGTATAATACAGTAAAAGATCTAGAAAATATAGTTGAACAGCTTAGAGGAGAAAATGGATGTGATTGGGATAAGAAACAAACACATAAATCTCTCAAATCTCATATAATTGAAGAAGCATATGAACTTGGACAAGCTATAGATAATGATGATATTGATGAAATGATAGAAGAACTAGGTGATATTTTACTTCATGTTGTTTTTCACTCACAAATAGGTAAAGAGGAAGGCTACTTCGATTTAAAAGAAATTACTAATAGTATTTGTGAAAAATTAATATTTAGACATCCTCATGTATTTAAAAATGAAGAAGTGGATATGAATACATATGACAAAACTTGGGAAGAGTTAAAAAAGAAGGAAAAAGGTGAATCTACGGTAACAGAAGGATTGAAAAGAATTCCAAATAGTTTACCGGCACTAACAAAGGCTAAAAAAGTACAATATAAGGCATCTTTGGTAGGGTTTGACTGGGATGATATTGACGATGTTTTTAAAAAAATTGTAGAAGAATATAAAGAATTACTTGACGAACACAAACAAGGAAATATAAAATACATAAAGGAAGAGCTAGGAGATTTACTATTCTCCATAGTTAATCTTGCTAGATTTTTAGATATAAATCCAGAAGAAGCATTGAACTTGACTACTGAAAAATTTGTAAATAGATTTGAATTTATAGAAAACAGATCTATAAGTTTAAATAAACAATTAGAAGATATGTCATTAGAAGAGATGGATGAAATTTGGAATGAATCTAAAAAAATTTAGTAAGCAGAAGGTATTTTGTTAAAAATCTAGAATTTTATCTAATATTGATTATAAAATTCTATAATATAAACTTTTAGGAGGTAAGTAACGTGAATAAAGCTGAATTAGTAGCAAAAATGGCAGAAAAGAGTGAATTAACAAAGAAGGAAGCAGAAGCAGCATTAAATGCTTTCATGAAATCAGTTGAAGAAGCATTAGTATCAGGAGAAAAAGTTCAATTAGTAGGATTTGGAACTTTCGAAACTAGAGAAAGAGCAGCAAGACAAGGAAGAAACCCAAGAAACCCAGAAGAAGTTATAGATATACCAGCTTCTAAGGCACCAGTTTTCAAAGCTGGAAAGGGATTAAAAGATATAATAAATGGATAATTTTATTTATATTTAAAAGTGTGGATTTTCCACACTTTTTCTATATAAGGAGGTTTTCATAGATGAGATTAGATAAATTTTTAAAAGTTTCAAGAATAATAAAAAGAAGAACAGTGGCTAAAGAGGCTTGTGATAAAGGTATAGTTACTATAAACGGTAAGTTAGCTAAATCATCATCAGAAGTTAATACAGGCGATATTCTTGAAATTCAATTTGGTGAAAAACTAATGAAATTTGAAATAAAAGAAATAAAAGAGCATGTATTAAAAAATGATGCTAAAGAAATGTTTGAGATAATAGAATAAATTTTAAATATCCCTCGTATATTTATATTAGGTTAATTATAAAGATTTAATATGGAGGGATATTATGGAACATAGTATAAGCTTAAACAATCGATCAAGTTTAACTATTTCTGGAGTAGAGCATATATACTCTTTCAATGATAAAAAAGTAGAAATAAGAACTACATCTGGAGATATGATTGTAGATGGAGAAAATTTAGACATGAGTAAGCTTAGTATAGACGAAAAAGTTATTACTGTGACAGGCACTATAAATGGAATAAATTACAGTAAAGCTAAGGAAACTCAAGAAAATTTCTTTAAGAAGTTATTTAAATAATGATACCATTCACTCAGGACCTCGGAGCATTTTTTGCAACAATATATGGTGGAATATTTATAGGGGTTTTATTTGATCTATACAGAGCTTTTAAACAAAACTTTAATATAATAAAAATTTTCTCGGTTTTTTATGATGTATTATTTTGGATAATTGTAACTTTGCTTGTTTTTGTAACTATAAATGTTATAGAATCTTTTGATTTAAGATATTATCATTTCATTGCTTTATTTATAGGATTTATTATTTATTATAATACTATCAGTAAATTTATACTAAAAGTATTAAATAAGTCAATAGGATTTGTTATTAACACTATAAGGCGAATTTTGGTATGTACGTGCAAGATTTCGGTTAATTTGTATTACGTTATAATCTACTCAATACACTTATTATTTGATACTATATTTTATATACCTAATTTAATTTTAAGAATGGCGATATTCATGAAATATAAGTTAGGTAAGTTAAAAAGAGTAAAAGTTAAATCGTAAGGGGAGAGATTATGAACAAAAGAAAAAAATTTTTAGGTCAATATCTAATTGTTGGAATGTTTTTATCTTTTTTAGTAATGTCACTTATAGGTGGGTTTACGACTCAAATTTTTAAATCTGTTAAATATAATAATGAAATTGCTTCTTTGAAAAAAGAAATAAAAGACACAGAAAAAGAGATTAAAGGATTAAAAGAATCCAAGAAAAGCTTAGATGATGATAAATATGTAGAGGACATAGCCAGAAATAGATTGAAAATGGTAAAGCCAAATGAAATAATATATGTAGATATAAATAGAGGAAGTAATTAATTACTTCCTCTATTTATATCTACATTTTTTAAATTACATTAATAGGAGGTTAGTTAATTGAAATTAGGAGCTATAGATATAGGAACAAATTCGATGAGATTATTAGTTGCAGATTATATAGATGGCAAACTTTTAAATAGAGAAAAGTTTGTAAACACGACTAGAATTGGACAAGGTGTAGACAGTGAAGGTTACATATCAAAAGAAGCTATAGAAAGAAATATTGAAGCTTTAAAGGAGTTTTCAGTTTTAGCGAAATCTAAAGGTTGTAAAAAAGTATATTGTATAGGTACATCGGCATTAAGAGATAGCAAAAATAAATTGGATTTTGTGAATAGAGCAAAAAAAGAATTAAATATAGATGTAGATATAATAACTGGAGAAGAGGAGTCTAATTTAGGCTTTGCAGGGATTTTACAGGGGTTAGAAGATAAAGAGAGTATATTAGCTATAGATATAGGAGGAGGGTCTACAGAATTTATTTTAGGAGGTTCTGAAGGGATTGAATTCTGTAAAAGTGAAAATGTTGGAGCTTTAAGAATGACTGAAAAATTTTTAAAGCATGATCCTATATCTGGAATAGAGTTTGAAAATATGGAAAAGTTTATATTTGAAACTATAAATAAAACTCTCAATACATTAAAAAAAGAAAATATAAAATCAGTAGTTGGTATCGGAGGGACAATAACTTCTGTTTCAGCTATGAATCAGGAATTAGAAACATATTCTATGGAAAAAATCCATGAAAGTGAAATATGCAAAAAAGATTTAGATAATATTTTACAAAATTTAAAAAAGATGACATTAAATGATAAGAAAAACTTAAAAGGGCTACAACCAAAAAGAGCGGATATTATAACAGCTGGTGTAGCAATTTTAAATTTAATAATGAAAAACTTAGAAAAAGAAAAAATTATAGTAAGTGAGTACGATAATTTGGAAGGGTTATTATGTCAAAACGCAAAAAAAATGTCTTAATATTATGATGTATTAGCTACCTATTATGACAAAAAAGATATCTCCCATTTGTTACAATTTCAGTATGAAAATAACAGGGGGAGGTTTTTTTATGGAAAGAAGTATAGCGGTTAATAAAAGAAATTTAGTTTTTAAAAATATAGGACAAGTTAATTTTTTAGATACAAATACACTTGTTTTATGTCTATTTGGATTTTTACTTAGTAGAGCCATGGTTGTGGATAATATAGCCCCATTGGGTGTAGCTTTTTTCTTATGTGTATCTATTATAGATAAGTATAAATTTCCTGTATTTATAGCTACTTTAGCAGGGACAGTATTATCGTTTAATCAAGTACCCAATATTATAAAATACTCAATTTGTATAATTATTATTCAAATCGTTTCTAGTCATATTAAAAATATAAAATCGATAAATAAGATATCAATTATAGGAACATTAATAATGATTCCTATATCTATTGGACAAGCTCTTATATTTGGAAGTTACGTATATAATTTAAGTATAGCTTTAGTTGAATGTATTCTAATGTTTGTTGGAACGTATATTTTTTCTTATGGAGTAGCTGTTATAAATAAAAGGGCTTCAAGGACTGTCACCTCTAATGAAGAAATAGTAGCTTTAACAATTATTGTAATCTTTAGCATAATGGGAATAGGGGAAGTATCTTTGCTTGGGATATCTATTAGAAATGTTTTAACAACAATGACTATATTAATATTATCTATTACAGGTGGTGCAGCACTAGGTGCATCTAGTGGAGTTATAATTGGATTAGTTTACTTTATAAATAATCTTGTATCTAGTATGTATATGGGTATTTATGCATTTGCGGGACTGATTTCAGGTGGATTTAATAAAGTTAATAAGTATTTAAGTATAGCAGGATATATAGTAGGTTGGAGTTTGATTTATATTTATACATCTGGAATAGGATCTAATATTATGGAAGTCAGAGATATTTTGATAGCTAGTGTATTAGTAATACTTATTCCTGATAAGGTAATAAAAGGAATAGAAAAAACTATAAGAGGTAATGGTGGTCTTAAAGATGGAGTTGAAGATTATTTAGCTAGGAATAGAGAAATAACTAATAATAGATTAAGAGGGATGTATAAAACCTATTCAGACTTAGCAAATACTTTTGATAGAGTAAGGGAAAAAGAAAAAATATTAGATCAGAAAGATATCGCACACATAATAGATATGGTACATAATGATGAGTGTAAAAGTTGTGGAATGAGAAGAAGATGCTGGGATTCAAAATTTAATTACACTTATACAATGCTGAATAGAATATTAGAAGAGTTAGAGGATAGTGGTGAAATTTATTTAGAAAATATACCTATTGATTTTAAAAAGGATTGTATAAAACCTGAAAGTATTGTTAAGGCATCTAATTATTATTATAAGATGTTTGCATTAGATTATAGTTGGGAACAAAAATTTTCTGAAAATAGGAAATTAGTAGCAAATCAAATAAGATACATGTCTAAATCAATTGAAAGCATGGCTAAAGAATTAGATAAAGATATAACATTCGATATGGAGATGGAAAAAAATTTGCTTGTTGAATTAGATAGAAATAATATAAATGTAAAAAAACTTAATTATATATCTACAGACAGCGATGGTTTTGAAGTTTTGATAGAAAAAGAAACTTGCAATGATAATAAATTATGTGAAAGAAAAATAACTAATATTATATCTAATGTTTTAGGAGAAGAGTTAGTTGCAAGGAAAGTTGGATGTACTTGTACAGGAGGGCAATGCAAAATAAAATTAACTAAAAGACAAGAATTTAAAATTGCAACGGAAGTTTCGAATATGTCTAAAGATGGATATATAATTTCTGGAGATAATTACACTTATATGGAAGTCTCAGATGGTAAATATATGGTAGCTATAAGTGATGGAATGGGTAAAGGAAGAAAGGCATATGAAGAATCATCTGTAACTATAGATATATTAGAGAATATGATGGATTCTAACATAGATGAAGAAATAATAATCGACACTATAAATAATATATTAATGCTTAAATCATCAGATGAGATGTTTTCGACATTAGACTTAGGAATCGTTGACTTAAATAAGGGAGTATTAAATACTATTAAAATGGGAGCTTGTTCAACTTATATAAAAAGAAGTAATGGAGAAATAGAGCTTATATCTAGTGCTTCGTTGCCAGTAGGAATACTATCAGATATAAATATAGACAGAGATAGTAGGAAATTAAAAGATGGAGATTATATAATTATGGTTTCTGATGGAATTGTTGATGCTGGGAAAAACAAAAATTTAGGTGACAATTGGCTTATATATTTTTTAAAAGGATTAGAGACGACTAATCCAAAAGAAATTTCAAATGAAATTTTAAATAGAGCTCTTGATATACAAAATAATAATATTCATGATGATATGACGGTACTTGTGAGTAAAGTATTTAAACATTAAACCCATAAATCCACAAGTTATACACAAAATGTTAATAAAATGTGGATAAAGTGTGGATATATATATAGGATTTAAAGCTGTGAATATGTTGAAAATACAATATTCGACAAAATATGTACAAATTTAAAAATAATTCAAACAATTTTTACTAGAAAGTAGTATTCTGAAAATAAATAAATATCAACAAAAAAATATAAAAAATGTTAATAACTATGTATAATATGTGGATAATTAAAGAATAAAATGTATAAATAAAAAAAATTTGTATAAAATATGTTGAAAAATTAACATTTTAAATATGTGAATATGTTGATAATTATGTGGATAATTTTCAAAATACTTATTTTCCAAAAACTGAATAATATAAATTCAAAAAGCCATCCTAATACTAATAATCTTAGTGAAAGGATGGCTTTTTATGGGGAAAAATATGTATAGAGTAATAACTATAGTCATTGCAGTTATATTATTTGCATCTATTTTATTAAAACGAGATATAAATGGAAATAGTGAAGCTCTCAGTGAAAAAGCACTTGAAATGATAAATGATACTAGTAAAAAAGAACCTTCTAAAAATGATAAAAAAGAAGAAGAAAAAAAACCAACAAAATTTACTACTTGGGATATATCCAAATTATACAAGAGTAATAATGATTGGAAAAAAAATCTAAGTAAATTTAGTAAAGAAACTAAAGAGCTAGAAAATTATGTGGGAAAAGTAACAAAATCTCAAAAACATCTACTATATGCATTAAATATAAAAGAAGAATTAGATTCCAAATTAGAAAAATTAAGTGCATATGTATCTTTAAATAGTGATATTAATAATAAATCATATGATTATTTAAATATGAATGAAAGTTTGAATAAAGTATATAAGGAATACAGTTTTATTTGCTCTAATTTAGAATTAGAAATTTTAAAACTATCAAATAAAGATTTTAAAGATATTATGAAAAATGAAAAAATATCGAGTAAATATAGTATGTATTTAAATGATATTAGAAGGAATAAAAAGCATTATCTAAATTCTAAGGAAGAAGAAATGTTAAGTAATATAAGTGATATAGCTTCTTTACCTAAAGAAGTATATGATCTTTTTATGAATATGGATAAAAAATCAAACTTAAATCCATCACAATATTCATTAGCACTAGAAAGTTCTAATCGAGAAGAAAGAAAAAAAGCTTATGAAAATGAATCTCTACAGTACAATGA
>NZ_JBOGBV010000005.1:0-3155 GCF_051656405.1 Paraclostridium sp.
TTCCCATTCCTATACCTATATCTGCTTGTTTTAAAGCTGGAGCATCATTTACTCCATCTCCTGTCATTGCACAAACTTTTCCTTTTCTTTGCCATGCTTTTACTATTCTTATTTTATTTTCTGGTGAAACTCTTGCATAAACAGATATTTTATCTAAATCCTTATCTAATTCTTCATCACTTAATGCATCTAATTCATGCCCTGTTAAAGCCATATCTCCATTTGTAAATAGCCCTATATCTTTAGCGATAGCTTTTGCTGTTGTCTTATGATCCCCTGTTATCATAACAGTTTTTATACCAGATTTTTTAGCATTTTTAATAGCTGGATAAACTTCTTTTCTCGGTGGATCTATCATTGCTGTAAGCCCAATTAAAGTTAGATTTTCTTCATCATTTGCTGTTGGAACAAAACCTTCATCTTTAACACTTTTGCTAGCAAAAGCTAAAACTCTTAATGCTTTATTAGAAAATTCTTCATTCATACGCTTGTATCTATTTAAAATTTTATCATTTACTTTAACTACTTCATCTCCTACTAATGCATATTTACATCTACTAAATATTACATCCGGAGCTCCTTTTGTAAACATAACTACATCTTCATCTAACTTATGCACAGTAGACATTCTCTTTCTTTCACTATCAAATGGTAATTCACTTATCCTAATATTTTCATTTCTTATTTGTCTATAATCAAAACCTTTTTTATTTGTATAATTTATAAGAGCAATTTCCGTAGGATCACCTATTTCAATACCTTCACTAGTTATATCTGAATCATTACATAAACTTGAACACATTATTATAAACTCATCTTGTTTTGATAATTCTTTTGCTGCTGCAACCTCTAAACTAGTGTTATATACTAATGACCTTTCTGGATTATATACATATGTATCTACAACTGTCATCTTGTTTTGAGTTAAAGTTCCTGTTTTATCTGTACATATTACACTTGTTGATCCTAGTGTTTCAACTGCTGGTAGCTTTCTGACTATGGATTGTCTTTTAGCCATAACGTTTGTCCCAACTGCAAGAACAATCGTTACTATAGATGATAATGCTTCAGGTATTGCAGCAACTGCTATAGCAACTGCAAACATAAATGAATCAATTAATTTAGCTCCCCTTAATATATCTATTAAAAATATAAAAGCTGCTAATATTACTATACCTACACCAAGTTTTTTACTAAACTCGTCTAATTTTATTTGAAGTGGTGTTTGCTTACTTTCTGCATTTTCAAGTAGATCTGCTATTTTTCCCATTTCAGTATTCATAGAAGTTTGTGTTACTACATACTCACCTCTTCCATAAACGACCATAGATCCACTAAAAACCATATTTTTTTGATCTCCTAATGCTACATCCTTTAATATTGGTTTATTGTGTTTTAAAACGGGTTCTGCTTCTCCTGTAAGCATTCCTTCTACAACCTTAAGAGTTTGGGATTCTATAATTCTTCCATCAGCAGGAACATAATCTCCAGCTTCTAAAATTATTATGTCTCCTGGCACTATATCTTTTGAATTAACTGTAACTTTTTTATTATCTCTTATGACTTTTGCATTTGGAACTGATAGTTTCTTTAAACTTTGAAGTGAACTTTCTGCTTTTTTAGTTTGTACTACAGATAGTATTGAATTTAAGATTAGTACTGCAAATATAATTAAAGATTCCATACCTTCCCCTAAAAATATTTGTACAAGTGCTGCTATTAACAAAATAATAACCAATGGATCTTTAAATGTTTCTAGGAATAACATCCAAATAGGCACCTTGGATTTTTCTTTTAATTCATTCGGCCCATACTTTTTTAGAAATTCACTTGCTTTCGATGAGCTCAATCCTTTTAAGCTAGAATTTACCTGGCTCAAAGTCTCCTCTACACTTTTTTTATAAAACATATACTTCCTCCACCTACATTAATTTAAATAAAATTATTAGCTAAATTTGCTAAAATACAAAAAACCCCAAGTAAAATTTTATGGTCTTTAAAATTCACTTAGGGGTCTATAATCTCTTTTTAATATATATTTATATAAACATTATATACGTTTAATTTATTTTTGCAATACGTTGGATAAAAAAAGAGTATCGAAATTTTCGATACTCTTTTTATTAAACTTCTAATTGTAATTTTATTATTTGTTCTAAACAAATATAAAATTTAATTATACTCATCATATGGTTTATTATATACTTTATAAAAATGGTTGGAGAAGTTAATATAAGAGTCGTTATTGTCATTACTATAAACTCATACATGCATATACCTCCAAATTTTTTATTTATAAAGTATATGAATTTATTTTCTTTTTATAACTTTACTAACTTCCATTGCTAAAGTTGCAAGTATTGAAAGACCAAAACAAGTCATTAAAGTTGTGAAGTTAAAACTACTTGGCATTGTAAATATTTCTCTCATAAATGGTAGTAATGTTAACGAGAACATCATTAAACAAACTCCAACTGCACCTAATACATATTTATTACTTTTAATTCCAAGTTCAAATATTGTTTCTGTATTTGATCTTGATGCAAATGTCTGCATTATTCTTGATAATGTAAGAGTTGCAAATGCCATTGATACTCCTAATTCAGCTGAATGTTTCATTCCTATAAATTGTGCAGCTATTGTGACAACACCTATTATAATCCCTCTAGTTGCAACAAACCCTAAAGAACCTTTTGATAAGATACTTTCATTTGGATCTCTAGGAGCATCTTTCATAACACCTTTTTCTGGTTTTTCAAGACCTAGTGCTATTGCTGGTAATGAATCTGTTACTAAGTTTATAAATAATAATTGTATTGTAGTAAATGGATTTGGTAAGTTTGCAAATACTGCAAATAATATAGCTATTATTCCCGCTAAGTTTCCTGAGAATAAATACATTATAGATTTTTTAATATTTATATAAACTGTTCTACCAACTTCTACAGCATTTACTATTGTTGCAAAATTATCATCTACTAAAACCATATCAGATGCATCTTTTGCAACTTCTGTTCCACTTCCCATTCCTATACCTATATCTGCTTGTTTTAAAGCTGGAGCATCATTTACTCCATCTCCTGTCATTGCACAAACTTTTCCTTTTCTTTGCCATGCTTTTACTATTCTTATTTTATTTTCTGGTGAAACTCTTG
>NZ_JBOGBV010000006.1:0-106311 GCF_051656405.1 Paraclostridium sp.
TATGCTGCACTTCAAAATAGTTTATATGCTAGTTTTAGTAATGTAAATACAGAAATCTTGATGATGTCAGTAATAATGATTATAGCTATTATACCATTTATATATGATGAACTTAAAATGTTAGATGTAATATCTTTGGGAAAAGATCATGCAATAAATTTAGGTGTAAATTATGATAAAGCTGTAAAAAAATTAATAATAGTTGTGGCTATGTTAGTTTCAATATCAACTGCTTTAGTTGGACCTATAACATTTTTAGGACTTTTAGTTGTAAATGTAGCAAAGCAGTTATTTAAAACATACAAGCACACATACTTGATAAGTGCATCAATTTTAATAAGTATATTAACTTTAGTAGTAGGTCAGTTTTTAGTGGAAAGAGTATTCACATTTACAACTACTATAAGTGTAATTATAAACTTTATAGGTGGATTATACTTTATATACTTGTTATTAAAGGAGAGTAAAAATCAATGATACAAGTAGAGAACTTAATAAAAAAATATTCAAATAAAAATGTTGTTGATAAAGTATCTATAAATATAGAAAAAGGCAAGATAACTTCATTTATAGGGCCAAATGGAGCTGGAAAGAGTACAGTTTTATCGATGATAACTAGGCTAATGAAAAAGGATAACGGAGAAGTTCTAATAGATGGCAAGAGATTAGAAGAGTGGGATAACAAAGAGTTGTCTAAAAAAATAGCTATATTAAAACAATCAAATAATATAAATTTAAAACTTACAATTAGAGAGCTAGTTAGCTTTGGAAGATATCCTCATAGCGAAGGCAGATTAACAAAAGAAGATGGAAAATATATAGATGAAGCTATAGATTTTATGAAATTAAAAGATATTCAAAACAAATATTTAGATGAATTAAGTGGAGGTCAAAGACAAAGGGCCTACATAGCGATGGTAATAGCACAAAACACTGAATATGTATTTCTAGATGAACCACTTAATAACTTAGATATGAAACATTCTGTTGAAATGATGAAAGTTCTTAGAAACTTATGTGATGAATTAGGAAAAACTGTTGTATTAGTTATGCATGACATAAATTACACATCTTGTTATTCTGACTATATAGTAGCATTGAAAGATGGTAAAATTGCTAATCACGGGAAAACACAAGATATAATCAATAAAGAAGTTTTAGAAGGTATATATGATATGGAATTTGATATTAGAGAAATAAACGGAGATAAGATTTGTGTTTATTTCTAAAAAAATTTAAATATTAACTGATAAAGATAATCATTATAAAAAAGGAGAAAAGAAAAATGAACAAAAAAGTGGCGTTAATATCAGGAATTGTTATAGTTGGTTTAATAGGAGGAACATTACTATTTGGATCTAAGAAAAATGATAAAACTAGCGAACAAAACAATCATGTTATAAAAATTGAACATGCTCTGGGGACAACAGAGGTAAAAGAAAATCCTAAAAAGGTAGTAGTATTTGACTATGCAGCATTAGATGCTATAAAAACTTTAGGAGTAGAAGTAGTAGTAGGAACGGCTCAAAGTTCATCTATGCCACCTTACTTAAGTCAATATGAATCTAGTGAATACGCAAATGTAGGCGGACTTAAAGAACCAGATTTAGAAAAAATAAATGAACTTAAACCAGATTTGATAATAATAAATGGAAGACAACATAGTTTCTATGACAAATTAAGTGAAATAGCTCCAACTATATCTTTAGCTAAAGAAGATGGAAAATATATGGAATCTTTTACATACAACATGAAAGTATTAGGAGACATATTTAATAAAGAGGATCAAGTAGAGTCAGAATTAAAGAAAATAAATAAAAAAATAGAAGATATAAATAAAGAAGTTACTAAAAATGGATACAAAGCAACTACATTAATGGTAAGTGATGGGAATTTAAGTGCTTTTGGATCTGATTCAAGATTTGGAATGATATATAACAATCTTGGATTTAAAAATACGGATAGTAATTTAAAATCTGCAGACCATGGTCAAGATATATCATTTGAGTACGTATCAAGTCAAGATGCTGATTATATGTTTGTTATAGATAAATCAGTTATAGCAAATGATAAAAATCAAAAGCCAGCTAAAGAGATATTAAATAATGATTTAGTAAATAAAACTAATGCTGCTAAAAATGGCAACATAGTATACTTAGATACTCATTCTTGGTACTTAAGTGATGGTGGATTTATATCTACAAATACTATGTTAGATGAAGTTGATAAGGCGATAGATAATAAATAATATAAAAAAGTTGTATGTAAACTATGCAGTTTTCATACAACTTTTAAATTTCTATTAATATTACTTTTTTTAATTACATATACTCAAATTGGGTATATAATAGTATAGACAAGGAGGGATGGTATGTTAAAAGAATTTATAAAATATTACAAGCCATATAAAAAATTATTCATACTTGATTTAATAGCTGCATTTGCCGTAGCTTTATGTGACCTAGTTTATCCTATGATAACTAGAAATATAATGAATGAAGTTGTACCAAATAAGGATTCAAGGATGTTAATTGTATTTGCAGTTACATTACTATTAATATTCATAGTAAAAGCAGGATTAAATTATTTTATGCAGTACTGGGGACACGTTGTAGGAGTTAGGATGCAAGCTGATATGAGAAGTTATGTATTTACTCATTTACAAAAGCTTCCTAATTCATATTTTAATGATAATAAATCTGGGGTTATAATGTCTAGAATCATAAATGACCTTATGGAAGTTTCAGAATTAGCACATCATGGACCGGAAGATTTATTTGTGTCATTAGTTATGTTAATAGGTTCATTCTTAATATTATTAGGAATAAATGTACCGCTTACATTAATTATTTTTGCGATATTACCATTTATAATCTTATATGCTGTAACTCAAAGAAAAAGAATGTCAAAAGCATTTATGGACACAAGAGTTAAAACAGGAGATGTAAATGCGACATTAGAAAATAGTATAGCAGGTATGAGGGTTACTAAATCATTCTGTACAGAAAAAGAAGAGTTAGAAAAGTTTAATGAATCTAATGATATATTTAGACATTCTAGAGAAGGTGCATATAAAGTTATGGCAGAGTACTTCTCAGGAATGTTCTTATTTATAGATATATTAAACTTAGTTGTGTTAATAGTTGCTGGATACTTTACTTATATGAACTATATAAATTTAGGAGATTTCGCAGCATATCTTCTTTATGTAAATTTATTTATACAACCTATTAGAAAATTAATAAACTTTACAGAGCAATACCAAAATGGTATGACTGGATTTGAAAGATTTTCAGAAATTATAAATGAAGAA
This sequence comes from Paraclostridium sp., assembly GCF_051656405.1. Taxonomy (GTDB): domain Bacteria; phylum Bacillota; class Clostridia; order Peptostreptococcales; family Peptostreptococcaceae; genus Paraclostridium. Next base: position 3,314 of record NZ_JBOGBV010000006.1, read on the forward strand.
ACTGAAAAAGAAGCTAAAAATCCTATAGAACTTAAAGATGTTAAAGGAAATATAGAAATAGAAAATGTTTCATTTACTTATGAAGATGACAATGAAGTATTTAAGAACTTAAGCTTATCTGTAGAAGCTGGTAAGACAGTGGCATTAGTTGGTCCATCTGGTGGAGGTAAAACTACTTTATGTAATCTTATACCTAGATTCTTTGATTTTGAAGAAGGAGATATAAAGATTGATGGAATTAGTGTAAAAGATGTTAGTTTAAATTCATTAAGAATAAATATAGGGGTAGTAGCTCAAGATGTATTTTTATTTACAGGTACAATAAAAGAAAATATAATAATCGGAAAGTCAGGTGCAACTGACAAAGAAGTTATAGATGCATGTAAAAAGGCTAGAATACATGATTTTATAATGACACTTCCAAACGGATATGATACTTACGTAGGGGAAAGAGGAATTAAGCTTTCAGGTGGTCAAAAGCAAAGAATATCTATAGCTAGAATATTCCTTAAAAATCCACCTATAATGATATTAGATGAAGCTACATCAGCTCTTGATAATGTAACGGAACAAGAAATACAAAAATCTTTAGAGGAATTGGGAAAAGATAGAACGAATTTAGTTGTAGCTCATAGATTATCAACTATACAAAGTGCAGATGAAATAATAGTTTTAACTCAAAATGGAATAGAAGAAAGAGGAACTCACAAAGAATTAATTGAAAAAGGTGGAGTATACTCAAAACTTCATAGAAAATAAAAAACAATTAAGCATAAGGTAAATATAATTTATCTTATGCTTTTTTGCGTTTAAAGAACGTGAAATTTTATGAATAGATTAACATCTAAAAACATATATGCATATAAAAGAGTATTAATTATTTTAAGGAGGGAACTATTAATGAAAGATTCTATATATCCTCAAATGAAAATAATAGAAACTGATAAATATATATTAAGACCTATATGTGTAGAAGATGCAATAAGTATGTTTGAGTATTATAGCCAGGATAAAGTAGTTAAATATCTACCTATAAAAACTCATAAATCAATAGTTGAAACAAAAAGATTTATAAGAAATCATTTTATAAATAGTTATAAAAAAGGAAATGTAAATCACTGGGCTATAATAGATAAAAAGAATAATAAATTAATTGGGAATATAGGTCTTAACAATGTGTCTAATAAAGATAAAGAGGCTGAGATTGGAATATGTATAAACCCTATTTACTGGGGACATGATATATCAACAGATTTGACTAAGTATTCATTAATGTACGGATTTAAGGTTTTAAATTTAGAAAAGATAACAGCAACTACATATGAAGAAAATCCTAGAACTAGAAAATCTTTAGAAAGCTTAGGTTTCAAATATGTAAAAACTTATGATAAAAAAATGAAAATTTCAAATTCCATAAAAATGATAAAATGTGACAAGTATGAATTGTATAGAAAAAATTATATATTATCTAGGTATCTAGATTAATTAAAATTAAAAATAGACATAAAAAAAGTATGAATTAAATTCATACTTTTTTTAAGGGCATTTTAATAATTAAAATATAAACGGGGATTTATATTAATCATTTAATTACAATAAATATTCTGAATATTATTATAGTTTAAAAAATAAAAAATGTAAATATAATTTTAAAAAAAATTATATTTAATATTAAGAAAATTTGTCTATAATACAATATGAATTGGAAAATGATGGTCATTCATATGGAATTCACATTTATACTATAAAATATAGTTGAAGATAAATTTTAGGAGGTACATAAAAAAATATGGATAAAGAAAAAAAACATATAAGTAAAAAAGTATGGATAATTACAGGCGTTTTAGCAGTTGGCATAGGGATAGCAGGCTTTTATCTTGGAAAAGAAAAAGGAAGAGATTTACCAGCAACTAGTAGGCATTACAGTGAAAACAAAGTAATAGCAACTATTGGAGACACAAAAATAAAGGAAAAAGAATTGAAAAATGTAATGGACCCTTTATTTTATATGAATGGCAAGACTAAAATGACTGATGAAGAGATAGATTATTATGAACAAAATATGATAGACCACATAGTGACGACAGAAACGCTGTATAAAGACGCAGTTAAAAATAAATTTAAGTTAGATAAAAAGACAATTGATGCTCAATACAGTAATTATATGGCTACTATATCTAAAACATTTGGTTTAGATGAGGAAGCTTATTTAAAGCAGTTTGGAATAACTAAAGATGAAATGAGAAAGTCTATAGAAAAAGAAGCTGTAGCTGCTAAATATATAGAAGAAAAAAGCCAGGTAACAGATAAACAGGTTGAAGATTATTACAACAAGAATAAAAAAGATTTTAATCAAATAAGTGCATCTCATATATTAATAAAGAATACTGATGAAAATGGAAAAAAATTAGATGATGCTAAGTTAAAAGAAAATAAAAAGTTAGCTGAAGATATATTAAAACAAGCTTTGGAGGGAGGAGAATTTGTTCAATTAGCTAAGAAATATTCTGAAGATGGAAGCGCTCAAAGTGGAGGGGACTTAGGTTACTTCGGAAAAGGGGATATGGTAGCTGAGTTTGAAAAAGCTGCATTTACTTTAAATAATGGGGAAATATATCCGAAGGTTGTTGAAACTCAATATGGATATCACATAATAAAGAAAACAGGAGAAAAAGAAATGTCTTTTGACGATGTTAAAGAAAAGCTTAAAGAGCAATTAGTAGTAGAGAAACAAAACTCTTTAATTGATAAGTTAACAAAAGAATATAAAGTAGATGTCAAAAAATAAAATTTATTAAAAATGTATCTTCATATATGACTATGATTTATAAATGTGATAAAATTATAGTAAGCATATACGGGGGGGCGATTTTAAATGATAAAAAGACCACAGGAACTAACTGAAAAAAAAGTTAAAAACCTAAGGGATGGTAGAGGAACTACTACTATGTATCATTTGATTGAAGGAAAAGAATTAAAAAATAAGGCTAAGTTAATTTCAAGATTAGTTTTAGCACCAGGTTCATCTATAGGAGTTCATGATCATACAGATGATTTTGAAGTATATTATATAATTAAAGGTGAAGGTAGAGTATTAGATGATGGATTTATGCAGCCAATTGGATCTGGAGATGTTGTGTACACAGCAGATGGAGAGTCACATTATCTAGAAAATACTGGTGATGAAGAATTAGAATTAATAGCAATAGTTATAAATGATTAAAAAAGATGGGATAACCCATCTTTTTTTTATGCTTAAAAAAATACATTTACTAAAAATTATTATTAAAATAATAATTTAACATATTTTAAACATTAAATGTTAGAAAATTGATTTTTTGCTGTATATATAATTTGTAAAGAAAAATATGAAAACCACTAAAAATAGTTTTTTTTCGTATACAATAAAAATTACTAGGAAAAGTTACAGGATTTTAACTATTTATGTTTAATATACAATTAAACTGTCGTATATAAAACGTAAGTATAAAATTAACTTAAAATAGGGGGGATATTTATTGAATAAAAAAATAGCAATAGCTACACTCGCATTTATGCCATTGACAGCTACAAATGTATTTGCATCTGGTCAGGAAGGTATTGTAACAGCACCATCATTAAATGTAAGAAGTGAACCTTCAACGGGAAGTTCTTTTCTTTTTTCTGTTAAGCAAAATGAAAAAGTAACTATATTAGAAAGTCAAGATGGATGGTATAAAATAAAAGCAGGAAATGGTAACTCTGGCTGGGCTTCTAGCGAGTATATAAAAACAGATCTTAACCAAAATAACCAATCAGAATCTAAAAAAACAGTTACAGCAGATGTACTTAATATGAGAAGTGGGGCGTCTACAAGCTATAGAACAATAGCAAAAATAAAAAAAGGAACTGAAGTAGAATTAATATCAGAGAGTAATGGATGGTCAAAGATTAAGTATGAGGGAAGAATCGGATACGTATCAAGTGAGTTTCTATCAAATGAGAACAATATAAAACCAAGTGAAAAACCAAGTACTAATCAAAACACAAGTGCAAATACAAATGCTAATACTAATACAAATGAAACTAAAACAATAGGAAAAACAAAAGTAGTAACAGCAACATCGTTAAATGTAAGAAGTGGACCATCAACAAGTAATAGTGTAATAGGATCATTAAAACAAAATGATAAAGTAGAAGTGATATCAGAAAGTAATGGATGGTCAAAAGTTAAGTACAGTGGAAAAGAAGGATATGTATCAAGTACATATTTAAAAGATTCTAATGGTGGAAATACTGGAGGAGGAAGTGAAAATCCAAATCCAACACCAGGAAAAACAAAAGTAGTAACAGCTACATCGTTAAATGTAAGAAGTGGACCATCAACAAGTAATAGTGTAATAGGATCATTAAAACAAAATGATAAAGTAGAAGTAATATCAGAAAGTAATGGATGGTCAAAAGTTAAGTTCAGCGGAAAAGAAGGATATGTATCGAGTGCATATTTAAAAGACTCTAATGGTGGAAATACTGGTGGAGGAAGTGAAAATCCAAATCCAACACCAGGAAAAACAAAAGTAGTAACAGCAACATCGCTAAATGTGAGAAGTGGACCATCAACAAGTAATAGTGTAATAGGGTCATTAAAACAAAATGATAAAGTAGAAGTAATATCAGAAAGTAATGGATGGTCAAAGATTAAATTCAATGGAAAAGAAGGATACGTATCAAGTGACTACTTAAAAGACTCTGATGGTGGAAATACTGGTGGAGGAAGTGAAAATCCAAATCCAACACCAGGAAAAACAAAAGTAGTAACAGCAACATCGTTAAATGTAAGAAGTGGACCATCAACAAGTAATGGTGTAATAGGATCATTAAAACAAAATGATAAAGTAGAAGTGATATCAGAAAGTAATGGCTGGTCAAAGATTAAATTCAATGGAAAAGAAGGATATGTATCAAGTACATATTTAAAAGACTCTGATGGTGGAAATACTGGTGGAGGAAGTGAAAATCCAAACCCAAGTAATAATAAAATAGTAACAGCAACATCGTTAAATGTAAGAAGTGGGGCATCAACAAGTAGTAGTAAAATAGGATCTCTAAGACAAAATGAAGTAGTAGAGGTAATATCAGAAAGTAATGGTTGGTCAAAAATTAAATTCAATGGAAAAGAAGGTTACGTATCAAGTGACTACTTAAAAGACTATAGTGGAGGAGGTAGCTCTGAGGTTGTAGATGGAGCAACAGTTAATAATACGCCTGTAAGCTATACTTTAACACAACATGTTAACCAACAAGCTAGTAAAGGTAATGGAAATATGATCGCATCACGTGGGTTTGTACAAGCTAGTAGATCTGATATAGAACACTATATAAACCCAAGTAACTTTACAGGAAGTAAGAGTAGTATGCTACAATTTTTAAGATTAGATAGCTATAAAGGTGGAATAACTGCAAGTGAATTAAACGGATATTTAAATAGTTTAAGTCCTGTTTCAGGTGGAACGAATGTTTTTTATAATCAAGGACAAGCATTTATAAATGCGGCTAAAAACAATAATATAGACTTGGCATATTTAGTAGGACACTGTATGCTTGAAACTGGATATGGAAAATCTACCCTTGCACAAGGACAAGTTTTAACATCGTATCAAGGTAAGCCACTATCTCAGCCTGTAAAGGTTTATAATTTCTTTGGAATTGGAGCGTTTGATGGAACTGCAAATCTTTCAGGAGCTGAAGCTGCATATAAAAATGGATGGACAACAGTTGAAAAAACTATAGAAGGTTCAGCTAAATGGCTATCTTCAAATTATATACATAGTAGTAAATATGGACAAAATACTTTGTATAAAATGAGATGGAGTTATGAAAATTTATGGCATCAATATGCTACAGATGTAAACTGGGCAAATGCTATATCAGGAGTAATGAATAAATTGGCAGGTATGTATGATACAACTAGCACTTTAGTTTATGAAGTTCCAGTTCATAAAAAATAAAAAAATGAGGGTTTTACCCTCATTTTTTTAAACAACTCTTTTATACTTTAAAAAAACATCTATGTTGTTTTCACTAATAATATTTTTTATATTGCCAAAATTATAAGTAGCTAATGCATACTCTCTCATATTATCAAAAATAAACTCTTCGTTTTTATCCTCGAAGTCTATAAGTTTATGAGCTATAGACCAAGCTATAGACTCTCTATTTATAAGATTTTTCTTTAGATTTATAACACATTCCTCTAAATCAACCGGCAAGCTTTTTTTGTGAAGATTTTCTATATCTATATCGATATCATATTCAACAAGTTTATTTATAAAAGTTTTGATTAATTGACTGTATTCGGCTCTGCTAGCATCTATGCTTGAATCCAGTATATGGCCAATCTCATGATATATAACAAATTTAGCTATAGAAAAAATGTTTTTACTAGATATGTTTAAAAAAATGTTTTTAGAATGTAAGAATGAAAAAAAGTTATAACAAAAAGATACAAATCCCTGCTTTGAAACTAGTATAATTCTTAATCTAGGCAGGGTGCATATAGGTATGAATCTTTTTTTAAAATAAAGCATATATAATTTTTTATTAACATTTACACTTTTTACAATTTCTTTTATTATTTTTTTTTCTCCCAAATCTTCATAAGAAAGCAAAATCTTATTTATTAAAATACTATCAACGTTATCCATGAAATCACCACCTTAAATGTGTTATCTAACTTACTTATTAATATATTATTAAAAAATATATATTTTGTAGCTAATCCTAATAAAAAAAGTAGTATATATGATATAATGATTTGATGGAGAGGAGGGAACTTCTTATGGAAACTATTAAAGATTATTTAGAGAAACTTGAAATAGACAATAATATTTTAAACAAACAATTAGCAGAGGTAGATGTAACAAAAGTGATATATTTTAAGGAAGAAAAAATAATATATATATATTTATCTTCAAAAAATATAATAAGCTATATATACACAGACATGCTAAGGGAAGAAATTAAGGAAAAGCTTGATTACTTTAGTGATGTAAAAATTAAAGTAAGATATGTTAAATTAGAAAAACAAAAAACAAAAGATATTATAAAAAAATATTGGTCAAATATACTACATATATTAATTAATTTATGTCCATCACTAAGTGGATGGGTGAAAAAAGTTGAGTATATGTGTATAGATGATACGTTAAAAATAAAGTTACCATCAGATTTATTTTATAGGAGACTTATAAATCAAAATGCTATACAGGTTTTAAAAAATGTATTGGCAGAGGAAGCTGGAATAGAAATAGACATAGTTTTTGAAAAATCTGTTAACCGAGGACCTGATGTAGAAAAACTAATTATGAAAAATGATAATTTAGTTGAAGAAATGGTAAAAGAAAGAATAGCAGAATCATTAGAATTAGACGATGAAAATGAAGCTGAAATTGAAGGAAATGAAGCTATAGGAGCTTTATCAAAAGAAGAATATATTTATGGAGAAAATGTAAATGCTCCAGTTGAAAAAATAAATAGATTAAATCCTAACTCAGGAACTGTGTGTGTAATCGGTGAAGTTTTTGATGTTGAATTAAAAGAGTTAAGAAATGGTAAAGTTCTTTTAATAGCAGCAGTAACAGATTATACAAGTTCAATAAGTTGTAAGCTGTTCTTAAATGATATGAATAAAGATAAAGTTATAGATTCAGTAACTAAAGGTGCTTATCTAAAAATAAAAGGTGATGCACTTTATGATAACTATCAGAAAGAACTAACGATGACAATAAGTGGGATAAAACAAGAAGTTAAAGAAGAACGTATAGATAAGTCAGACGTTAAAAGAGTTGAGCTTCATGCCCATACTCAAATGTCATCAATGGACGCTATATGTCCAACAAAAAAATTAGTTGAGAGAGCTGCAAAATGGGGACATCCTGCAATAGCTATAACAGATCATGGAGTGGTACAAGCATTTCCAGAAGCTATGGATGCTGCTAAAAAACATGGCATAAAGGCTATTTATGGTGTTGAAGGGTATCTAGCAGAAGATGAAGTTCCTATAATAAAAGACCCAAATGATAAAGAACTATCTCAAAGTTTTGTAGTATTTGATATAGAAACTACTGGATTTTCTAATACAAATGATAAGATAACTGAGATTGGTGCCGTTAAAATAGAAAACTTTAAAGTTGTAGATAGATTTAGTGAGTTGGTAAATCCTGAAACAGACATATCTTATAAAATACAGGAATTAACAGGAATTACTAATGATTTAGTAGCAGATAAGCCAACGATAGAGGCTATACTACCTAAGTTTTTAGAATTTGTAGGTGACGATGTTTTAGTTGCGCACAATGCGGATTTTGATATGGGATTTATATCTCAGAAAAGCAGAGAACAAGGTCTAGCGTTTAAAAATAAGAGTGTGGATACTTTAACTTTAGCTAGAGTTTTATTACCACAATTAAAAAGACATAGATTGAACCTTATTGCTAAAGCATTAGGAATACCTCTTTTAAATCACCATAGAGCAGTAGATGATGCAGAGGCTACAGCTCATATATTTATAAAATTTTTAGAAATGCTTAAAAAAGAAGGCGTTGAAAAGTTAAGTGATGTAAACGAGAAACTTGGAGGTCTTGATTATACAAAGATTGCGACAAATCATATAACTTTACTTGCTAAAAATTACACTGGATTAAAAAATTTATATAGGATTGTATCAGATGCACATGTAAATCATTTTTACAGAGCTCCTAGGATATTAAGGAGTGTATTAGAAAAGTATAAAGAAGGTTTGATAATAGGGTCTGCCTGTGAAGCAGGACAAGTATTCGCCGCTGTTAAGAAAAATTTACCAGACGAAGAAATAGAAAAAATAATAGACTTATATGACTATATAGAAGTTATGCCAATTGATAATAATAGATTCATGATTGAAAAAGGTGAAGTTAAAGACGAAGAAGAATTAAGGGAGTTAAATAGAAAATTAATCAATGTAGCTAAGAAGTTTAATAAAATACCAGTAGCTACAGGAGATGTACATTTCTTAGATAAGCATGAAGCTGTACTTAGAAAAGTTTTGAAAAATTCTCAAGGGTTTAAAGCAGATGAAGAAGAGACATATCTTCACTTTAGGACTACGGATGAGATGTTAGAAGAATTCAAATATTTAGATCCAGTAGAAGCATATGAAGTAGTTGTAGCAAATACTAATAAAATAGCAGATATGATTGAAGATATAAAACCAATTCCGGATGATACATATCCACCTGTAATAGAAGGGTCTGATGTAGAACTTAGGGAAATGTGTTATGAAAAAGCAAAAAGAATTTATGGAGACCCTATGCCAGAAGTGGTTGAAGCAAGGTTAGATAGAGAATTAAACTCTATAATTGGAAATGGGTATGCAGTTATGTACATCATTTCTCAAAAACTTGTTACTAAGTCATTAAGAGATGGATATCTAGTTGGATCTAGGGGATCGGTTGGGTCGTCTTTTGCGGCTACTATGAGTGATATAACAGAAGTTAATCCATTACCTGCTCACTATATATGCGAAAATGAAGAATGTAAATATTCTTATTTTTATGAAATAGGAGAATGGGGATCAGGAGCAGACTTGCCAGATAAAGATTGCCCAAAATGTGGAAGACCTCTAAAAAAAGATGGTCATGATATACCATTTGAAGTTTTCTTAGGATTTGAAGGAGATAAAGAACCGGATATAGACTTAAACTTCTCTGGCGATTATCAGCCAATAATTCATAAATACACAGAGGAACTATTTGGTGAAGGGTATGTTTATAGAGCTGGAACTATAGGTACAGTAGCAGAAAAAACAGCATTTGGATATGCCAAAAAATATATAGAGGAAAATAATATAAACACTACTTCAGCAGAAGCATTAAGATTAGCGAATGGATGTACAGGAGTAAAAAGAACATCAGGGCAACATCCTGGTGGAGTTATGGTTGTTCCTCATTATAAAGATGTGTATGATTTTACACCTATACAATATCCTGCAAATGATACTTCATGTGGAGTAATAACTACTCACTTTGACTATCACTCTATAAGTGGTAGAATACTTAAACTAGACATACTAGGGCACGATGTGCCTACCATAATAAGAATGCTCGAAGATATAACAGGTATAGATGCTACAACAATACCATTAGATGATAAAGAAACTATGTCATTATTTACATCAACAGATGCATTAGGAGTAACACCAGAAGAAATAAATTGTCCAATAGGGTCACTAGCAATACCTGAGTTTGGAACTAAGTTCGTTAGACAAATGTTACTTGATACTAAGCCAACTACATTTGCAGAGCTTGTTCGTATATCTGGACTTTCTCATGGTACTGACGTTTGGCTAAATAATGCTCAAGAGTTAGTCCAAAAAGAAATAGTAGGTCTTAAGGATGTTATATCTACTCGTGACGATATAATGAACTACCTTATATTTAAAGGATTACCTCCTAAAATGGCCTTTACAATAATGGAAAGTGTTAGAAAAGGTAGAGGGTTAAAACCTGAGCATATAGAAGAAATGGAAAAAAATGATGTTCCAGAGTGGTATATATGGTCATGCCAGCAAATTAAATACATGTTCCCTAAAGCACATGCTGTTGCATATGTAATGATGTCATTTAGACTTGCATATTGCAAGGTTCATTACCCAGAAGCTTTTTATGCAACTTATTTTACAACTAAGGCAGAAGATTTTGATGCAGATATAATTGTAAAAGGATTAGGGGCGATAAAATCAAAGATAAGAGAAATTGAAGAGTTAGGAAATGAAGCAACTACTAAAGAAAAAAATATGTTAACAGTTTTAGAAGTTGCTCTTGAAATGTATGCAAGAGGTATAAAGATAATACCGGTTGATATATATAAATCGGATGCTAAAAACTTCCAAGTTGTAGGTGAGAAAACTTTATTACCACCTATGATAGCTCTACAAGGGGTAGGAGAGAATGCATCAATAAATATTCAAAATGAAAGAGATAATGGAGAATTTATATCTAAAGAAGATCTTAGAAAGAGAACTAAAATTTCAAAAACTGTAATTGAAACTTTAACAAATCATGGATCTTTAGAAAATATGAGTGATAAGAATCAATTATCATTATTCTAATAATTAGGATTATAACTTAGAAAAAATGAGTTATAATCCTAATTTAGGTATTTTTACTACATAATGAACAAAGATTAAAAAGGGGGAATTATTATGAATATAAACTTAATTTCGTTGATTATAGGGATTTGTGATATTTTAATAATTTTTATTTGCTTAAAAATATCGAAAAAAATATTTCCAGGGAAAAATAAGGAATTTAATGAAAGTAAAAGTAGGGTTTTATTTAAAAGAAGTATGATAAGTTGTGCATGTATGATTTTGGGGTTCGTCTTAGTAAAAAGTGTTATAATATCAAATTGGATTTTATATTTACATATAGTTCCATCAAAAAATATTTTTAATACATATATGCAAAATGCCACTATTATAAATACTATAGTAATTAGTGTTCAAGTTATTATAATAGGACCTATAATTGAAGAGTTAATTTTTAGAAAAATTTTACTTGGAAAACTATTGGAGAAATTTAGAAACAGTCCTATCAAAGCTATAGTATATTCAGCTTTGATATTTGGAATTGGTCACTTAAATATTATACAAGGTGTAGCTGCATTTGGAGGCGGAATAATATTAGGGCTAATTTATTATTATACTAAGTCTATTAAAGCAACTATATTTGCACATATATTAAATAACTTTTTAATTATAATACCAAATCCAATAGGGATATGGATGAATTTAATATATTTAATATTAGGTTTGTATTTAATTAAAAAAGGAAATGATAAACTGAAAGTATCTCTATGTTAAGTGTCGAAAAAAATCGAAGGAAAAAATTAAAAAAATTAATAAAAATGGTTAACAAAATTTAAAAAAACTAATATAATAATATTGTAAGAAATGAGGCGACATAGCCAAGTGGTAAGGCAGTGGACTGCAACTCCTTGATCCCCAGTTCGAATCTGGGTGTCGCCTCCAAAATAAAATGGGAATATAGCTCAGCTGGTAGAGCAATTGACTGTTAATCAATGGGTCACAGGTTCGAGTCCTGTTATTCCCGCCATATATGCTAGTGTGGCTCAACGGTAGAGCAGCTGACTTGTAATCAGCAGGTTGTAGGTTCGATTCCTATCACTAGCTCCAATTATAGACAAGCTAATAATAGCTTGTTTTTTTGCGTTAAAAAGTAGAAAAGAATTTGATTTTACTGTATACTAAGTATTAGCACCAAGTGATAAAATGGGAGGGATTAATGAAAAAATCAATTGTAGTAGTATTTTTAATCAGTTTAGTTTTATTAATAGGGTCTTGTGTAGTAGGGTATTTAGTGTATGATGGGTCTGTTGGATCTAGTCAAAAAATAAAAAATGAAAATATAGTAGAAGTTTTTTCACATAGAGAAGGTAAGCCTTTAGATAAGTTAAAAAAATATAAGTACGAAGATGTTTTTATAAACTCACCTGAAAATGGATACAAAATAGAAGGTAAATTTATAAAGTCAAATACACCTACCGATAAAAGTATAATCTTAGTTCATGGAATTGAAAGTAATTATTATGAATATCTAGAAAAAGCCTATGAATATCTAGAGCATGGTTATAATGTAATGCTATATAACCAAAGACATACTGGGCATACAGGTGGAAATGATTATACGTTTGGACTTTATGAAAGATATGATTTAGAAAATGTAGCCAAGTTTGTAAAGAAAAAATATCCAAATGGGTTATTAGGAGCTCATGGACATTCAATGGGGGCTGCAACTATTGTTATGCATTCAGAAATCAATGAAAAAAATAAGTATGTAGATTTTTATATAGCAGATTCTCCTTATCATGATATGCAAGATGCGATAAGGCTAGGAATCGAAGATGAAAATATACCTTTATTACCTGTTGGGTATGCTAAATTTATGGGGAATTTATATACAAAAGTTAAATCTGGGTTTAGCTATGAAGACGTAAAGCCATATAAAGCAGTTCAGCATATTACAACTCCTATGTTTTTAATACATGGAAAAGAGGATAAAGTATGTTCTCCAAATAGTAGCAAAATAATTTATGACAATATACCTCATAACAAGAAAGAGTTATGGTTAATAGATGGAGTTCAACATGTTAATGGATATGATATATTAGGAAAAGAATATTTTAATAGAATATATAAATTTATTGATAATAAAGTTCAAAAAAATTAAATTTTAAACTATAAAAAATAGGATAAAACATTGAATAATACTAGAAAGTTTGCAAATAAAAACAATGTATGGTATTATAGTATATAAAATAGTATAAAATGTAAAAACTAAGAGTGAGACGGAAAGTTCTCACTCTTTTATTTATAGTACTTATAGACTATAAAATAACAACTGAATAGGAGGTAAGTCGAATGAAAAAAAGTACAGAAGCGATGATAGAAGAATTAGTACTTCCAATAACTAATGAAAATAACATCGAAATCGTTGATGTTGAATATGTTAAAGAAGCGGGCGAATATTACTTAAGAATATTTATAGATAAAGATGGGGGTGTATCTTTAAACGACTGTGAAGTTGTAACTAGAGCTATAAACCCTATATTAGATGAAAAAGATCCAATAAAAGAAAACTACTTCTTAGAAGTATCTTCACCAGGACTTGATAGACCACTTAAAAAAGAAAAAGACTTTGTAAGATATGCTGGTAGAGATGTAGAAGTTAAATTATATAAACCTATAAATGGATTAAAACATTTTGAAGCGGAATTAGTTGAACTAGCTGAAAATAAAGTAGTTAAATTAATAGTAGACGGTGAAGAGATGGAATTTGATAAAAAAGATATAGCACTTATAAGACTTGCTGTAAAATTCTAATTAAAACTTAATATCGAAAAATAGGAGGATAAAGAAATGAACCACGAGTTTGTAGACGCATTAGAAGAATTAGAAAAAGATAGAGGAATAGATAAAGAAATACTTATAGATACTATAGAACAAGCATTATTAACTGCTTATAAAAAGAACTTTGGATCGGCTCAAAATGTTAGAGTATATTTTGATAGAGAAAAAGGAGATGTAAAGGTTTACTCTCAAAGAATAGTTGTTGACTCAGAAGATATATATGATACTTTCTTAGAAATTGAAATAGATGAGGCTAGAGAAATAAGCCCTAACTATGAAATTGGTGATATAATAGAAAATGAGATAACTACTACAGAATTCGGAAGAATAGCAGCTCAAACTGCAAAGCAAGTAGTTGTTCAAAGAATAAGAGAAGCTGAAAGAGATATAGTTTATAATGAGTTTATAGACAAACAAGATGAAATAGTTACTGGAGAGGTTGCTAGAGTAAACAAAAACATAGTGCATGTAAATCTTGGAAGAATAGAAGCTATAATGACTCAAGCAGAGCAAATACCAGGAGAGCATTATCAAGCAGGACAAAAAATAAAGGTTTATATATTAGAAGTGAAGAAAACTAATAAAGGACCTCAAATAAGTGTTTCAAGAAGTCATCCAGGTTTAGTTAAAAGACTATTTGAAATGGAAGTTCCAGAAATATTTGAAGGAACTGTTCAAGTTAAAAGCATTGCAAGAGAAGCTGGATCTAGAACTAAGATGGCAGTTAGCTCAGTAGATGAAAATATAGATCCAATAGGAGCATGTGTTGGACCTAAAGGATCAAGAGTTAAAAATATAGTTGATGAACTAGGTGACGAAAAGATAGATATAATCAAGTACAGTGAAAACCCAGTTGAATTTATATCAGCAGCTCTAAGCCCATCAAAAGTTATGTCTGTAGATGTAAAGGAAGAAGAGAAGAGTGCTTTAGTTATAGTTCCGGATTATCAATTATCACTTGCTATAGGTAAAGAAGGTCAAAATGCTAGACTTGCAGCTAAGTTAACTAACTGGAAAATCGATATAAAAAGTGAAACTCAAGCAGCTAAAGAAGCAGTAAATCAAGATGAACTAGATGCTTAGATATAAGGAGTGATACATTTGCAAAAGGTAAAAAAAGTTCCTCAGAGAAAGTGTATAGCTTGTCAAGATAGAGACAATAAAAAAGAGTTAGTAAGAATTGTTAAGAATAAAGAAGGACATATATTTTTAGATAAAACAGGAAAAGCAAACGGTAGAGGTGCATATATTTGTAACTGTAGCGAATGTTTAAAAAAAGCTATTAAAAGTAATGCCCTAAGTAGAGCTTTTAAAATGGAAATTCCTGAAGAAGTGTATGAATCACTAATTAAGGAGATTGAAGATAATGAATAATAATGAAGCGAAAATTTATTCTTTTCTAGGTCTCGCACAGCGCGCAGGTAAATTAGTATCGGGTGATGATTCAACTATGCTTGACATTAAAAAAAATAGGGTAAAATTAGTTATAGTAGCAGATGATGCTTCGAATAACACGAAAAAGTTATTTAAAGATAAAACATCTTTTAGAAATATAAACTGTGTTACATATTCAACTAAATTGCAATTAGGGTTAGCTATAGGAAAATCGCCTAGAGCAGTTGTTGGAATTAAGGACGCAAGTTTTGCAAATAAGGTTTTAGAACTTATTGAAAATACAAAAATATAATAGGGGGTGGTCTTGTGTCAACAAGAGTATACCAATTAGCAGAAAATTTAGGAATTACTAGTGAAGAACTTATAGCTAAACTAGGAGAATTAGATATAAACGTAAATAATAAAAATGATGAATTAAGTCAAGAAGATGCAGAAATGGCTATGGAATTATTAAATGAAGAAGTTAAAGGAAGTGGACTTCCAACAGTATCAGTGGAAGGTAGTTTAACTGTTCAAGAATTAGCTAACAGTTTAGAAAAACCAGTTACAGAAATAATAATGAAGCTTATGAAAATGGGAACTATGGCAACAATAAACCAAGAGTTAAACTTTGAAATAGCTTCTTTAGTAGCTAAAGACTATGGATTTGAATTAGTAGAAATAGATACATCAGAAGAAGAAGCAGCAGAAATAGATGCATTAATGGAAATAGAAGAAGATAAAGAAGAAGATTTAGTAAAGAGATCTCCTATCGTTACGGTTATGGGACATGTTGACCATGGTAAAACATCTTTATTAGACGCTATAAGATCAACAAGTGTAACAAATAAAGAAGCAGGTGGAATAACTCAACATATAGGGGCATCTGAAGTTACTATAAATGGAGAAAAAATAGTATTCTTAGATACACCAGGTCATGAGGCTTTTACATCTATGAGAGCTAGAGGAGCACAAGTAACAGATATGGCTATATTAGTTGTTGCTGCAGATGATGGTATAATGCCTCAAACAATAGAAGCTATAAACCATGCTAAAGCAGCAGAAGTGCCAATAATAGTTGCTATAAACAAAATAGATAAGCCAGATGCTAATGTAGATAGAGTTAAACAAGAATTAGCAGATCAAGGATTATTAGTTGAAGACTGGGGTGGAGATGTTATATCAGTTCCTGTATCAGCTAGACAACAAACTAATATAGATACATTACTTGAAATGATATTATTAGTTGCAGAAATAGAAGAATTAAAAGCTAATCCAAACAAAAGAGCAGTAGGTACAGTTATAGAAGCTCAACTTGATAAAGGAAGAGGACCTGTTGCAACTGTACTTGTTCAAGGAGGAACTTTAAAAGTTGGAGATCCTATAGTTGCAGGTACTGCTTGTGGAAAAGTTAGAGCAATGATAAACGATAAAGGTAGAAGAGTTAAAGTTGCTGGACCAGCTACTGCAGTTGAAATATTAGGATTATCAGAAGTTCCACAAGGTGGAGATCAATTCGTTGCAGTTGCTACTGAAAAAATAGCAAGAAATGTAGCTGAAAAGAGACAACATATAGCAAGAGAAGAAATGCTAAAATCTAATCAAAGAATAAGTCTTGATGAATTCTTTAGCCAAATGTCAGATGCTGAAGTTAAAGAGTTAAACGTAGTTGTTAAAGCTGATGTTCAAGGATCTGTTCAAGCTGTTAAGCAATCATTAGAAAAATTATCTACAGAAGAAGTTGCTGTTAGAGTTATACACTGTGGTGTTGGAGCAATAACTGAATCTGATGTTATGCTAGCTAGAGCATCTAATGCTATAATAATAGGATTTAGCGTAAGACCAGTAGCTACAGCTGAAGTAATGGCTAAAAAAGAAGAAGTAGATATAAGAACATATACAATAATATACAAGGCTATAGAAGACGTACAAGCGGCTATGACAGGTATGTTAGATCCTGAATATGTAGATGAAGAAACAGGTAAAGCAGAAGTAAGAAACACATTTAAAATATCTGGAGTTGGTACAGTAGCAGGATCTTATGTATTAAGCGGTAAGATATTTAGAAATGGTAAAGTAAGAATTGTTAGAGATGGAATAATAATCCATGAAGGTGAAATAGCAGCATTAAAGAGATTTAAAGATGATGCAAAAGAAGTAAATCATGGATATGAGTGTGGTATAACATTTACTAACTTCAATGATATAAAAGAAGGCGACATAGTAGAAGCTTATATAACTAAAGAAGTAGAAAGAAAACTAAAATAGTAAGTAAAAGAGGTCGATATTATGGCATCATATAGCAGAACGCAAAGAATAGGCGAAGAAATAAGAAAAGTTGTAAGTACAATGCTTATAAGTGGAATAAAAGACTATAGAATAAATTCTCTTATAAGTGTTACAGATGTTGAGGTAACTAGTGATTTAAGTTATGCTTATGTTTATGTAAGTATATTAGGTGGAAATAAAGAATCAAGCATGGCAGGTCTAAAGAGTGCTTGTGGATATATAAGAAAAGAAGTAGGAAAAAATGTAAAACTTAGACATACTCCAGAAATTATCTTTAAGATTGATGATTCTATTGAAAAGGGAATGTATATGGAAAGTCTTATAAAGAAAGTAAATGAAGACAACAGCAAAAACAAAAAAGATTTTTCAGATGATTCTCAAGGAGAGTAATTAATGAAAAAAAATGTGAAAAATATTATAAATGCTATACAAGAGGGTAACAATTTTATTGTTACCTCTCATTATAGCCCAGATGGGGACAACATAGGATCAACATTATCTATGTACTATGTTTTAAAAAAATTAGGAAAAAATGTATTATATGTACTTGATGATAGTATACCTGTTAATTTAAGATTTTTAGTTGAAAATGTAAACATACTAAAATCAGAAGAAACAGATGTTAATTTAAGTGATTACACTTTAATATCTCTTGATTGTGGAGATATTAATAGAATTTGTGTAAGTGACAAAATAAAAACATCTGTTAATAAATTAATATGTATAGATCATCATGCAAGTAATGATAATTTCGGAGATTTAAATTATATAAATCCAAATGAATCATCTACATGCGAATTAGTCTATAATTTACTTAAAGAGTACTCTGATACTATTAATAATCAATTAATAGATGAGAACATAGCTACATATCTGTATACAGGACTTTTAACTGATACAGGTAATTTTTCTTACTCAAATACTAATCCAAGCAGTTATTTAATGGCATATGATCTAGTTACTATAGGAGCTAAAAAGGATCTTATAATTCAAAAGATATTCCAAAGTAATCCATATAATTATTACAAATTACTAGGAGAAGCATTAGATACATTAGATATTGTAGATGGTAAAATAGCTAGTATGATGTTAACTATAGATATGCTAAATAGAAATGATATTTCATTTAATGATGCAGATGGAGTTACATCGTACACTAGAGATATAGATGGAGTAGAAGTAGGACTTTTATTCAAAGAAAAAGCAGCGAATGAAATTAAAGTAAGTTTTAGATCTAAAAACTATGTGAATGTTAGTTCTATTGCACAGAAATTTGGAGGAGGAGGCCATGTTAGAGCCTCAGGATGTACTATAAACGATAGTATAGAAAATGCAAAAAAAATGGTGATTGACGAAGTCTTAAAACATATTTAAGGATGATTGATATGAACAAAATAATAAATATACTAAAACCTACAGGAATGACATCTCATGATGTTGTAGGTAGGGTTAGAAAAATATTAAATATAAAAAAAGTTGGTCACACAGGTACCCTTGATCCAGATGCATCAGGGGTACTACCTATATGTATAGGAAAAGCTACAAAGGTTAGTGAACTTATTCTTAATAAAGATAAGTCATACATTTGTGAACTGACTTTAGGAATAACTACAGATACTTATGATTCATCAGGTGAAATTATAGAAAGATCTGAAGTTAAAGATATAAATATTGAAAAACTTGAAAAAGCATTTGATACTCAAAGAGGGGAAATTAAGCAACTTCCTCCAATGTACTCTGCTTTAAAAGTAAATGGAAAAAGAATGTGTGATTTAGTTAGAGCTGGAAGAGCTGAAGAAATTACTCTTAAATATAGAGATGTTAACATAAAGGAGCTTAATATCTTATCATTTAAAGAAAATAAAGTGATGTTTTATGTTAAATGTTCTAAAGGAACTTATGTAAGAAGTATATGCTACGATATAGGTAAAGAGTTAGGTTGTGGCGGTCATATGTCATTTTTACTTAGAACTTCATCAGGAAAATTTAATATAGACAATGCTATAACTTTAGAACAATTAGAAGAACTTAATAAAGAAAATATGTTAGATGAACATTTATATGATATAGATTATGTGTTATCAAATTTTAATAGTATACATATAAATCCACTTGCAGTTAAGTCTTATGTAAATGGAGCTATAGTTTACAATAAAGGTTTTTTAAAAGGTGATTTTAAAGAAACTGATGAATTTGTAAGAGTATATAGTGAAGGAAAATTTTTAGGAGTAGGTAAATTCTTAAAAGTTGATGGGACATTATGCTTAAAAAGTGATAAACTATTTGTATAGAATATAAGTAGTGGGGAATTTATTATGACTATTATAAAATCATTAGATGAAGTAATAAATGTTGAAAATACTGTTGTAACTATTGGGAATTTTGATGGTATTCATAAAGGCCATATAAAGCTTATTAAAGAAGCTGTAAAAGAAGCAAAAACAAAGAATTATAAAAGTGTAGTATTTACATTTGAAAATCATCCTATGAGGTATTTTAGAGCTGATTCTATAAAGCATATTATTACAAATGAAGAGAAAGTTAAGATATTTGAAGATCTAGGTGTGGACATAGTTTTTATGATTCCATTTGATGAATATATGACGAAAATATCTGCAACTGATTTTGTAAAAACTATTTTGCATGAAAAACTAAAATGTAAAATGGTTATAGTTGGGCACGATTTTACTTTTGCTAGAAATAAAGAAGGTAATGCAGGTTTGCTTGAAAGCCTTGGAGAAAACTATAATATGAAGGTTAAAGTAATAGAGCCGATAAAAATAAAAGGCATAAGAGTCAGTAGTAGTTACATAAGAAACCTTATAAATGATGGTAATGTAAGTGAAATTAAAGATTTTTTAGGTAGAAATTATTTTTTAGAAGGCGAAGTTATACATGCCAGAAAAATTGGAAGAACAATTGGATTTCCAACTGCTAACCTGAAGGCTGAAGATAAGTTGATTATACCTAAAAATGGAATATATGCAGTTAAAGTATATATTAAAAATAAGGTTTACTATGGAGCTACGAACATAGGATATAATCCTACTGTAAATGGAAAAGCATTATCCATAGAAACGAATATAATTGACTTTGATGAAGAGATATATGGTGAAATAATAAGAGTTGAATTTTTGTATAGAATACGAGATGAAAAAAAGTTTAACTCTTTAGATGAATTGAAATCGCAATTGAGAAAAGACGTAAATTTTGTATACAAAAAGTATGTT
Organism: Paraclostridium sp.; assembly: GCF_051656405.1. Taxonomy (GTDB): domain Bacteria; phylum Bacillota; class Clostridia; order Peptostreptococcales; family Peptostreptococcaceae; genus Paraclostridium. The sequence continues at coordinate 24,152 of NZ_JBOGBV010000006.1, forward strand.
TACAAATAGACATGCTTTATGGTAAAATAAGATTCGTGAACCGTTACTCGGCATTTGAATACTCCAATCAATGCTTAGTAATTGGGGATTTAATAAAACAATGGAGGTATTCACAAATGAACAAAACTGAAATAATAAAAGAATTCGGAAGATTTGAAGGAGATACTGGTTCTCCAGAAGTACAAATAGCTTTATTAACAGCTAGAATAAATGAATTAAACGGTCATTTAAAGACTCATAAAAAAGATCACCACTCAAGAAGAGGTCTTTTAAAGATGGTTGGTAAGAGAAGAAACTTATTAGCTTACTTAAAAGAGAAAGACTTAGAAGGATACAGAGCTTTAATAGCTAAATTAGGATTAAGAAAATAATTAGATTTTTTAGATAAAGAAAGAAGGTTAAAGCCTTCTTTTTTTGTTTAGATACTTTAATGAAGTTAAGTTTCAAATATAGACAAAAAAATTACAAATTGTCTAAAATTAGTTTAAAATATATAAAGGAATAGTATAATTTATATAGAAATTTTTCTTTTAGGAGGGGATTTGCTATGAAAACAAAATTAATATGCGATAGTTTATGTGATATTCCTATGGAGTTAGCAGAAAAACATGAAATAGAAATAATTCCATTAACTATAATTATAGAAGACAATGAATTTAAAGACGGTATAGATATGACAAATGAAGAGTTTTATAATACTATGAGAAAAATACATACCGTTCCAAAAACATCTCAAGCGACATATATGCAATTTAAAGAGGTATTTGATAAATATAAGGATGAATACTCAATAATTTGTATAAATGGATCATCGAAATCTTCTGGAACGTATCAAAGTGCTATGATGGCTAAAAATGATACAGAAGGAGAAATACACATATTTGACACATTAAATCTATCCCTAGGAAGCGGGCAGTTTGTTATAAAAGCTTGTGAGCTTATAGAGCAAAATATGGATGCTAAGAGCATAATAAATGAGTTAGAGGCATTAAGAGAAAGTGTAAATTTATTCTTTGTGCCAGATAGCTTAGAATACCTAAAAAGAAGCGGAAGGGTTTCTGTAACTACAGCTGCAATAGGTAACATGTTAAGTCTTAAGCCTGTATTTTCAATGAAAGATGGAAATATAGCATTAGTTACAAAGGTAAGAGGTAAAAAACATGTAGTACATACACTAATAGACTTGTTAAAATCTCAATATGATAATTTTGAAGATAAAAATGTAATGATTGGGTGCGGAGCTAATGTAGGAGACTTTGAAGTGCTGCAAAAAGAAGTAGAAGAAAGTCTGAAAGTTAAAAAACTTTACTTTACTAGAGGTGGAGCTTGTATCTGCTCACATACAGGACCTGATATAATTGCTATTAGTTGTTCAAATTAAATGTATTAAAATTTACATAATAAGCAAATAATAAATAAAAACAAATATTTGCTAATTACGTTTTGTATCTCTAAATTATATCGATGAAAGCTAGTAATTTACTTTTATGTTGTTAAATTATAGTATTTTTGATAAGATAGTACATAGGATACTAAACGCGGTTTTTAATAAAGAGGAGGTACAAGCATTAATGTTTGAACATAAAGTTTTTAAAATGGATTTTGCAGGAAGAGAGCTTTCTGTTGAAATAGGAAAAATTGCCGAACTAGCTAGTGGAAGTGCCATACTTCAATATGGTGAGACTATGGTTATGGTTAATACTTCAAAGTCAGCACAACCAAGAGATGGAATAGATTTCTTCCCTTTAAGTGTTGATTATGAAGAAAAATTATATTCAGTAGGAAAAATACCTGGAGGATTCTTAAAAAGAGAAGGAAAACCTTCAGAAAAGGCTATACTTACATCAAGACTTATAGATAGACCTATAAGACCTTTATTCCCAAAAGGATTTAGAAATGATGTACAAGTAGTAGCAACAGTTTTATCAGTTGATCAAGATTGTACACCTGATATAGTAGCGATGATAGGTTCATCTATAGCATTATCTATATCTGATATACCATTTAATGGACCTACAGGATCTGTATCAGTAGGATTAGTAGATGGTGCATTTGTTATAAATCCAACTGCTGAGCAAAGAGAAAAAAGTTCTCTACACCTTGTAGTGTCAGGAACAAAAGATGCTATAATGATGGTTGAAGCAGGTGCAGAGGAAATACCAGATGAATTAATGTTAGAAGCTATATTATTTGCTCATAAAGAAATTAAAAAAGTTGTTGAGTTTATAGAAACTATAGTTGCTCAAGTCGGAAAAGAAAAAATAGAAGTTACTCTTTTTGAAATAAATGCAGACGTAGAAAAAGCTGTTCGTGAGTTTGCTACAGATAAAATGAAAGAAGCGGTTAAAACTGTAGAAAAGCTTGAAAGAATGGAAAAAATGGATGCAGTAAAAGAAGCTACTTTTGAAAACTTTGAAGATATAGTAGAAGAATTTGGTCAAGATATAGAAGAAACATTACATGCTATAATAAAAGAGCAAGTAAGAAAGCTTATAGTGCATGAAAATGTAAGACCAGATAATAGAAAACCAGATGAAATAAGACCTATATGGTGTGATAATGGATTTATACCAAGAGCTCATGGATCTGGATTATTTACAAGAGGACAAACTCAAGTAATGTCTATAGCAACTTTAGGAGCTTTAGGTGATGTTCAAATACTTGATGGACTTGATGAAGAAGAAAGTAAAAGATATATGCATCATTATAACTTCCCAGCATACAGTGTTGGAGAATCTAGACCTTCAAGAGGACCAGGTAGAAGAGAAATAGGACATGGAGCATTAGCTGAAAGAGCATTACTTCCTGTTATACCTTCTAAAGAAGATTTCCCATATGCAATAAGAGTTGTTTCTGAAGTTTTAAGTTCTAATGGATCAACATCTCAAGGTAGTGTATGTGGATCAACATTATCTCTTTTAGATGCAGGTGTTCCATTAAAAGATATGGTAGCAGGTATAGCTATGGGACTTATAAAACATGATGATAAAGTTGCGGTACTTTCAGACATACAAGGTATGGAAGACCACTTAGGAGACATGGACTTTAAAGTTGCAGGTACTGAGCACGGTATAACTGCTATACAAATGGATATAAAAATAGCTGGTATAGATGAAGAAGTTTTAAGAACTGCTTTAAAGCAAGCTAAAGTAGGTAGAATTCATATATTAAATGAAATGAGAAAAACTATAGCTGAGCCTAAACCAGAGCTTTCTAAATATGCACCTAAGATAGTAACAATGAACATAAATCCAGATAAGATAAGAGACGTTATAGGACCTGGTGGAAAGATAATAACTAAGATTATAGATGAAACTGGAGTTAAAATAGATATAGAACAAACAGGAGAAGTATTTATAAGTGGAATAGATGCTGAAATGATAGCTAAAGCTCAACAACTTATAAATGATATAGTTGCAGAAGCTGAATTAGGTGAAACTTACACAGGTAAAGTAACAAGAATAATGAATTTCGGAGCATTTGTTGAAGTACTTCCAGGAAAAGAAGGATTACTTCATATATCTCATATAGCTCATGAAAGAGTAAATAAGGTTGAGGATGTTTTAAACATAGGTGATGAAGTAACAGTTAAGGTAACTGAAATCGATGAAAAAGGTAGAGTTAACTTATCTAGAAAAGCACTTTTACCAAAACCAGAGAAAAAAGAAGTTAAAGAAGTAAAAGAAAATAAAGAAAATAAAGAAAAATAAATTATAGTCTGTTTAGACTATATATAAATAAAAAAAGGAGACATATCTAAGTATTAGATATGTCTCCTTTTTTTATTTACACCTCACAAAAGAAGCGAAGATTAAAAGTTATATATTGACGAAACACTTACAAGCAAAGCTTGTCATGTGAAGGAAACATATAGCTTTTAATCGAGCGCCCCCACAATAAGCATTTTTTGCAATAATAAAAGCAATTTAAGTTATAGGGAAGTTTGAATATATAATATATAATAAAAATGCATAAAAGGTAAACTGTCCTAATACAATTTAATGAATAAATAAATTGTACATATTGGGAGGGACTTTTATGATAATGATGGTTCTTAATAAAAAAAAGCTAAAAAAAATTTTCATAATAGTATTAGTTATAATATTAGCAATTATAGGTGTTGCATTTATGACAAAAGATAAAGCTAAGCCTACGTTTAACATGTTTTATAGAGCTGGTGAGCCATATTACAGTGGAACAAAAGAAAAAAGTGGATACGTTGCAATAAGTTGCAACGTAGACCTCGGTTGGGAAACTGAATACTTAGAAAAAATTTTAAAGGTATTAGATGAAAAAAAGGCTAAAATAACTTTTGCTGTAACAGGTAGGTGGGCAGAAGAAAACCCTGAACTTTTATTAGAAATTCAAAAAAAGGGACATGAAATTGCAAATCACGGATACAAACATCTAGATTATGGAACTTTAGACTATGATAAAAACTACGAACAAATAAAGACATCAAAAGAAATAATTGAAAATATAACAAAAACAGAAACTAAGTTTTTTCAAGCTCCAGGAGGATCATTTAATAAAGAAACAGTAAAAGCGTGTAATGATTTAGGTTATATACCTTATAAATGGGATATAGACACAATAGATTGGAAAAATAGACAAGAACCTGATGTTATTATACAAAGAGTTAAATCTAAAGATATGAAAGATTCTAGCATAATACTTATGCATCCTACATATGCAAGTGCAGAAGGAATTGATGATATAATAAAAATCATAGAAGAAAAGGAATTAAAGCCAGGTAAACTTAGTGATGTATTTAATTTATAAAATTATTTTGATATTGAATAATTGACTTTACTAACTTATAATTTAAAAGACATTGATTAAGATAAAAAGCTTATATGATTATCATAAATATTTTAATGCACAAAAAATTGGAGGATGAGTATGTATAAAACACACATATTGAGTAATGGACTAACAATAATAGGGGAAGAAATACCTTATCTAAAATCTATAACATTAGGTGTTTGGGTAAATGCAGGGTCTAGAATAGAAAATGAAGAGATAGGTGGTATATCACATTTTATAGAACATATGCTTTTTAAAGGTACTAAAAATAGAACTTCTAAGGAAATCGCAAGCACTATAGATAACTTAGGAGGTCAAATAAATGCTTTTACGAGCAAGGAATGTACTTGTTATTATGTAAAATTATTAGACGAACATATAGATATTGGAATCGATATATTAAGTGATATGTTTTTAAATCCTTTGTTTGATGAAAAGGATATAGATAAGGAAAGACAGGTTATAATAGAAGAATTAAAAATGTATGAAGATTCTCCTGAGGACTTAGTATACGATCTTCTTATGGAAGGAATATACAAAACTGACGCCTTAGGTATGAATATAATTGGGACGGAAGAATCGTTATATAATATGAATAGAAATACTATAAAAGATTATTTTAATAAGTATTATGTAGCAAGTAATTCCGTAATATCTATAAGTGGAAACTTTAAATTTGAAGAAATGGTAAAGTTAATAGAATCAAAGTTTAAAGATTTACCGATGGGAAATGTAGATATCGAAATAACTGAACCTGAATTTCATCCGTGTTTTATAGCTAGAAACAAAGATATAGAACAAGTTAACTTAGCAATAAGCTTAAAAGCTATTCCGTTAGAGTGTAGAGAAGATGCTTATGCATTATCTATAATAAATAATATTTTAGGAGGAAGCATAAGCTCAAGGTTATTTCAAAATATAAGGGAAAACAAAGGACTAGTATATTCAATATACTCTGCGCCTAGCCTTTATAGGAAAAGCGGAGAACTTGGAATTTATGCTAGTATGAGTAACGAAAATCTAAAAAAAGTATATAATTTAGTATTAGAAGAAATTGACAACCTAAGACAGAATCATCTTACAGATAAAGAGATAAAAGAAAGTAAGGAACAGTTAAAAGGAAGTTATATTCTTGGATTAGAGAGTACTAGCAGCAGAATGATGTCAATTGGTAAAGCAATGGTATTAACAAAAAAGGTGAAAAATCCTAATGATATTATAGAAAGTATAAATAATATTGACAAGGCTAGAATAGACTTAATTATAGACAAGGTATTTAATAGAGAAAATATTGGAGTCTGTATTGTAGGAAGAGATGTAGAAGATATAACTTTAGACTAACTAGACTAGACATATAATCAAGGTTATCTATATTGGATACATATTAGTTTATATGGGGGGATACTTATGAATTTATCTGAAGTAGCAGGTAAAGAGATTGTAAACTTAGTTACAGGAGAAAGATTAGGAGTTGTTGGAGAGTGCGACCTTATAATTGAAGACACTACAGGAAAAATACTAGCTTTATTAATCCCTAGAGAAAGAGGATTTTTAGGATTTAGAAAAGATAAATCGGTACTAGAAGTACCATGGAGAAATGTAAAAAAAATTGGTAATGACATGATTATAATAGAATACGAAGGCGTGTACTAGGAGGATAATATGACGATAGTAGTTCAAAAATTTGGTGGGACATCTGTGGAATCTTATGAAAAAATGCAACAAGTTTGCAATATAATAAAAAACTACAAAGAAAAAGGATTAGATTTAGTTGTAGTAGTTTCTGCTATGGGAAGAAAAGGAGCTCCATATGCAACTGATACATTGATAAATCTGTGTAAAAATGTAAATGAAAATTCTTCTAAAAGAGAATTAGATTTAATAATGTCTTGTGGAGAGATAATATCAGGAACTATACTTACTAATATGTTAAAAGGTAATGGGATAGATGCAGTATTTTTAACTGGTAGTCAAGCTGGTATATATACAGATGGGAAATTTTCTGATTCAAGAATATTGGATATAAAACCAGAAAGAATATATAAAGAATTAGATGAAGGTAAAGTTGTTATAGTAGCTGGGTTCCAAGGAACTACAGAAAGTGGAGAAGTAACAACTCTTGGTAGAGGCGGAAGCGATACATCTGCTGTGGCTATAGGTAAAGCATTAGAATGTGAAACTGTTGAAATTTATACAGACGTTGACGGAATAATGACAGCAGATCCTAGAGTAGAGCCAGAAGCTAAAGTTTTAGATTATATAAATTATGAAGAAGTTTTTCAAATGGCAGATAAAGGTGCAAAGGTAATTCATCCAAGAGCTGTTGAAATTGCAAAAAGTGGATCTATAGCTTTAAATATAAAAAACACTTTAAATCCATCTCATCCAGGTACTAGAATAAGCGGGATGAGTCCTAAGTTTGAAGTTAACAAAGAAGCAAAATCTTTACACACTATGACTGCAGTAGCACATAAAAATGGAATTACTCAAATAAAAGTTAAATCTAAAGAAGATATATTTACAGATATAATGAATGAAATTGAATCAAATGAAATTAGTTTAGACATGATAAACTTCTTTGTTGAAGAGAAAGCTTTTGTAATAGAACATGAAAAGTTAAATATATTAAAAGGTATACTTAATAATCATGATCTTGAGTACACTGTTAAAGAAAATTGTGCAAAAGTAACTCTTATAGGTACAAAAATGACAGGTATTCCTGGGGTTATGGCAAAGATTGTAAGAGCTTTATCTAAAGCTAAAATTAACTTATTACAAACATCGGATTCAAACATGACTATATCTTGTTTAGTTGAAGAAAAAGATATGAAATCAGCTGTTCATGCTATACATGATGAATTTAAATTAAATTAATAATATCCTCCGTATTTGGTTAACTTATATGTAAAGTTAAACAAATAAGGAGGATTTTTTATGTCTAATAAAAAAGCAAAAAATAAACAGCCAAATACTAAATTAGAATTTGCAGAGGAATTAAATTTACCAGCTAACTCTAGACCTAGAAAAAGTGGGTCAGTAGCTCAAAATACATCAAGACCTATAAGTAAACATCCAAAAGAAAAGTAGATAAAAATAAGTCTTAGAAGGAGGCTACATATGAATCTTTTCAATGATGAAAAAAATAGAAAAATACAGCTAAAGTCAGAAGAAGATGATGATACAGAAGAAAGTGAAGATATCCAAAATATAAAACAAATGGGTGTTCCTAATATGCCTAGCCAAAATATAAAGGATATACAATGTATAACTATAATTGGTGAAATTGAAGGTCACTTTGCAGGCAACCCACAAAAAAAATCTACAAAATATGAGCATATAATACCTATGTTATTTGAAATAGAGGAAAATCAAAATATAAAAGGGGTTTTAGTAATTCTAAACACTGTTGGAGGAGATGTCGAAGCTGGGCTTGCTATGGCAGAACTTATGAACAGTGTATCTAAAAAAGTAGTAACATTAGTATTAGGAGGTAGTCATAGTATAGGAGTTCCACTTGCAACTGCAGGTGATTATTCATTTATAGCGCCAACTGCAACTATGATTGTTCACCCTATAAGAACAAATGGGCTTGTTATTGGGGTTAATGAAACATTTGAATACTTTAAAAAAATGCAAGAGCGTATAACTAGATTTATAATTAGAACTTCAGATATAGAAAAAGAAGAATTAGAAAAGCTTATGCACTCAAAAGAGGAATTAGTAAGTGATGTAGGTAGTGTTTTAATAGGTAAAGAGGCAGTTGATTGTGGTCTTATTGATGAAGTCGGTGGATTAAAAGAGGCAATGGCTAAATTAAGAGAATTAATTAATGAAGACAATAATGATAGTAACAACAATGTAATTAAATAAAATTTGTTTAAATAACATAAAATATGATATAATTAAAAGATATAAAAGTGTTAGTGTTTAAATACATTAGCACTTTTTGCTATGATTTTGGAATGTATTAATTCTTGTATAAATTTATTTTTAAGAGGTGAGATTGGTGGCTAAGAAAAAATCTAAAAAGAAAAAGAAGATAGAATCAAGTTTTTCGGCTGAGTACAATAACCTTATAACTATATTTATCGGTATATTTTTATTATATAGTTTAAACTCTAGTTCAATGGGGTTATTAGGTACGATTATTCAAAATATATTTAAAGGGTTATTTGGAGGATTAGCAGTAGCAATTCCGTTTATAATCATTATTAGTGGTATCTTAGGATTTTTCGAGAAGAATGAATATATATACAGAATTAAAAATGCTAAAATATACTATTTAGGTGTATTTTTTATATTCATATTCTACGGACTTTTAAATGCGAAAAATTTACCTATAGATAGTCCGACTAATTCGTATGTAATTAAAGAAGTAAGTAAAGCTGCGGTTCAAGGTGAAGGATGTGGGCTTATAGCTACATTTATCACATATTATGTTACAAAGATTTTAGGTGTAACAGGAGCATGGCTAATAAGTATATTTGCATTGTTAATAACAGGTCTATTTACTTTTAATATATCTTTAAAAGACTTAATTTATACTATAAAAGCAAAAGCTAAAAACAGTAAAGATAGTAATCTTACTTTTAAAGAAAAAGCTAAAGGTTTAAAAAATGCCATGGTTAATATGGTAACTGAAGAAGTTGATGAAAATACTATGGTAACAAAGAATGACTTAAAAAATAAGTCAAATAAATCTAAGGATAAAGAAAAAAGTATTGAAGAATATGACAATGATAAAACAATAAAAATTGTTGGATTTAATAAAGCTGAAGATGATTACTTAGAAATATTAGAAGGTACTCAAAGTATGCCTGAATTAGAAGTTTTAAAAGAACTACAAAAGGCTAAACCTACACAAAAAACAGAGGTTACAAGTGTAAAAGAAAATAATATAGAAAGCACACAGCCTATTGGAATTCAAACAAACTCTAAATATGAAAATTATACAAAACCTAGTATTGAACTATTAAATAAAATAGATTCAAAGACTGATGACAAGAGCAAGAAAAAAGTTTTAAAAAATGCTTCATTATTAGAAAAAACTCTATCTGACTTTGGTGTTGAAGCAAAAGTAAATCAAGTTACTGTTGGACCTACTATAACTAGATATGAAATTCAACCAAGTCCAGGTGTTAAAGTTAGTAAAATTGTTAACTTAACGGATGATATAGCCCTTAGCCTAGCGGCAAAAAGTATAAGAATAGAAGCTCCTATACCAGGTAAAAGTGCTATTGGTATAGAGGTTCCAAATGAAGAAGCTCAAATAGTAACTTTAAGAGAAGTTCTTGAAAGTGAAGAGTTTAATAATTTCAAATCACCATTAGCTATGGGACTTGGAAAAGATATAGCTGGTAAACCTATAATAGCTGATATTGGTAAAATGCCTCATTTACTTATCGCAGGATCTACAGGTTCTGGTAAGAGTGTGTGTGTAAATACCTTAATTAATAGTATTTTATACAAAGCAAACCCAGATGAAGTTAAATTTTTACTGATAGATCCAAAAGTTGTTGAACTTGCAAATTACAATGGAATACCACATTTATTAATACCAGTTGTAACTGATCCTAAAAAAGCTGCTAATGCTTTAAACTGGGCAGTTACTGAAATGAATAGAAGATACAAATTATTTGCAGAGGCAAGTGTAAAAGACATAACAAGTTACAATGAAAAAAGTGAAGAAAAACTTCCTAAGATAGTAATAATAATAGATGAGCTTGCAGACCTTATGATGGTTAGTGCTAGTGATGTTGAAGATTATATATGTAGATTAGCTCAGATGGCAAGAGCTGCAGGAATGCATTTAATAGTTGCTACACAAAGACCTTCGGTAGATGTTATAACTGGGGTTATAAAAGCTAATATTCCATCTAGAATTGCGTTTGCGGTTTCATCTCAAACGGACTCTAGAACTATACTTGATATGGGTGGAGCAGAAAAACTTCTAGGAAAAGGAGATATGTTATTCTATCCTTTAGGAGCAGCTAAACCAGTTAGATTACAAGGTGCGTTTATATCAGAATCAGAATCAGAAAGAGTAATAGATTATGTAAAGAGTCAAGTTAATGAAGAAGTTAAATATGAAGAATGCATAGTAGATAGTATAGCTAAGATATCTAAAGAGCAAAATAGCGATGCTGATGAACTTTTAGGAGATGCAATAGAATTTGTAGTTGAAAGTGGGCAAGCTTCAGCTTCTATGCTTCAAAGAAAATTTAAAATTGGATTTAATAGAGCGGCAAGACTTATAGATTCTATGGAAGAAAGATCTATAGTTGGTCAAAGTGAAGGAAGTAAACCTAGAAAGGTTTTAGTAAGTAAACAAGACTTAGAAAATTTAGAGGGTGAATAAATTTGAAGACAATAGACATAAAGAGTGCGTTAGATCTACCAAATACTATATTTATAGATGTTAGAACGCAAGCGGAATTTGAAGAAGACCACATACGTGATGCTTTTCATATGCCACTGTTTAACGACGATGAGCATAAAGACATAGGAACTATATATAAAATGCAAGGAAAACAAGAAGCTGTACAAAAAGGATTTGACTATGTAAAAGACAAGTTAAAGCATATGTACATGGAAGTTTTAAGCTTAGCCAATGAATATGAAAATATAGTTATATACTGTGCAAGAGGCGGCATGAGAAGTGGAAGTTTAACAAACATGATTTCAACACTAGGTGTAAATGTATATCAATTACAAGGTGGATATAAATCATATAGAAACTTTGTATTAGATTACTTTAAAACAGTTATGGATACAAAAGAATTTATAGTTCTTCATGGGTTAACTGGTGTTGGAAAAACAGATGCATTACTTATGTTAGAAGAAAATGGGATAGATATTATAGACTTAGAAGGTTTAGCTAAAAATAGTGGATCTACATTTGGATTTATAATGTTTAACGAAAAACCGCCTACACAAAAGAATTTTGAAACTAATATTTTTGAAAAACTATATTTTTCAAAAAGTAACTATATATTTATAGAAAGTGAAAGTAAAAGAGTCGGACATGTTAACGTACCTCATGAAATATATTCAGGTATAGTAAGGGACGGATACCATATATTATTAGAATGTAGTGTAAAGTCTAGAGTAGATAGATTATGTAGAGACTACATATATACAGAGAATAAGAACTTTGAAGCATTAATACAATGTATAAATAAATTTAGAAAAAGACTAGGAAATCAAAAAGTTGATTACTATATTGAATTATTTAATGAAGGTAAATACGATCAAGTTGTAGAACATTATTTAGTAGATTATTACGATGCGCTGTATGGGCATTCAGTTCAAAAATATGAGTACAATAGAGTTCTTAATTGTGATAACATGAAAGAAGCAGTTTTAGAGTTAATAGATTTTCATAAGGCAGCGAAGGAAGGAGCAAATTAAATGTTAAAAATAGCATTAGAGTCATTAGGATGTTCTAAAAATTTAGTAGATGCAGAAATAATGATGGGGATTTTAAATAGAAAAGGATATAAATTAGTAGGTGAGTTTGAGGAAGCTGATATAATTTTAGTAAATACTTGTGGATTTATAGAATCAGCAAAACAAGAATCTATAGATACTATATTAGACTTAGCTCAATTAAAAGAAAACGGAAATTTAAAGTTACTTATAGTTACAGGATGTTTAGCTCAAAGATATGCTAAGGAATTACAAGCAGAAATTCCAGAAATAGATGCTATAGTTGGAACAGGAAGTTACCAACAAATAGATGAAATAATAGCAAATCTTGAAAAGGAAAATAACATAGTAAGTTTAAATGATATTGAATTTGCTTACAATGAAGATCTTCCAAGATACGTTACAACTCCAGAATATATGGCATATTTAAAAATAGGTGAAGGTTGTGACAATCACTGTACTTACTGTATAATACCAAAATTAAGAGGTAGATATAGAAGTAGAAAAATGGAAGATATAATAAAAGAAGCTAAAGATCTTGCTTCTAAAGGAGTAAAAGAATTAGTAGTTATAGCTCAAGACACTACAAAGTATGGTTTAGATTTATATGGAGAAGTTAAACTTCCACAATTATTAGAAGAACTTGCACAAATAGATGGAATAAAATGGATAAGAATAATGTACTCATATCCAGAATCAATAACTGAAGAGCTTGTAAAAGTAATTAAAAAATATGATAACATATGTAATTATTTTGATATGCCTATACAACATGCAAGTAATAAAGTTTTAAAATTAATGAACAGACATACAACTAAAGAAGATATTAAATCAAAAGTTGAAATGATAAGAAAATATATACCTGATGCTACACTAAGAACAACTATAATAGTTGGATTCCCTGGAGAAACTGATGAAGATTTTAATGAATTAGTTGAATTTGCAAAAGATATGAAGTTTGATAGACTAGGAGCTTTTGCATACTCTAGAGAAGAAGATACTCCAGCTGATAAACTTCCTAATCATTTAGATGAAGATGTAAAATTACAAAGAAGAGATCAACTTATGTTAATTCAACAAGAAATATCACAAAATCTAAATGCACAAAAAATTGATAATGAGTATGAAGTTTTAATTGAAGAGCAAATTGAAGATAAGGTATATATAGGTAGAACTCAAGGAGATGCAGAAGAAATAGACAGTATAGTTTATGTTAAGTCTGAAAATCAACTTGAAATAGGATCATTTGTAAAAGTAAAAATAAATAATGCCTTAGAGTATGATTTGATGGGAGATGTAGTTAATGAACTTGCCTAATAAATTAACTTTATTTAGGATATTTTTAATACCAGTTTTTATAATAGTAATGATGTTAAATTTACCAAGTAAATTTTTAATAGCTTGTATGATATTTATAGTAGCATCTGTAACTGATGCTATGGATGGTCATATAGCTAGAAAATACAATTTAGTAACTGACTTTGGTAAATTTATGGATCCTCTTGCTGATAAGCTGCTTGTAATATCAGCTCTTACAACAATGATAGAGTATGATTTAGTGGCTGCTTGGATGGTTATTATAATTGTTGCTAGAGAACTTACAGTTAGTATATTAAGAGCAATTGCAGCTGCAGACGGAAAAGTAATAGCTGCAAGTTCTGGAGGGAAATTAAAAACTATTTCACAAATGGTAGCTATAGTAATTCTTTTACTAGGTGCGCATACAGGTAATCCTGTATTTTTAAACATAGGTAAATTTACTATATTAATAGCTACATTACTTACTCTTTACTCAGGATGGGAGTATGTTTATAAAAATAAAAATTTATTTATGGAAAGTAAATAATAATATAAAAAATGGATAACTAATAGTTATCCATTTTTTTGTGCTTAATAAGTTTTTAAACCAAATTTGAAAGGTAAGATTAATTTTGGAAATAAAAGATAATTTAAACTTATGGAAAAATATGTATAAATTGATATAATTAAAGTTAATACTAATAAGGTATTATTTAATTGACTTTAAGTCATAAAAAATATATAATAAATATAGAACAAGTGTTTGATGAATGTTTTACTTTAAGTAAAATTTTAATAAATGATTTTAGAAGGGAAGGTAACATAAATGGCAGGAATACAAGATGAAAAATTAAAAGCGCTGAACTCAGCGTTATCTCAAATAGAAAAAGATTTTGGTAAAGGATCTGTAATGAAACTTGGAGAAGCTAAGGGTATGGCTATAGATGTTATACCAACAGGTTCTATTGGACTTGATATAGCTATAGGCATAGGAGGTCTTCCAAAGGGTAGAATAGTTGAAATATATGGGCCAGAATCTTCTGGTAAGACAACAGTTACTTTACATGCAGTAGCAGAAGCTCAAAAACAAGGTGGAATAGCAGCATTTATAGATGCTGAACATGCATTAGATCCAGTATATGCAAAAGCATTAGGTGTAGATGTTGATAACTTAATAGTTTCACAACCAGATACAGGAGAACAAGCGTTGGAAATAGCAGAAGCACTTATAAGAAGTGGTGCTATAGATATAATAGTAGTTGACTCAGTAGCAGCTTTAGTTCCAAAAGCTGAAATAGAAGGGGACATGGGAGATTCTCATATTGGTCTTCAAGCAAGACTTATGTCGCAAGCTTTAAGAAAGCTAACAGGATCTATAAAAAAATCTAATTGTGTAGCAATATTTATAAACCAGTTAAGAGAGAAAGTTGGAGTTATGTTTGGTAGTCCAGAAACTACAACAGGTGGTCGTGCTCTTAAATTCTACTCTTCAGTAAGACTAGATGTTAGAAAAATAGACACTATAAAACAAGGCGATAAAGTTATGGGAAGTAGAACAAGAGTAAAAGTTGTTAAAAACAAGGTTGCACCTCCATTTAAACAATGTGAATTTGATATAATGTATGGAGAAGGTATATCAAAGGTTGGGGATCTATTAGATATAGCTGCAGATTTAGACATAATTAAAAAATCAGGAGCTTGGTATAGTTATAATGAGACTAGATTAGGGCAAGGTAGAGAAAATGTTAAAAAATTCTTAGAAGACAATAAGGATTTGACAGAAGAAGTAGAAGGTTTAGTAAGAAAATATTACAAATTAGATGAAAATAGAGATAGCGCAGAGAAAAATGAAGATTCAGTAGAAAATATTGGAGAATAATCGCTTGTATACCTCCTATTAACTTGACACCAGATTGAAAAAATTATAAAATTAAATAAGAATAAAATATTCTTATTTAGTTTATAAAAATAGATGTTATAAATACTGTAGTTGACGGTTTATTTAACAAAGGAGGTGGATGTCATAGAGGCAATAATAGGCGCTTTATTGGGAATATTTGTGGGTATTATAGTTGGTTATTTTGTAAGAAAAAACATATCTGAAGCTAAAATTGGTCAAGCTGAAAAGATGGCCGATGATATAATAGATAAGGCAAAAAAAGATGCAGAAACTTTACAAAAAGAAAAACTATTAGAAGCAAAAGAAGAGATCCATAAGTGGAGAAATGAAGCAGAGAAAGAGAACAAAGAAAGAAGAATTGAAGTTCAAAAGTTTGAAAGAAGAATAATTCAAAAGGAAGAGGTTTTAGATAAAAAACTTCAAGCTCTAGAGAATAAAGAAACAGTTCTTAGTGATAAAATTAAAAAAATTGAGAAAAAAGAAGAAAACGTTGAAGCGATTAAAGTTCAACAATTAGAAAAATTAGAAAGCATATCTGGAATAACTTCTGATCAAGCAAAAGAAATTATATTAACGAATGCTGAAAGAGAAGTAAGAAGAGAGATGTCTATAATGATTAAAGAAATAGAATCTCAAGCTAAAGATGAAGCAGATAAGAAGTCTAGAGAAATAATAGGATATGCTATACAAAAATGCGCAGCCGATCATGTGGCAGAAACTACTGTAACAGTGGTTAACCTTCCTAATGATGAAATGAAGGGAAGAATTATAGGTAGAGAAGGTAGAAATATTAGAACATTAGAAACGCTTACTGGAATAGATTTAATAATAGATGATACTCCAGAAGCAGTAATATTATCTGGATTTGATCCTATAAGAAGAGAAGTTGCGAGAATTGCACTTGAAAAGCTTATCGCAGATGGAAGAATACATCCTGCAAGAATTGAAGAAATGGTTGAGAAAGCTAGAAAAGAAGTTGATAATATAATAAAAGAGTTTGGAGAACAAGCTACTTTTGAAACAGGGGTTCATGGATTACATCCAGAATTAGTAAGACTTCTAGGTAGACTTAACTATAGAACAAGTTATGGACAAAATGTTTTAAGACATTCTATAGAAGTAGCTCACATAGCGGGTATAATGGCTGCAGAAATAGGAGCAGACGTAAAACTAGCTAAGAGAGCTGGATTACTTCATGATATAGGTAAGGCAGTTGACCATGAAATGGAAGGAACTCATGTTGAGATAGGTATGGACTTACTTAGAAGATACAAAGAATCTAAAGATGTTATACATGCTATGAGTACTCATCATGGAGATTATGAGCCACAAACTATAGAAGCTGTATTAGTTACAGCTGCAGATGCTATATCAGCTGCAAGACCTGGTGCTAGACGTGAAACACTAGAAGCATACATTAAACGTTTAGAGAAATTAGAAGAAATAGCTAATTCATATGAGGGCGTAGATAAATCGTTTGCAATACAAGCTGGTAGAGAAATCAGAATAATGGTTAAACCAGAAAATGTAAATGATGAAGATATACATTTATTAGCAAGAGATATGACTAAGAGAATAGAGGATGAATTAGAGTATCCTGGACAAATCAAAGTTAGCATAATAAGAGAAACAAGAGCAATAGAATACGCTAAATAAGAAAATAATTTAAGCGAATATATCAAATGATATATTCGCTTTTTTGATTTTTTGAATTAAATAAAAAGAATAATTTATTTTAAATAAGATTAAAATATTAATATTAAAATTTATAAACATAAATAGGAGATATAATTATGAGACGTCCGAAGTTATTAATCAGTAAATGTTTAGGATTTGAAAATTGTAGATACAATGGACAAGGCGCAAGTAGTAAATTTATTGACTCTTTAAAAGATTATGTTGAATTTTGTACAGTATGTCCTGAAGTTGAAATAGGACTTTCTACCCCAAGAGAAGCCATAAGAATTGTTGACTATAATAATGAGAAAAAACTTATTCAACCGAAAACAAATAAAGATTACACTAATCAGATGAAAAATTTTTCTCAAAATTACATTTCTAAATTGGATGATATTGATGGATGTATATTAAAAAGCAAATCACCTTCATGCGGTGTAAGAGATGTTAAAGTTTATCATAAAAGTGGGCAATCAACTTTAACTAATGAGAGCAATGGGTTTTTCGCAGATGAAATATTGAATTCACATGGTTACTTACCTATAGAAAATGAAGGTAGACTTAAAAACTATTCAATAAGAGATGAATTTTTAACTAAATTATTTATGATAAATAACTTTAAAAATGAAAAAAATGATATGAAAAAATTTCATCAAAATAATGAATTACTACTAAAAAATTATGATGTTAAAATTTTTAGTCATTTAAACAATATGTGTAAAAATGAAGAATATGAAAATTACCAAAAAACATTATTTCAACTTTTAAATAAAAATAGAAATACCAAAAAAAATATTCAAACTATTTTAGATATATACAATAAATATGAAAAATACTTATCTTTAAAAGAAAAAGAAGTATTTGTTGATAATATAGTTAAGTATAGCAAAGGCAAAATACCACTTAGTACGGCTTTAAATAATGTAAAAATATATGCAGCTAGATTTGAAGACGAAAAAATTTTAAGTCAAACTATATTTAATCCATATCCAGAGAGCTTAATAAATTTAATTGATTCTGGGAAAGGAAGAAGTTTATAAATCTATATAATAAAAAATTATAAAATGATAATAATAATAAAGAAAAAATGAAAGGAGAAATGATATGTTAAATACTCTTGCTAAAAATCAATATGTAAAAATATCAAATTGCAACAAAAATGAAGATGTTGAATATGGAGTTGTTGTAAATAAAAATGAAGATAATTACGATATAATGAGTATTGGATTTGAAAATAAAAATGGAAATTTCTTAGAATATCCTCCTAATGTGGATAAATTAGTTCAAAGTTACAGTATAAGTGATGCTGATTTTGAAGAGGTAAAGAAAAATGAAATAAGAAGAAAAATGAATATATGGTTAGAAAGCCACTACAAATCATAAAAAATAGGTACTTTAAATAGTACCTATTTTTTACGATTTAGTAAATTTTTATAAAAAAAGAGTAATAAGGATGTTTCATGTAAATAATAAATGGAAATAATATATTAAATATATCAAATATAGCAAAAAACTATTTAAAATGATATAATTATATAAAATGAGGGGGATGAGAAATTGAGCCAGTACATAAATATAAATTCCGAGCTAGATGCATTAAAGATAAAAGCGTTTGAAAAGGTTTTTTATCAAAGTATGAAAGAGGAAGCTAATGTAGTGCCAAAGGTGACTCCTTTTAAAGGAATAAACACAGATCTTCTATATATAAAAGATAAGAGAGTTTTGTTTATAAAATTTATGGATACAACAGAAGATTTATTTATGCTCTTAGAAGATGAATTGTTAGAGGTAATGGAAGAAGAATATGATCTTTTAAGAAAGCAAATGAGCAAAATAGGTAATGATATTGAATATAACTACATATTTATAATGCCCCACGTATCTATATATGATAATGGAGATAATGACTTTGTAGAAAATAATATAATAGATAAAGAGAAGTTATACAAAATAATGAACTATGAGATTAGTATAGATGAATATTTAGGAAATCCAAATGATGAAATTTTACTTAACTTATTTATGTTACAAATTTGTCCTGAATATTATGTGATAAATAATAATCTTAACTTAAATAAAAATTTAAAGAAAATATCTTTTTCAAATGAAGATTATAGTTATACGGCTACTATGCTAGAAAGAAATCAAATTGAAAAAGTTGCCTCAGTTAAATATGGAGACACCTTATATAAAGGAGCATCTGGATGTGGAAAGACTACAATATTATTAGCAAGAGCTATCAAATTAGCTAGAATATATCCACACCATAAATTCGTAATATTTACTTATACAAAGCAGCTTAGAAATGAGCTGAAAGAAAGATTAGATATTTTATATAAAGATAACAACAATATAGAAATACATACATTTACTTCTTTCTTATTTAAATTAGCAAAAGCATACAACTTGGTGTTTGATTATAATATGCTAAAAAATACTCCGGATAAGGTATATAAAAATCTTGTTTTACAAGCTAAAAATACTATAAAAAATAAAAGTATGTTCAAAGGAATATTTATAGATGAAATTGAATGCTTCGAGCCAGAGCAGATTGACTTTATAAGAAGTTTCTTATATAAGTCTAAGTATATATTTAATGCATTTGAGTGCAAAGGATTAAATATATTTAGTAATTTAAGTATATTTAAAAACTCTTGGGATAATATACAGTTCAATGATGTAATAGAATTAAATGATAACTATAGGCAAAGTGATAATTTAGTTGAATTTGTAAACAATTTTGATAAAAATTCAAATGATTATATAAAGAGCATAAGACCTAATGTTACAAATGATATGTATTATTTATCAAACTACATTAGAAAGAGTAATAAGGCTGTAGATATAATAAAAGTTTCTGATATAGAAGAACAAATAAGTTCTGTAATATGGGAAATTGAATACTTAACTACACAAAAGGGACTTAGTTATTCTGATATAGCAATTGTATATCCATTTAATAAGAAAAAATTAAAAAATGGGAAAACTATATATTTCCAATATATGTTAAAAAAAGACTTGGAAGAAAATGAAATACCATATATATATGGGGATGATGAATTAACTAATGTAGCAAAAAAAGCGGGAGTTACAATAGCGAATATATATACTATAAAAAACTTAGAATATAAAGCTGTTATATTTTGTGAATTAGAAATGTTATATAACCATAGTATTAATGATATAAGTCAAGACTATCAAGTTAATGACTTTGTAGGAGATTTAAATAAAGTATATCTTGCTATAAATAGAGCTACAGATTACTTAAGTATTATAACTACTTTTAATGAAGGTGCAAGTGACATAATAAGGTTATTGGTAGAGTCAAAAAAATAAAAGAAGCACATAGTGCTTCTTTTATTTATATTAAAAATGTAAAGTATGCAAATACTATTATACCAAGTACTATTCTATAATAACCAAACACCTTGAAGTCATGTTTCTTGATATAATCCATTAAGAATTTAATAGCAAATACAGAAACTATAAATGCTGTTACAAATCCTGCACCTAATACTAACCACTCAAATCCAGAGAAGGCAGCACCAGTTTTTACAAGTTTAAGTGCACTTGCACCAAACATTGTAGGTATTGCTAAGAAGAATGAAAACTCAGCAGCTACATATCTAGATGTACCTAATAATGCAGCACCTATAATTGTTGATCCAGATCTTGAAGTACCTGGGATTAAAGCTAAACATTGGAATAGTCCTATTCCTAAAGCTAATTTATATGTAAGCTGTGAAAAATCATTAACCTTAGGTTTTTTATTTCTGTTCTCAATTAATATCATTATAACCCCATAAACTATAAGAGTTATTGAAACTGTTGTAGGGTTGAAAAATAATGAGTCTATAGCATCATCAAATAAAACACCTAGTATTCCAGATGGAATTACTGCTATAATAACCTTAATCCATAAGTTAATAGTATCCTTTTTCTCTTTTTCTGTTTTAGAAGAATCTAAAGGATTTAATTTTTTAAAATATAGTGTTAATACAGCAAGTATAGAACCTAATTGGATTACAACCATAAATGTGCTTACAAACACCTGTGATAAATCAAATTTAACGAATTGTTCAACTAATATAAGATGACCTGTACTACTTACAGGCAGCCACTCAGTTATACCTTGAACTATACCAAGTATAATGGCTTTAAAAATTTCTAACAATTTTAACTACCTCCTAATTTAAACTAATTTTACCATACGTTAAAGTATACCAATATTAATAAATATATTCAATATTTTAAAAAGGTATTTAAAAATAAGTTAGAAATTTAATAATTATAAAAAGACAGGGGGACTACGCATGGAAGAAAATGTAATTTTAAATGAATATGAGTATGAAATCTTTAAAGGATTTTCAAAAAAGCATAATCCAGCAACTAAGCATGACTACTTAAGCAAAGTTATATTATTTAAAGAATATGTAAATAATAAAGACTTAGTAAGTGTAACTAAAGAAGATTGTAGTGGATTTATAGAATTTGTAAAAGATAACTATGCAAAATCTACATCTGAAAAAATATATAGTTACTTACATAGTTTTTATAATTATATGAAAAATGAAGAGTACATAGAAATTAACCCATTTAAGCTAGTTAAAAAACCAAAAGTAAGTAGAATAAAAACTAAGGATGACGTGCTTAGTATTCAAGAAATAAACCAGATTATAGATACGTTGCCTAGATTAAATATGAGAGATAGATTGATAATGGTATTTCTTATAACGACTGGCTGTTTACTAAATGAATTAGTAAATTTAAAGTGGAAAGACTTGATGGTTGATGAAAATAACAATGCATACGTAAGGTTAGGCAAAGGCAGAAAGGAAAGAGTTGTAAAACTACATCCACATTGCTTTTCTAAAATAGAAGAATATAGAATATACCAAGGATTGCCATCGTGTATAATGCCAACAGAAGATTTTGTGTTTACGAGCCAACAAAGAAATTCTATAACAGATAGAAATGTAAGAATAATTGTGAAAAAAGCCTTAGATATGGCAGGACTTAGCAATTATTCAGCAAAAGATTTTAGGCATTCATTTGCAGCTATAAGTTTAAGACTTGGTGCTGGAGAGGAAGAAGTAAAAAATCAACTCGGTTGGAGTGATAAGTACTACGCAATAAGATATAAATATGTACTTAACTTTGTAGATAGTGAAAGTATCGATTATATTATATCAAGCGATAAAATGAACATAAATAAAAAATAACTTGTTATTGTTCGTTTAATTATATATAATTAAAATTATAATAATATAAAGACATAAGGAAGGTGCTAAATAGAATGGAAAATAAATATAGTACATATGCAAATCCATTAATAGATAGATATTGCAGTAAAGATATGAGTTATATATTTTCTCCACAATGCAAATTTTCTACATGGAGAAAACTTTGGGTTGCATTAGCTGAATCAGAAAAAGAGTTAGGGCTTAATATAACAGATGAACAAATAAATGAATTAAAAGCTAATATAAATAATATAAATTTCGATGAAGCTAGAAAAATAGAAAAAGAAGTAAGACATGATGTTATGAGTCATGTAAAAGCTTATGGATTACAATGTGATAGTGCTAAAGGGATAATACATTTAGGCGCAACTAGTGCATATGTTGGAGACAACACTGATGTAATTCAAATGAATGAAGCATTAAAACTTATAAGAATAAAATTAGTAAACTTAATAAACAATTTAAAAGAGTTTGCTTTAGAGAATAAAGATATACCAACTTTAGGATTTACTCATTTCCAAGCAGCTCAACTTACAACAGTAGGAAAAAGAGCATGTCTTTGGGCTCAAGATTTAGTAATAGATTTAGAGGATTTAAACTTTAGAATAGAAAATATGAAGCTTAGAGGTGTAAAAGGAACAACTGGAACACAAGCTAGTTTCTTAAGTCTATTTGAAGGTGATGATGAAAAAGTAAAAGAATTAGACAAACTTGTATGTGAGAAGATGGGTTATAAAGCATCATATGCAGTAAGTGGACAAACATATACTAGAAAGTTAGACTATCAAGTTATATCTATTTTATCAGGGATTGCTCAAAGCATGCATAAGATGACTAATGATATTAGGCTTTTACAAAGCTTAAAAGAGTTAGAAGAGCCATTTGAAAAAAATCAAATTGGATCATCTGCAATGGCATATAAAAGAAATCCTATGAGAAGTGAAAGAATAGCTTCATTATCTAAATTTGTTATAGGGGAATCTTTAAGTCCTGCATTAGTACAAGCTACTCAATGGTTAGAAAGAAGCTTAGATGACTCTGCAAACAAAAGATTAGCTATACCTCAAGCTTTTATGGCAGTAGATGCTATACTTGAAATAGGTATAAATGTAACTAATGGTCTTGTTGTTTATGAAAACATAATAAACAAACATATAAATGAAGAGTTACCTTTTATGGCTACAGAGACTATTCTTATGGAAGCTGTAAAAAGAGGTGGAGATAGACAAGAGTTACATGAAGTTATAAGAGAATATTCAATGAAAGCTGCAAAGAGAGTAAAACAAGAAGGAAAAGATAATAACTTATTAGAGTTAATTCTTATAGATTGTGATACATTTAAGATGTCAAAAGAAGAAATTCTATCAATAATGGATCCTAAAAACTTTGTAGGAAGAGCTCCAAAACAAGTTGTTGAGTTTGTTGAGGATGTAATAAATCCTGTTATAAGTGAATATAAAGATTCTATAGGAATGAAAATAGATTTAAATGTATAAAAAATAGAGGTTTTTAACCTCTATTTTTTATACGTTTTAAAATTAAATTTTAAAATTTGAACATATAAATTATAAAGGAAAAAATTGATACATTTATATGTAAATATTTAAAAATATAGAGGAAATAATAAATAATATTAAAAAGAAAAAACAGGTATTTATATAAGGTAAAATGTAGTTTTTTGTTAAATTAAGTTAATAAAATCTGAAAATTCAATTAAACTTAAAAAGTATTGGAAAGTTTGTAGAATTATGATATTATATGTAAAGCGGAAAAGGTTAAACATTTAAATAGATAGAAATCTAACAAAATAACCTTTGATGTAAACAGTATTATTATACTTCATGAGGAGGAAAACAAATGGCAGGAAATACTAACAATGCTAAAAAATTAACATTAGTGCCCCTAGTACTTATGATATTCACATCTGTATTCGGGTTCGCTAACATGCCGAGAGCGTTTTTCCTAATGGGATACGCAGCAATACCTTGGTATTTATTAAGTGCAATTTTATTCTTTATACCGTATGCATTTATGATGGCTGAATACGGATCTGCATTCAAAAAAGAATCAGGTGGTATGTATTCATGGATGGAAAAATCTGTAGGACCTAAATATGCATTCGTAGGAACATTTATGTGGTATGCATCTTATATTGTATGGATGGTAAACGTTGCATCAACTTTATGGGTTCCATTATCAAACGCAATATTTGGATATGATGCTACAGCTAGCTGGTCTTTATTTGGATTAACTTCAGTTCAAACACTAGGAATACTAGGAGCATTATGGATAATATTAGTTACTTATGTATCAACTAAAGGTATAGAGAAGATAACTAAGGTTACTTCTGTAGGTGGTACAGCAGTTGCATTATTAAATATAGTTTTACTAGTAGGTGGGGTTTTAGTCGTAATAATGAATAAAGGACAATTTGAAGAGCCTGTAACAAACGTAGTTAAAGCGTTTACAACTTCTCCAAACCCAGCTTATCAAACACCATTAACTGTATTATCATTCTTAACATTTGCAATATTTGCATTTGGAGGATTAGAAGTTTTAGGTGGATTAGTTGACCAAACTGAAAATGCTGAAAAAACATTCCCTAAAGGACTTACTTTAGCAGCTATAGTAATATCTGTAGGATATACAATAGGTATATTTGCTTGTGGTATGTTCACTAACTGGAGTGAAGTATTATCAGGACAAAATGTAAACATGGCTAACGTTGCTTATGTATTAATGCAAAACTTAGGATACCAATTAGGTATGGCATTTGGAGCTAGTCAATCAGTAGCATTAACTGTGGGTGCTTGGGTTGCTAGATTCGTTGGATTATCAATGTTCTTAGCATTATCAGGAGCATTCTTCACATTAACTTATTCTCCATTAAAGACTCTTATAGAAGGAGCACCAAAGCAAGTATGGCCTGGTAAATTAGGAGAAATAAAAGATGGAATGCCTATAAATGCTATGAAAGTTCAAGCTATAATAGTTGTAGCTATGATACTTTTAGTATCATTTGGTGGTAAGAGTGCAAGTGAGTTCTTCGCTTTACTAGTACTTATGACTAACGTTGCAATGACAATACCTTACTTATTCTTATCAAGTGCATTCCCTGCATTTAAGAAAAAGCAATTAGAAGGTAAAGTTGACAAAGCATTCGTAGTTTATAAGAGTGTTGGAATGGCAACAACTTTCGCTGTAATAATAGGTATATTAGTTGGATTTGCTAACGTATTCACTATAATAGAACCAACATTATCTTCTCCAGCAGGATTAAGCAAAACATTAACTATGATAGCTGGACCAGTACTATTCGGAGTTATAGGATTCTTCTTATATAGTAGATATGAAAAGAAACATGTAAAGAATAGTGACAATAATAGAAAAGCAAGCTAATATTTTAGCTATATTATAGAGAAATACACCTACTATTAAATTAGTAGGTGTATTTATTTATATATAAAAATATACTTATTTTGACAAATGAGTATATTTTTATATATAAATAAACAAATATTTAGTATACTATAATAGTACTAAAGCTAATTAAAGATACAAAAGACATAGGAGGTACAAGTATTGTTCAAGAAATTATTAAATTTTATAAAAGTTACTAAAGAAGAAAAAATATCTACAGAAGAAGTTGAAATTAAAGATAACGTAGAAGATAAAGATAGTGTTGAGATTGATACTCAAAATGTAGATATAAATGAAGATGGAGATATAAATTTAAATAGTAAAGAATTAGAAAATAATATAATTGAAGATGTAATTGAAATGAAAAATGAAAAAGTTGAGGATATACAATTAGAGGATCAAGTTGTTGTAAAAAAACAAATAAACTGTGAAGATAATATAAATATAACTAAAGAAGAAAATGTTACAGTAGAAATTCCAGAAGAAGAAAAACAATATGTAAAATCAATAAAAATACAAAGAGAAAAAAGAATAAAAGCTATAGATGTTTACACAAATGATGAAAGCATATTTGAAAGCTATAAAGAGTGTAGCAAGTCATTAGGTGTTCCAATGCAATATATAAAAGAAAACTTAGAATATGGATATACTGATTTCTTTGGAGAAGCTGTAAACTTTTTAAGTAAAAAACTTAAGTTAGATGTAAGTAAAAAATCTATGGGAGATAAAAACATAGTTGAAATATTTAATTTTTTACATAATGAATTATGGAACCCTGATATGGATGAAGAAAAAAGGGAAGGAATTCTATGTAGCGAAAAAATAGAGCCAGTGCATATGCACTATAAATTTGAAATCATGGATGATGAATATGATGATTATTATAAAAGGTATGGTAAAATAATTCGTCGTGGTGGAAAGAAAAAAATTGAACTTGTAGATAAAAAAAATGAAGTTATAGATATGTTTAAATCATTAGATGATTGTGCAAATTTTTTTGGTAAAAATAAAAGTGAAATAACAGAACGATTAAAATGTGGTGAATGTAAAATTGGTAGATACCAAATAAGGTACAGCCTGAGACGATAGTTAATTAATAAACTATATAAAATGAAAGAAAAAATGGAAACAAATTCATAAGTCTGAATATATTCTATTAAGAAATTAAAAATTTCTAAAAATACAGGAGGGCTTATGGAAAGTATAATAAATTCCATCAACAACATTTTATGGAGTAATGCACTTATTGCATTATGTTTAGGAACAGGATTATATTTCTCGTTAAGAACAAGATTCTTACAGGTTAGACACTTAAATGAGATGGTACTACTTTTGGCAAAAGGTGAAAAATCGGATAAAGGTATATCTTCATTCCAAGCGCTTTGTACATCATTGGCAGGAAGGATAGGGACTGGTAATATAGCAGGAGTTGCAACAGCTATAGCTATGGGAGGTCCAGGAGCTTTATTTTGGATGTGGGCTATTGCATTTTTAGGAGCTGGATCAGCTTTTGTTGAATCCACACTAGCTCAAATTTACAAAGAAGAAGACAACGGAGAGTATAGAGGCGGACCTGCATACTATATCGAAAAAGGTATGGGTGTTAAATGGTACGCTATATTATTTGCAGTAGCAACTTTAATTGCTATGGGAATTTTTCTTCCAGGAGTACAATCAAATTCAATTTCAGCGGGAATAGAAAATGCATTTGGAATAAGTAAGTCTATATCTGGATTAGGAATTATAATACTGCTTGGACTAATTATATTTGGTGGAATAAAAAGAATCAGCTCTTTTGCGGAACTTATTGTACCATTTATGGGGTTAGCATATATATTAATGTCATTGGTTATTATAGGTGTAAATATTGAAAAATTACCAGATGTTATAACTTTAATATTTAAATCAGCATTTGGAGCAGAGCAGGCATTTGCAGGTATTTTAGGTTCTACTATAGCTTGGGGAGTAAAACGTGGAGTATACTCTAATGAAGCTGGGCAAGGAACAGGGCCACAAGCAGCTGCAGCTGCAGAAGTATCTCATCCTGCTAAACAAGGGTTTGTTCAAGCGTTTTCTGTATATGTAGATACATTATTTGTTTGTTCGGCTACTGGATTTATGTTATTAATGACAGGTAAATATAATGTATATAATGCAAGCAATCAATTTATTGTTCAGAATTTACCTGGTGTTGAAGTTGGGCCTGCCTTTACACAAAGTGCAGTAGATACATTGATACCTGGATTTGGATCAGCATTTGTTGCTATAGCTCTTTTCTTCTTTGCTTTTACAACGCTTATGGCATATTATTATATTTCAGAAGTTAACTTAGCTTATTTAGCAAAGAGAATATTAAATAATAATGAGAAAGCTAAAAAGATATTGATAAATATATTAAAAGTAGTGATACTAGCATCAACATATTATGGATGCGTTAAAACATCTACATTAGCTTGGACTTTAGGTGATATAGGTGTAGGGCTTATGGCTTGGATAAATATAATAGCTATATTAATAATTGCAAAACCAGCACTTGTAGCACTAAAAGATTATGAAGAGCAAAAGAAACTTGGAATACCTAGAGAAAAAATTGACTTTAACCCAATGAAACTTGGCATAAAAAATGCAACTTTCTGGGAAGAAAGATTAAATAATAAAAAATAAATAACAACAAAAAATAAATAACAACAAAAAATAGCTTCTAAACTTTAGAAGCTATTTTTTGTTGTTATTTATTTTTTTTCCATGTATATACATAAAAGCTTAATACTTCTTTTATTGAATTCCCTATGAATACATAAGACTCATCATCTAAGTTTGCTAATGAGACTCTAACAGACCACTCAGGACCAAAGAATCCATGTCCACTTAGTAAAACTATAGAGTAATTGTTAGCTAGCTTAAATAACATGTCTGCAGGCTTATAGTTATCTTTTATGAAATTAGCAAAATCTTCACCGTAGTTATTTGTAGCCCACTTCATTATATCGAATATTACATAATAAGAAGCATCATTTTTGTTTTCTATTAACTCTACTCCTAAAGCATCATAGAAAAGCTTTTGTCTACGTTTACATATAGATATATTTACGCTTTTATAATTATCATCTTTATCTATTAAAGCAAATGCTGAGAAAAATGCCATTTGGACTTGTTGAGGAGTTGATAAACCAGCAGTATGGTTAAGTGCAACCATTCTACTATCTGCAACTATTCTGTCCATAAATGATATTTTATCTGGGTTTAAACTCATATCACTATAACGTTTATTTACAGATGCTTTTAAATCATCAGGTAATTCATTTATAAGTTTTTCGAATACATTATTTTCATGTAAAGCTAAAGTACCTAAACGCCAACCAGTTACACCGAAGTATTTAGAGAATGAATAAGCTCCTATAGTGTTATAAGGTAAGCTAGCCATTAAAGATTTAAAACCAGGTACAAAAGTTCCATAAACATCATCAGATATTATCATTAAGTTAGGATGATGGTTTGTAACTACATCAACTAAATTATTACAGCTATTTTCATCTAATGCTATAGATGCTGGGTTGTTAGGATTAACTAAAAATAAGGCTTTTATAGATTTATCACAAAGTTTTTCTAATTCTTTTTTAGAATATTGCCAAGTGTGATTGTTACTTTCATCTATTTCATCTGCATTTACGAAAACTACATCAAAATTGTATCTTGGTAAATGTGGTATTTCTAAATAAGGTGTAAATATAGGAGTCATAATAGCTATTTTATCGCCTTTTCTTAATAACTCATTAGCCATTAAAGAGTCAAATATATAACACATAGCAGCTGTCGCACCTTCTACCGCAAATATACTTAAAGGTCCACCTTTTTTAGTATCATATTTCATTTCTTTTATTAAATATTTAGTAACTATTTGCTCTATATGAACAAGTATTCTATCAGGAGATGGATAGTTATCACCTATTATTGCATCAGCTAATTCAAATACCCAAGAGTCTGGATCAAAGTCAAATTCTTCTATTCCATAATCAACAATATCCTTAGCCAAACTAGCTCCAGGCATATTTAAATTGTCATAAATATATTGATAAAAACGAGTAGCGATTCCTTCTTTTTTTGGCATACCAGCTAAATCGCCTTCGTTCCAAGTTCTACGAGTTTCGTTAACTGCAAACTGCCCAAATGTAAAAAATGCTTCACGAGGTGTTGCTGCTGTCCAGTTTGGATTACCACGACCAGCATCTAAAACTCTCCTTCCGCTTTCCATAGCTCTGAACTTAGCAAGCTTGATTAACTTGTCTTTAAATTCAAAAGGGCTAATTTTTCCATAAACATCATTGATTTCTTTAAAGTTATATCTGCGCATATATATACACACTCCTTTTTTATCTGCAATTAATATCTATAATGTAACAAAATATTAAAAAGTTTACCCATTTAATATATATATTATTATATATAATTTTTAAGAAAAATAAAGTATAAAATAAAAATAAAGAAAATTTAATAAAGTTTAAATATATTAAAACTTAAATTAATAATACAAAAGTCAAAAATTACTTTAATTTGTTTGGGTTTAAATAAAATGTCTAAAAAAAAAGTGAAAATATCAAAGGGAATCATGGGAAAAAAATAGAAATTTTTAATATAATTATTTTTAATTTGGTTTTTATAAGTGGGGGGTAAAATGAAATATAAATGTATTGAGGAAGATATATTAAAATCCTCGCCTACTCCATATATAGTTGGAGAAATATGCAAAACAACAGATAAAAAAAATGTAATAAAAATCAATTCTATAAGTGAAACACTAAAAAACATTTTAGCTACGGATGAAACTGAAATAGTAGGCGAAGAAAAATTTCATATTTTAGATGAAAATAAAAGCATAGATATATTTGAGCATATAATAAATGAAAAAAAAATAAGTGTTAATATTAAAAATAGTAACTCGAATTTTGAATTAATATCTACAAACTTATATGATAATAATTATGTAATTTGGTTTGTTGATAAAAATGAACAAATAGAACATGAGATAAACAATAAAATAAGAGGTGATTTTTTTGCTAATCTATCTCATGAACTTAGAACGCCATTAAACATAATTTTTAGTTCACTTCAGGTTTTAGACTTAAAATTAAAAAATATAGAAAAAAAAGAAGATCAGTCAATCACAAAATACATAAATATGGCAACTCAAAATACCTACAGATTACTTAAATTAGTAAACAATCTAATTGATTCAAACAAAATAACATCTGGATACTTTGAATATAATCCTCAAAATTATGATATTGTATATTTTGTAGAAAGCATTTGTCAATCTATAGTAGACTTTGCTAAGCAAAAAAATATAGAAGTTATATTTGATACGGATATAGAAGAAAAAATAATTTCTTTCGACTTAGATAAAATGGAGCGAATAATATTAAATATATTATCTAATTCAATTAAGTTTACAAAAGAACAAGGAAAAATAGAAATTTATATAAGAGAATCAAATAAAATGTTAGAAATAGAAATATCTGATGATGGAATAGGAATACCTAAAAATAAATTAAATTCTATATTTGAAAGATTTAAACAAGTAGAAAATAACACAATAAGAAGCGGAGAAGGTAGTGGAATAGGTTTATACCTAGTGAAAAGCTTAGTTGACATGCATGGAGGATATATAGATGTTGAGAGTGAGCTTGGATTTGGAACAACATTTAAGATAAGTATACCTGCCGAATTAGAAGAAGAATATGAATGTAATATAATGGAAAAAAACCTGCAAAATTCGTATATAGAAAAAATAAAAGTGGAATTTTCAGATATTTATGCATAAACAAAAATCTCGATTACAAATTGTAATCGAGATTTTTGTATTTATTTGCTATAATTAAAGTATAAATTCGGTATACAGAATAAGGGGAGATAAATTTGATCGTTCATAGTTATGAAGATGTTTTACAAGTATGTCCTATACCGTATGTATGGGGAAAACGTATAAGTAACAAAAATGGAAGCTTGGACTATATAATTAAGGGTGGAAATGAATTATTACTAAAAAAACTAAAAATGGAAAGTGAGGATGAAATATTAAATCAGGATGTATCTGATATATTAGGGATATCAAAAGATGAAATTGAATTATTTGATAAAATAAGTAATAATAAATTTACAAGATATCAGTATGTATGTAATTTAAAAGATATATATAAAGTAACTTTAAATATAGATAAAGATGATAATTTTTATATGTGGTTTCAGGTTTATCATGTAAGTAGCAATTACAATTTACTAATTCAAAATAATTTAAAAGCTATAATTTGGACAAAAGATATTAATGGTAGATACATAAAGATTAATAGAAACTTTGAAGAATTAGTAGGCATGCCTAAAGGGGAAATAATAGGTAAGAAAAATAAAGAGCTTGAAATTCACAATGGATTTGAACATATGGAAGAATATGAAAAGCTTATATTAGATAAAAAAGAAGATGCTATTGAAAAAATAATATTTGAAGATAATAAATGGGTTAGTATTTTTATACACCCAATGATTGATGAAGATAAAAATGTAATAGGTACATATGGTTTTAAAATTTATGATTATGTAAATTCAAAAACTCCAATAGGAATAGAAAATAGAAACAAAATGCTAGAAATAATTGTAGATAATTTACCTATACCTATTTTTTATAAAGATGTACAAGGTGTATATCTGTACTGTAATGAAGCTTTTGGAGAATTACTAGAATTAGATAGAAAAAAAATTATCGGTAAAAAAGATTATGATTTAAATTTAAAAGAAGAAAAAATAATCGAATATAGAGAAGCTGATAACCAAGTAATCAAACACAAGGTTACAAATGTAAATGAAGATTTTATGGAAAGAAGTTCAGGAGACAAATATGTAGAAATAACGAAAGTTCCTTTATGGGATTATAGAAAAAAAGTAATAGGTGTAATTGGGATTATAATAGATTTAACTCAAAAAAAAGCCACCGAAAGAGAACTTGAAAAACTTAGACTAGACTTTTTTTCAAATTTAACTCATGAATTTAGAACTCCATTAAATCTAATATTCTCATCGGTTCAGTTAATAGACCAAAGTATCCCAAAGATAGAAAAAGGTGATCTTAATATATTAATAAGATATTTAAATATAATAGATCAAAATGGTATGCGGCTTTTAAAGTTAGTTAATAATTTAATTGATTCAACAAGAATTGATTCAGGGTGTGTAGATTATAATCCTCAAAATCAAGATATAATAAGTTTTGTAGAAAATATATGTGATTCAGTTGTAGAGTTTAGTAAGTCTCAAAGCATAGAGCTAATATTTGATACTGATCAAGAAGAGAAAGTAGTATCTTTTGATAGTGACAAAATGGAGAGAGTAATACTAAACTTATTATCTAATGCAATAAAATATAATAAGGAAAATGGTAAAATAGATGTAGGTATTAGGTGTAATCAAGAACACATAGATATAAGTGTTAAAGATACTGGAGTAGGAATACCTAACGATAAAATTAATGATGTGTTTGAGAAATTTAAGCAAGTTGATAATAGATTGACTAAAATAAGTGAGGGTAGCGGAATTGGATTATCTATAGTTAAGTCTTTAGTTGAATTGCATGATGGAACTATAAATGTAAATAGCGAAGTAGGAGTTGGAACAGAGTTTGAAGTGAAAATTCCAAATCAAATAGTTTTACAAGATTCAAGTAAAAATTCTATTCAAAATGAATCTGTTGATATAGACAAAAAAATACAGATAGAGTTTTCTGATATATATTAATATTAAAAAGTCTAAATCAAGTATGTAGTAACAATTACTTGATTTAGACTTTTTTTATTAGAATATCATATTAAATTTTCATATTGAGTAAGTAGTATAAGTTATAAAATATTAAATTTATAGAAATAAATTTTAAGACCTTATTAACATATCTTTCACCTTTTGAACTGGTTTTTAATCTGGATAGCTTGAAATTAAAACCTAAAGGGAAAAATAAATCAACACCTTCATATGTGAAAATGTCTAATAATATATGAGAGGCATATCCCAAAAACATACCATATGCGGAACAAATCAAAATAATATTTTTATCACCTATTAAAACTACTAATTTTAGAAACTCTGATAGAATTAATAAAAATAAAAGACTATGAGTAAATCCTCTATGTTTTGTTCGCTTTGAAATAAACTTTGACAAGTGAGGCCATTTTTTACTCATATAAGACTTTCTAGTATCTAAATCAGGTAACAAAGATCCCAAATTAGCAAACTGAAAATAAATAAAAAAAAGCATCAATTTATATAAAGTATTAAAGTTATCTAAATATACATTACTAAAAGCAGAAAACGTAAGAGCTGCAATTAAGTATCCTCCAGATGAATGTGTTTCCTTTGTCATTAAAATACCCTTTCTAATAATTGGTTATTTAAACCTTATTATATATCAAAAAAAATGAATATGGAATCGAACAAATATAAAAATTTAATTTATTTAAAAATAATATACTGTATACAATTTAAAAATATGACAATTAGTAGTATAATAAAAATGATGGTAAAAAAGGAGGATGCTAAATGGAGAAAGAAAAAACATGCAATCTATTAAAGCATACTGAAAATTTAAAGTTTAAACTTATATTAGAAAGTACTATAATAGGTGCGATTGTTGGAGTGACGATAGTACTTCATAGAATATTATTAGAAAAAGTAACTAATGTATTTATGTGGTTTTACTCTAATAGTAGAGGAAATTTAATAAATACTATTTTGTTATTTGGATTATTAATCATAAGTGGATACGTAGTAGGACTTATGGTAAAAAAAGTGCCATTAATTAGTGGTAGTGGTATACCTCAAGTAGAAGGAATACTAATGAAGAAATTAAAAGGAAGCTGGTTAAGTGTTTTAATAAATAAATTTGTAGGTGGACTTATAGCATTAGGAGCTGGATTATCTTTAGGAAGAGAAGGTCCTTCTGTTCAAATGGGAGCTAGCATAGGTGAGGGATTTGCAAAAATATTTAAAAGAGTCAGTGTTGAAGAAAAATATTTAATAACTAGTGGAGCAAGTGCAGGATTAGCAGCAGCTTTTAATGCTCCTATATCAGGCGTAATGTTTGCTTTAGAGGAAGTTCATAAAAACTTTTCACCATTAGTACTACTTTCTGTTATGGCATCTGCATTAATGTCTGATTTTATTACAAAAACATTTTTAGGAATTGGTAAATCTCTTAATTTTGTAGGCGTTAGAGTATTAGATTTAAAGTATTATTGGTTATTAATAATATTAGGTATCATAGTAGGTATAAGTGGTGTTATATTTAATAGTGGAATTTTAAAAACTCAATCAATATTTAAAAAATCAAAATTAAGTACTGAAATAAAAGTAATAATCCCGTTTTTAATAACAGGTGTTGTGGGATTAACTGCACCAATTTTATTAGGTGGAGGACATGAACTTATAATGTCTTTAGATAAAAGCTCTATGACATTAAAAATGTTATTATTATTTTTATTAGTTAAATATTTACTTACATTTGTAGGATTTGGATCAGGAGTTCCAGGAGGGATATTTTTCCCACTATTAGTGTTAGGAGCATTGATAGGTAACATATTTGGGATAGTAGCAGTTAATGTGTTTGATATTCCTAGTATATATATACTGAACTTTATAATACTTGCTATGGCAGGGAATTTTGCAGCTATAGTAAAAGCTCCTATAACAGGAATTATACTAATATGTGAAATGACAGGAAGTTTTGACCATTTATTATCTCTTGCAATAGTATGTGTAGTAGCATATGTTACTTCAGATTTATTTAAATCAGAACCTATATATGAAAGTTTACTTGAAAGATGCTTAGAGAGCGGAAACGACAAATTTGAATCTAATTCATCTAGAAAGAGTTTAATGGAGGTTGCAATTCATTTAGGTTGTGAAATAGAACATAAAAAAATAAAAGATGTAAAATGGCCAGAAAATTGTTTAATAGTAGCTATAACAAGAGGTGGTAAAGAAATAATTCCAAGCGGTGATACTACATTACTCGGAGGGGATTATTTAACTATAATGGCAGATGAAGAAAATTCTGCATGTGCTCTAGATTATGTAACGGATTTAACATCTAATATAAAATTAGTATAGAATTTTATTGAGTGTAATCACATATATATTAAAAATGTACAAGGTACAAATTTGATATATGATAGGTGATTGCATGAGAAGAAAAAAGCTTATAATAAATGCAATAATAATGACATTCTCAACTATTATATTTGGATTTATATCTATGTTTTTCAGGGTATATTTATCCAAGAAAATAGGACCGGAAGGAATGGGATTGTACCAGCTTATAATGTCTGTATATATTATGGCTGTAACATTTTCGAGTGCGGGAATAAGAATAGCAATTACAAGGCTTGTTGCAGAACAAGTAGGAAAAGGAAATAACAAGGGTATAAGAACTATAGTAAATAAAGGATGCATATACAGTTTGTTTTTCAGTATAGTAACATCTATTGTGCTTTTTTTTGGAGCGGAATACATAGGAAATGTATTTTTAAAAGATGCAAGATCTGTACTATCCTTAAAAATATTAGCGTACAGTTTACCGTTTATAGGTATTTCTTCTTGCTTAAGTGGTTACTTTTATGGAGCAAGAGAAGTTGTTAAGTCTGTTTCAGCAGAAATTTTAGAACACTTATTAATGATGGCAATTTCAGTAGCAGCTATTACTATATTTGTAGATGCTAATATAGAAAACATATGTGCGCTTATATGTATAGGTATGGCTGTAGG
Source organism: Paraclostridium sp. (assembly GCF_051656405.1). Classification (GTDB taxonomy): domain Bacteria; phylum Bacillota; class Clostridia; order Peptostreptococcales; family Peptostreptococcaceae; genus Paraclostridium. The sequence goes on from NZ_JBOGBV010000006.1 coordinate 60,722, forward strand.
GGATATAATATCTTGCATATATGCATACATATTATGTGCACTTAAAACAAGATCATTAAGTAGGACCGTATATTGTAGCAATTATAATGAATGTAGGATTAGTGACATAAGTAAAATAGCATTTCCAATAGCATCAAGTTCATATATTCAAAGTGGACTTAGAACTATAGAAGATATATTGATACCTAATGCGCTTAGAATGTCTGGAACTTCAATTTCAGCATCTCTATCGATATTTGGGATGATAAAAGGTATGGCACTTCCTATAATAAATTTTCCAGCAGTATTTTTAAGTTCCTTTGCAACTTTGATAATACCTGAAATATCAGAAGCACACTCGTTAAATAGGAATAAAATGGTCAATTTTATAATTTCTAATGTATTTAGAATAACATTTATAATATCAATATTTGCATCAGGTGTTTTTATTGCATTTGCAAATGATATAGGAATGGCAGTTTATAGCAATAAAGATATAGGGCCTATAATTAGAATTTTAGCCCCAGTAATACCTATAATGTATTTAGAAAGAATAATGGATGGGATTTTAAATTCTTTAAACAAGCAAGTTGCATTGTTAAAAATAAATTTGTTTGATATGGTTATTAGAATTCTTATAATATACTTTATAATACCTACAAAGGGCATAGAAGGGTTTATATTAGTTATATTTGTAAGTAATATTATTAACTTTGGATTGAATATGATAAATGTTTTAAAAACTACCAAGTTACAATTTAAAATGTTTAATTGGGTTATAAAACCAATTTTATGCATAGGTGTATCTGTTATATTAGCTTCATTTATAGGATACAATATTATAAATAAAATATTTATTTCTATGGCTATATATATAGCTATGCTTATAATAACTAGATGCATAAGAATAAAAGATCTTAATTGGGTAATAGATAGCTTTAGGCTAGCAAAAGATATAAATGTACATAGTATAAAATTATATAGTGATAGATACATATAAAGAAAAGAGTTCGCATATTGCAAACTCTTTTTTTACGCTTAAGGAAATTACACTTAATTAATTATTGTTGATAACTTATGTAACATAGTGATACAAATATTTTGGTGAAAAGTAAAAAATGACGTTTTGAGCAACGGACGGAGTCGTTTGAGTAACGGGACACGAGTTTACCGAGTGGACGTTGACGACATGAAATTTGAGCGACATGAGCGAAGCGAATTTTCTTTTATATTTAAATAGAAATAAATTTTGAGAAATTATTGAATATTAAGAAATATATGGATATAATTAACGTGTAGAAAAAAATAGTATATAAATGAAATTAAAACCATGAAGGTTAATCATGTCGCAAGACATGTAACTTTTGTGGTTTTTTTACGTTTAAATAAGGGGGATAATTTATGAAATTAAAAAGGTCGATATCTTTAGCATTAACTATGATGCTTACTGTTGCAACGATTACAGGATGTACAAGTTCAAAAGAAGGAGAAAAATCGAGTGATAAAGGTAATACAAACTCTAGAATAGAAAATAGTGAACTTGTTGCTGCAGTAGCATATGAACCAGATGAAGGCTTTGATGCTACAACTGGTGGGCATGGGTCAATGACTAGGGTATTTTTTTCAACGCTATTTAAAAGAGATAAAAATTTAGGAATGGAAAATGATTTAGCAACAGGATATAAGGTTTCAGATGACAGGTTAACATGGAATGTATCTATAAAAGATGGAGTTAAATTTAGCGATGGAGAAAATTTAACAGCTAAAGATGTTGTATATACATATGAAAAGGCAAAAGAAAGTGGATCTAATATAGATTTAACTATTTTAGACAGTGTAAAAGCAATTGATGATTATAATATAGAGTTTAAATTAAAAGAGCCTCAATCTACATTTATAGAGAAAATGGCATCCATAGGTATAGTTCCTAAACATGCACATGATGAAAAATTTGCACAAAATCCAATTGGATCAGGTCCATATAAATTTGTTCAATGGGATAAAGGGCAACAAGTTATAGCAGAAGCTAATGAAAATTATTATGGAGAAAAGCCTAGTATAAAAAAATTAACTATGGTGTTTTTAGATGATGATGCAGCTTATGCAGCTGTAAAATCGGGAGAAGTAGACATAGCATCTATACCAGGATCTTTTGCAAAAGATAAAGTAGATGGAAAAAAGGTAATTGAGTTAGACAGCATAGAAACTTATGGGATAGAATTTCCTATGCAAAAAAGTGGAGAAAAAAATAAAGATGGACATCCTGTTGGTAATGATGTAACTAGTGATAAATCAATAAGAGAAGCTTTGAATTATGCTATAAATAGACAAGAGCTAGTAGATGGAGTTTTAGATGGATTTGGAGCTGTATCAACAACTGGGCTTGAAAAAATGCCTTGGCTTAATAAGGAAACAATATTAAAAGGTGATGGAGATATAGAAAAAGCTAAGAAAATACTTAAAGATGGAGGGTGGAATGACTCAAATTCTGATGGTATTTTAGAAAAAGACGGTGCTAAAGCTGAGTTTAAATTGCTTTATACAGACGGAAAATACAGACAAGAATTAGGGTTATCAGTAGTTGAAACTGCAAAACAATTAGGTATAAAAATCGATTTGGAAGCTAAAACATGGGATACTATAGAGCCTGAGATAAACTCTCAACCTGTATTATTTGGATGGGGATCAGGAGATCCATCGGAGCTTAACTATTTATATAGTAGTAAAGTTATAGGAGTTGGAGTTCCTTGGAATAATGCTGGATACTATAAAAATGAAAAAGTTGATGAATATATAAGTAAAGCTTTACAAAGTGAAAATGAAAATGAAGCTATTGAATATTGGAAAAAAGCTCAATGGGATGGAAAAACAGGATTTTCAACTAAAGGAGATTCAACATATGCATGGCTTGTAAATGCAGGTCATTTATACATAGCTGATGAAAATCTAGAAATAGGAACTCCAGTTGTTCAACCACATGGAGGTAGAATTCTTGATAATATAACAGAATGGAAATGGAAAAAGTAAATTTTTCAAGGAGATACTTATATGAATAACCCTAATAATATAGGAATGTTTTTAATAAAAAAAATTATAAGACTCATAACTCTTTTAATTGCTGTGTGTATAGTAAGTTTTATTTTAATGGAAAAGTCACCGATAGATCCCATCAAGGCTTATGTAGGTGCAGATTTAAGTGTAACACAAGAACAAAGAGAAGAAATAGCTAATCATTGGGGGCTTAATAAACCTCCTGTTGAGAGGTTTATTTCATGGTTTAGCTCAATACTGAAAGGTGACTTTGGAACATCGATGATATATAGACGACCTGTAATAGATGTTATAACAGAAAAATTTATGGCATCTTTAGCTCTTATGGTTGTGGCATGGACAATTTCTGGCATATTAGGATTTGTTATGGGGATTATATCTGGAATAAAAGAAGGTAGCATAGTTGATAAAATTATAAGGGGGTATTGTCATATTTTAATTTCAACTCCTACCTTCTGGTTAGGTATTTTACTTATCATGATATTTTCTGTTAAGTTAAAATTATTTCCGGTTGCACTAGGTGTACCTATTGGAGTGTTGGCAAGTGAAGTTACATTAAAAAGTCTATTAAAACACTTAATACTTCCAGCATTGACTTTAAGTGTTATAGGTGTAGCCAATATATGTTTACATACGAGAGAAAAAGTTATTGAAATTTTAAATAGTGATTATGTACTTTTTGCAAAAGCAAGAGGAGAAAGTAGTAAAAGTATAATATTTAATCATATTATAAGAAACGTTGCCCTGCCAGCTATAACTCTTCAGTTTTTATCATTTAGTGAATTATTTGCAGGCACTATATTTGCAGAACAAGTTTTTTCATATCCAGGACTTGGACAAGCTACAGTTGATGCAGGGATTAAAGGAGACTTACCTCTTTTAATGGGTGTGGTTATAATAAGTTTAATATTTGTATTTACTGGAAATTTAATTGCAGATATTTTATATAAAGTTATCGATCCTAGAATGAAGGAGGGAAATACTAACTAATGGAACAACTTCAATATATAAAAGAAAAAACTCATTCTAACAGTAAGATTAATATAGGAATAAGAGAAAAAACTATTTTATCTATATTAATTTTTAGTTGTTTTTTAATAGGAATAATTGTATTTGGTAGCTTTATAACACAAAAGCAAATAGCTATAGATTTAACTCAAAAAAATATATCCCCAAATTTAAATTACTTGTTTGGTACAGACTGGATGGGAAGAGATATGTTTTATAGAACTATAAAGGGTCTTAGTTTAAGTATGAAGATAGGTGTTATGGCATCTATGATAAGTGGATTAATAGCATTAACTTTAGGGCTAATGAGTGCTACTATGGGAAAGACCGTTGATTCTATAATTACATGGATTATAGATTTATTTCTTTCTGTTCCACATGCTTTAGTTATAATACTTATATCTATATCTCTAGGTGGAGGGCTAAAAGGAATTATAATAGGTGTGGCTATGACACACTGGCCATCATTAACAAGGATAATAAGGGCAGAAGTAATGCAAATAAAAAACTCTGAATATGTGAAGCTGTCCAAAAATTTTGGCAAATCTAACTTGTATATTGCTACAAAACATATATTGCCACATATAATCCCTCAACTTTTAGTAGGAGTAGTATTAATATTTCCACATGCTATATTACATGAGGCTTCTATAACTTTTTTAGGATTTGGACTTCAACCTCATGAACCTGCTATTGGAATAATTTTATCAGAAGCTATGAAATATTTAAGTAGTGGTAGATGGTGGCTGGCTTTTTTTCCAGGGATAAGCTTAGTTTTAGTTTCGCTAATGGTTGATAATATAGGTAAACAAATAAGTAAACTTATAAATCCTAAGTTAGCACATAAATAGGAGGGTATATGAAAGAACCAGTACTAAATGTTAAAAATTTAGAAGTTAGTTTTTCTCAATATACAAGAGGGTTAAGAAAAAGAAATTTAAAAGTAATAACAAATTTAGATATAGATTTATATGAAGGTGAAATACTAGCTGTTGTTGGATCAAGTGGATCGGGAAAAAGTTTGTTAGCTCACGCAATACTTGGAATACTTCCTAGAAATTCTAATGTTGAAGGCAGCATAATTTATAAAAATGAAATTTTAGATAAAAAAAGAAAAGAAAAATTAAGAGGAAAAGAAATTGTGCTAATACCACAATCAATAAATTACCTAGATCCTCTTATGAAAGTTTCTGATCAAGTTAAACTATCATTAGAAAATAAAAAAGAAGCAAGTAAAATACAAAGAAATATTTTTTCTAAGTATGGATTAAATGAAAATGTTGATAAAATGTTTCCTTTTCAATTATCAGGAGGGATGGCAAGAAAAGTTTTGCTATCAACAGCATTGGTAAGTGATACGAAAGTAATAATAGCAGATGAACCTACTCCTGGATTGGATGAAAAATCATTAAATGAAGCATTAGGACATTTTAGAGATATTGCAGATAATGGATGTGCTGTTTTAATGATAACGCATGATATTGATGCAGCATTAAAGGTAGCTGATAAAATTGCTGTATTTTATGCAGGAACTACATTGGAAGTTGCTAATGTAATAGATTTTAAAAGTGGGTATGAAAAACTTAGACATCCTTATACAAAAGCTCTTTACAATGCTTTACCTCAAAATGAATTTAAAGCAATACCTGGATCACAACCACTTCCAACTGACATTCCTAAAGGATGTTTATTTTATGAACGATGTGAAATTAGATCCAATGATTGTAAAAACAAAAGACCTAATAGTAAATATGTTAGAGGTGGAATGGTGAGGTGTTTAAATGCAACTTAAAGCCAAGGATATAAGTTTTAAGTATAAAAATAGCAATACATATGTTTTGAAAAATGTAGATTTTGAAATTAACAGTGGTGAAATAGTTGGATTAGTTGCACCAAGTGGATTTGGAAAAACTACTTTGGCAAAAATTTTAGCTGGATATGAAAACTCATATACAGGAACTGTAAAAATTGAAGGTATAAATAAAAAAAATAAGTATAATCCAGTACAATTAATTTTTCAACATCCAGAAAAAGCCGTTAATCCCAAGTGGAAAATGCGTCAAATTTTAACAGAATCATTTAACCCACCTAAAGAACTTTTAGATTATATAGGAATAAAAGATGAGTGGTTAAATAGATACCCCAATGAGCTTTCTGGAGGGGAATTACAGAGATTTTGTGTTATAAGGGCATTATCTAAAGATACTAAGTTTTTAATTGCTGATGAAATGACAACTATGTTAGATGCTATAACTCAAGCACAAATTTGGAATGTAGTTTTAGATTATATTAAAAAAAATAATATAGGGCTTATAGTAATAAGTCATGAGAAATCTTTAATTCAAAGGATTTGTGATAGAGTTGTTAATTTAGAAAAATTCAAGGTGAAAATTTAGTTTTAAAATAAAGAAAAATATATATTGATACTAGATTTTTAATTTGATATATTAAAATTAGGAACAAAAATCAAAATCATATCAAAGGCATTTTAAATACATCATAAATAAAGTTAAACTACTAAAATGGGGGTCTTTATTATGAGTAAAAAATATGTTGCAGAGCCATTTAAAATCAAAATGGTTGAACCTATCAAAATGACTACAAAGGAAGAAAGAGAAGAAAAAATCAAAGAAGCAAATTTCAACCTATTTTCATTAAAAGCAGATGACGTATACATAGACTTATTAACAGACAGTGGAACAGGGGCAATGAGTTCAAAACAATGGGCAGCAGTAATGCTAGGAGATGAATCATATTCTGGAGCAAGTAGCTACTTCAAATTAGTGGAAGCTGCAAAAGATATATTTGGATATAAATATATACAACCAGTTCATCAAGGTAGAGCTGCAGAGAAGGTATTAGTTCCTTTATTTGTAGAACCAGGAAAATATGCTATATCAAATATGCATTTTGATACAACTCGAGCACATGTTGAGTTGACAGGTGCAAAAGCTATAGACTGTGTAGTTCCTGAAGCTTTAGATACAGTTGCTTATGCTCCATTTAAAGGAAATATGGACATAGGTAGAATGGAAAAATTAATAAATGAGTTTGGGGTAGAAAATGTTGGCGTTATAATAATGACAGTAACTAACAACACTGCAGGTGGGCAACCTGTATCAATGGAAAATATGAGAGAAACTTATAAAGTGGCTCAAAAATATAATATTCCTGTATTGATAGATGCTGCAAGATATGCAGAAAATGCATACTTCATAAAAACTAGAGAAGAAGGATATGCGGATAAAACTATAAAAGAAATTGTAAAAGAAATGTTTAGCTATGGAGATATGTTGACTATGAGTTCTAAAAAAGATGCGATAGTTAACATGGGAGGACTTATAGGAGTTAGAGATGATGAAGAGCTATACAACAATGTAAAAGCTCGTACAATATCATTTGAAGGATTTGTATCTTATGGAGGTTTAGCTGGTCGTGATTTAGAGGCTTTATCTGTTGGTCTTTATGAAGGAATTGATTTTGATTATTTAAAATATCGTATAGGACAAATGGAGTATATTGCAAACAGACTTGATGATGCAGGTATAGCTTATCAATCACCAGTTGGGGGTCATGCAGTATTTATAGATGCTAAGAAGTTACTTCCACATATACCGTACTACCAATTCCCTGCACAAGCACTTGCAATAGAATTATATAAAGAAGCTGGAATTAGAACTTGTGATATAGGTTCATATATGTTAGATAATGACCCAGTAACAGGGGAACAACGTCAATCAGAATTAGAGCTTACAAGACTTGCGATCCCAAGAAGGGTTTATACTCAAGCTCATCTAGATGTTATTGTAGACGCATTAATATCTATAAAGGAAAGAGCTAATCAAATAAAAGGTTATGAAATAACTTGGCAACCTAAAGTTTTAAGACATTTTACATCAAAACTTATACCTATAAAGTAGGATGAGCTATAAAGAGATACTTAAAATAATATTGTGATAAAGATAAATATTTAAGTTTTGCTCCCAAAGCGTGAAGATGCTTTAAAGGTCGCTAAAACTCAAATATTTATCCTAAACAAATTATATTGAAGTATCTCTTTTTTATGTTGGGATGGAGTTCAAATGGGTAGAGAAATAATATATAATAAAGTTATAAATATACAATTGGAGATGAGTTATTTTGAAACCTTATATAGATATATTAGAAAATCAAAGAAGGCATTTAAATGAAGTTGGAAGAATTAGTGTTGAAGATAGAATTAAAGCTTTAAAAGCTTTAAAACAAATGATAAAAAAATATGAAAATGAAATTATGGATGCACTTTATAAAGATTTAGGGAAATCCGAGTTTGAAAGTTATACTACAGAGGTTGGGTTTATATATAGATCTATAAATCATGCACTGAAAAATATAAAAAAATGGAATAAAGTAAAAAGAGTAAGAAATGATATAGCACAAATTCCAGGAAAGTCATATGTATATAACTATGCATATGGAAGTGTTCTTATAATAGGTCCTTATAATTATCCTTTTCAATTAACTATAGAACCGCTTATAGGAGCTATTGTTGGTGGAAATACAGCTGTTATTAAACCTTCAGAATACACTACTAATGTTGAATATATATTAGTTAAAATTATTAAAGAATGTTTTAATTCAAATTATATTGATATAGTGGTTGGAGATTATACTGTAAATAGTAATTTATTAGACTTAAATTTTGATTATATATTTTTTACGGGAAGTGTGAATGTAGGTAAAATAGTTATGGAAAAAGCTAGTAAAAACTTAATACCTACAACTTTAGAATTAGGTGGTAAATCACCAACTATAGTAGATAAAACCGCAAAACTAGAAGTGGCAGCAAAACGTATAGTATGGGGGAAATTTGCAAATGCTGGTCAAACTTGTGTAGCACCTGATTATTTATTAGTACATGAAGATATATATGAAGAATTTATACAAAAGTTAGAGAGTACTATAACGAATTTTTATGGTGAAAAAATAAAAGATAGTAAAGATTTTGGAAGAATTGTTAATGATCGTCACATGAGCAGGTTAAAAGATATACTAGATAAAGATCATGAAAAAATAGTATTTGGTGGAGATATTGATATGAAAACAAGATATATTTCACCTACTATTTTAAAAGATGTTAACTACAATGACGCAGTTATGCAAGATGAAATTTTTGGTCCTATAATGCCTATTATAAAATATAGTGAACTTGATGATATAAGGTTTTACTTAAACTTACATCAAACACCACTGGCTTTATATGTTTTTTCAGAAGATAAATATTTTAGTGATTATATAATTAAAAACTTTACTTTTGGCGGTGGATGCATAAATGATACAATAACACATGTTGCATCTACAAACCTTCCTTTTGGTGGAGTTAAGACATCTGGAATTGGAAGATATCATGGATATAATAGTTTTAAAACTTTTACGTATGAAAAGGCAATTGTAAAAAGAAGTAGTAAAATAGATATAAAATTAGTATTCCCACCATATAAAGATAAATTAAAATTAATAAAAAAAGTAATGAAATAAAATTTGAAATGTAAAAAATTTACTGTATTTGTTAGTTAAAATAAGAGAAAACTAAAAGTGATGTATATTTAGGTCAATATATTTTACTTGGAGGTGCTTATTTTGAAAGATAATTCATTTTTAAATAGTGTAAAAGGCATATTTAAAGAAATGCTATATATGGAAAGTGAAAACACTAATACGGATAGAGAGAAAGTAACTGAAATAGATAAGTATGGAAATAAAACCACTTACTATAGAGCAGGAGCAGGACCTGAACAACCTAATACAATAAATCAAAAATTTGAATAAAGATAAAATAAAGAAAGACTACATTGATGTTATCAGTGTAGTCTTTCTTTTTACGATTAAAATAGCACATATGAATGAATAAAAGAGTAAAATAAATAGACAACAATTATTAGGGGGGGATTAAATTGAAAGTAGATCTAAAAGGGAGATCATTTTTGACTTTATTAGATTACACAGAAGAAGAAATAAGATACCTATTAGACCTAGCCAAACTTTATAAAATAGCTAAAAAATTAGGTAGACCTCATAAAAAATTAGAAAATAAAAATATTGTACTTATATTTGAAAAAGATTCAATTAAGACAAGATCTTCATTTGATGTTGCTACTATGGATTTAGGCATTGGATTAACTAATATAGGTGCAAGTGAACTACAAGGTGCTAAAAGAGAATCTATAAAAGATATTGCTAGAGGATTTGGGAAAATATATGACGGGATAGCTTATTGTGGAGGCACTCAATATAATTTAAATGAATTAAATGAATTTGCTAAAATTCCTATATGGAATGCAATGACAATAGAGTATAACCCTACTCAAGTTTTAGCAGATTTATTAACTATAGAAGAAAAGTTAGGATACTTAAAAGGTGCCAACCTTACATTTGTTGGAGATGCAAAAAATAGTGTGGTAAACTCTTTAATGATAGCATGTGCAAAGATGGGAATTAATTTTACTGTATGTGCACCAAGTGATCTGCATCCTGATAAATCATTAGTCAATGAATGTAAAAACATAAGTGAAAAAAATAAATCGAATATAACTTTAACTGAAAATATTTACGAAGGGACTAAAGGTGCAGATGTAATATATACCTGTCCGTGGAATTCTATATTGGAATCAGATAATATTTCAAAAGACAATATAGATAAATTAGCAAATTACAAAGTTAGTATGGAAATTATAAATAATTGCAACGAAAACGTTATATTTATGCATTGTTTGCCAGCTTTTCATAATTTAGAAACCAAGTTAGGACGAAATATGCATAAAGATTTTGGAATCAAAGAAATGGAAGTCTCAGATGACGTTTTTGAATCGAACAACTCTGTTGTATTTGACCAAAGTGAAAATAGAATGCACACAATAAAAGCTATAATCGCGGCAACTTTAGGAGCGGAATGTAAGTAATATTAATTGAATTGATGTATATAAAAATAAGGATATATTATTATATTCTTATTTTTATATATCAATTAAATTAACAAAAAATTAACGGAAAAGTTTGTTTTTTAACTAAAGCTTAATTCGAATTTAATAATTAACCACAACTTAACAAAAAAGAGTGTTTCTTAACATTTCCTTAACTTAAATTGACAAAATATTTGTTAAAATCAAATTAATGAAAAAATACAGAAAACACGTTTGATTTTTAAGGAGGAAATTATTAGTGGAAATAGCAGTTAATTTGATGGGAGGACTGGGACTATTCTTATATGGAATGAATCTTATGGCAGATGGTCTTCAGAAATCAGCAGGAGAAAAATTAAAAAGAATAATTGGACTTTTAACTAGTAATGTATTAATGGGAGTTTTAGTAGGGGCTCTAGTAACAGCAATTATACAAAGTAGTAGTGCAACTACAGTTATGGTAGTTGGATTTGTTAACGCAGGAATCATGACATTACCTCAAGCTATAGGGGTTATAATGGGGGCTAATATAGGAACAACTATAACTGCTCAACTTGTATCTCTTGATTTAGTAGGAATAGCACCTTTAGCATTAGGTATAGGTATAGTAATGTATTTATTTTCAAAGAATCAAAAAACGAAAACAATAGCTGAAATTTTAATAGGCTTTGGTATATTATTTACTGGAATGGATTTTATGAAAAATGCAGTAAAGCCATTATCAGAATTTAAAGGATTTACTGATGCGTTAGTTGCTTTTGGAAATAGACCTATTCTTGGAATCTTATTAGGATTTGGAATAACGGCAATTGTCCAAAGTTCGAGTGCATCTATGGGGATGTTATTAGCACTTGCATCTCAAGGATTAATACCTTTAAGCGCAGCACTTCCTATACTATATGGAGAAAATATAGGTACATGTGTTACATCTTTAATATCTAGTATAGGTGCTAGCATAAATGCTAGAAGAGCAGCTTTAATGCACTTAGTGTTTAATATAATAGGAACTATTGTATTTATGTTAATTTTAACAAAACCTATAACTATGATAGTTCAAAACTTAAATCCAGATGATGTAAGTAGACAGATTGCAAATGCTCATACATTATTTAATATAACGAATGTTATATTATTACTTCCTTTCTCTAAATACATAGTAAAACTTACTATGAAGCTTATGCCAGAAAGAGAAGAAGAGATAAAAAGTAAAAAAACTGTTCATTACATAGATGATAGAATGATGGAAACTCCATCTATAGCTTTATCAAACACTATAAAAGAAACTTTAAGAATGGGTGAAAAAGCTAAAGAAAGTTTAGACAATGCAATGGAAGGTTTTTTAAACAAATCAAAAGAGAAGGTAGATAAATCTTTTAAAAATGAAAAGCTAATAAACATTTTACAAAAAAGCATACTAAATTATTTATTGAAATTATCTAAAACTTCATTAAATGATAATTCGAGAGAAAGTGTAGATTTATTATTTAATACGGTAAATGATATAGAAAGAGTTGGAGATCATGCAGAAAACATAGCAGAGCTTGCAACTACAGTTATAGATAATGATTTAAGTTTATCTAAAGATGGATCTGTTGAACTTAAAGAATTATATCAAAAGGTTGTAGACACATACAGTTTGGCTCTTGAAAGTTTAGATAAGTCAGATGTGGATTTAGCGTGTAGAGTAATAAAAATGGAAGAGCAAGTTGATATGATGGAGAAAAGCTGTAGAGCAAATCATATGAGAAGATTAAATGCTAGTTCTTGCAGTGTAGATTCAGGAGTTATATTCTTAGATTTAATTAGTAATCTAGAAAGAGTATCAGATCATTCTGCTAATATCGCTCAACAAGTTATAAAATCTAGTAATAAAAAATTTGCATAATATAAAACTTTAAATAAAAAAGCTTTATCGATATAATGTAATATTATGATTGATAAAGCTTTTTATAATTAATTAAACTTTAAATATAATTAAATTTTAAAAATTATAAAAATTGGCAGAAAGTATTGTACTAGTGAATAAAAAATTGTAATATATACATATAATATAGTGTATGCTAAAAGATAAAGAGTGTAGACTAAATAAGATATCAATATATACAAGTACATATATGTTATAAGAAATAGTATTTCAATTTTAAGTTGTATATATAATTATTGATATTAAATAAGATGATAATTAAGTTTAAATAATATTAATATAGTTAAAGGAGAATGAAATTATGGCAATGGGAGCACCAACACCACACAATAGCGGTAAATTAGGAGATATAGCAGAAACAGTATTATTACCAGGGGATCCTTTAAGAGCTAAATTTATAGCAGAAACTTTCTTAGAAGACGTTGTTCAATACAACACTGTAAGAGGTATGAATGGTTACACTGGATACTATAATGGAAAAAGAATATCAGTACAAGGTACAGGTATGGGTTGTCCATCAATAGGAATATATACATATGAATTAATCCATTTTTATGGAGTTAAAAATCTTATAAGAATAGGTTCTGCAGGAGCTTTACATGAAGATTTAAAAATGCATGATATAGTAATAGGTATGGGTTCTTGTACAGATTCTAATTATGCAGCTCAATACAACTTACCAGGAACATTCGCACCAGTAGCAAGCTATGAATTACTTAGTAAGGCTGTAGATGTTGCTAAGAGTCAAGGTGTTGATCCTAAAGTTGGAAACATACTATGTAGTGATGTATTCTATGGAGATGAAGGATTAGATTCTTTAGCTAAATGGACTAAAATGGGTGTTCTAGCTGTAGAAATGGAATCAGCTGCACTTTATATGAACGCTGCAAGAGCTGGAGTTAATGCTCTTTGTATATTAACAATTTCTGATTGTCCTTTCAAAGGAGAAGCAACTACTGCAATGGAAAGACAAACTGCATTTACAAGAATGATGAATATAGCTTTAGAATTAGCTTAATATAAAAACTCACTTTTATGGAATGAACTGTAAAGGTGAGTTTTTTTATGCTTAAAAATAAAGTGTATAAATTTCGCAATTTGTAGAAAATTAAATAAAATTATGCTAACATTAAAATGATAAATATAAATACTAGGTTTTTTAATTAATAGGGAATGATGTGAAAATCATCAACAGCCCCCGCTACTGTAATTATGGACGAGTCTTTGTTAAGCCACTGAAGAATTTCTTTGGGAAGGTAAAGATGAGGGTGATGTATAAGTCAGGAGACCTGCCTAGATAAAACAACTTTCGGAGGGAGAGACAAGATGAAAATATCAAAAAAAATCAAATTAAGTTTGATTAGCTTAGTTATAGGGCTAAGCTTTGTAGGGTGCAGCAAAACAGATAATAAAAAGGAAGAAGCAACTACAATAAAGATAGAAAAAACAAATGAAACAAAGGATAATTATTATCCAGTAACTATTACTACGCACAATAGTAACAAAGAAGAAATAAAGGTTACTATAAAAGAAAAACCTAAAAAGGCGCTTGCAGTTTATCAAGACTCTATAGAAACTATGCTAGCACTAGGGTTAGAAGATAATATAGTTGCGGCGGCTGGGTTAGACCATAAGGTTAAAGATGAATATCAAGAAGCTTTTGAAAAGGTTAAGTATTTAGATGAGTTTACACCGTCTAAAGAAAATACTATGATGTTACAACCAGATCTTATAGTAGGATGGGATTCTTTGTTTACCGATAAAACTTTAGGAACAGTAGATTTTTGGCAAAATAAAGGCACAAATACATACATGGCATTAAATAGTGGAACAGTAGAGCATAAAACTATTAAAAATGAATGTGAAGATATCTTAAATATAGGGAAAATATTTAACGTTGAAGATAAAGCTAAAAATATAGTTGATAATATAAATAAGAAAGTAAATGAAGTTATAGAGTCTGAAAAAAGCAAAAAGCAACAAACTACTTTAATAGTTGAATTTTACGATGATAAAATTAGTGGATATGGGAAAAGCACTCTAGGAGGAGATATGGTAACTAAACTAGGTGCGAAACTATTGAATGAAGATGGTAACCCATTAAGTAAAGAAGATTTAGTAAAATTAAATCCAGATAGTATATTTGTAGTATATATGAATAGAGATGATGATAGTAAAAAGGCTGAAGAAACTAAAAACTTAGTTATGAAAGACAAAGCATTACAAAGTTTAAGTGCAGTTAAAAATAATAGAGTTTATCCGATAGAACTAGGCCAAATGTATTGTAGTGGAGTAAGAACTATAGATGGAATAGAAACTTTTGCAAATGGACTTTATCCAAGTAAGTAGAAAGAGGGACATGTACATATGCAATCAATTAAAAGCTTAAGAAGATATGAAAATAATGAAGAAAAGGGCTTTGTGAAAACAAAGCCTTTATATATATTAGTTATTATGGGACTTATTGTTGCTTTAATTTTATCTATTTTATTTGCTGTAACAATAGGTTCAAGTGACATAAGCATAAAACAAGTATATCAAATAATCGGATATAAACTATTTAATATAGGGCATGAAAATACTTTATCTAATGGAGCTGTCCATGATGTAGTATGGTTTATTAGGCTGCCTAGAATAATTTTAGCTTTATGTGTAGGAATTGGCCTATCTGTATGTGGAGTTGTAATGCAAGCTATAGTAAAAAACCCTCTAGCAGATCCTTATATCCTTGGAGTATCATCTGGAGCATCACTAGGGGCTACAATATCTATAATGTTAGGGTTTACAGCTTTACTAGGATCAAACTCAATAGGGATCTTTGCATTCTTTGGTGCTTTTTTAGTTTCGATGCTAGTTTTAATGATTTCAAACACAGGATCAAGATCTAACTCGACAAAACTATTATTAGCAGGAATGGCTTTGAGTTCTGTTTGTAGTGCATTTTCAAGTTTTATAGTTTATATAAAAAATGATGCAGAAGGAATGAAAAATATAACATTTTGGCTTATGGGAAGTTTAGCTGGAGCTAAATGGGAAGAAATAGTATTTATACTTCCGTTGATTTTAATAGGGACTATATTCTTTTTAAGTCAGTATAGAATATTAAATTTAATGTTGTTGGGGGATGATGTAGCCATAACATTAGGAACTGATTTACATAGGTATAGACAAGCATATCTAGTTGTAACATCTCTCCTAGTAGGATTAGTAGTTTATTCATCTGGTATGATTGGATTTGTTGGACTTATAATACCCCATATTGTTAGAGGTTTATTTGGAACTAATCACAAAAAGATAATCCCAATATCTGCACTTTTAGGAGCTATATTTTTAATATGGTCGGATGTATTGTCTCGAATAATAATAAAAAATGCAGAACTTCCGATTGGAATACTTATATCTATGATAGGAGCACCTTGCTTTGTTTACCTAATGATAAGAAAAAGTTATGGGTTTGGGGGTACTAATTAATGAGAATAGAAACTAAAAAATTAGAGCTTTCTATAAATGAAAATAAAATATTAAAAGGCATAGATATTGATGTTAAAAATAAAGAATTTGTAGGGATTATAGGGCCTAATGGAAGTGGGAAATCGACTCTTTTAAAGTGTATATATAGAAACTTAACCCCAAGTAACGGTGTAATATACCTAGATGATATTAATATTAAAAGTATACCAACTAAAGACAGTGCTAAAAAAATTGGAGTTGTAGCTCAACATAATCATAATAACTTTGATTTCTCAGTATTAGATATGGTGCTTATGGGAAGAAGTCCTTATAAAAAGGTTATGGATAGAGATACTAAGGAAGATTATGAAATTGTATATAATGCCATAGATAAAGTAAATATAAGGCATTTAATTAATAGAAACTTTAATACTTTATCTGGAGGAGAGCAACAAAGAGTTATATTAGCAAGGGCTTTAGCTCAAGATACAAAGTGTTTAGTACTTGATGAACCAACCAACCATTTAGATATTAAATATCAGCTACAATTAATGGGTATTGTTAAAGACTTAGATATAGAAGTTATAGCAGCTATTCATGATTTAAACATTGCAGCTATGTATTGCGATAAAATATATGTTCTAAAAGATGGAGAAATTAGGGCTTATGGAACTCCAGATCAGGTTTTAACTACAGAACTTATAAAGGAAGTTTATGGAGTTAATGCTAAAATTTTAAAAGATGAAGCTGATGATAATATAAATATAATTTTTAAAAAATAATAAAATTAAAAAATAAATATAGAAAGCTAAAAAATAATTTGAAAATATTTTTTAGCTTTTTTTTATGTAATAAATTAATTATTTGCAAATAAAAATCAATTTGGTTAAAAAAAGTGAAAATTTATTATTTTAAAAAAGTTTAGCAGTAATATACATTAATGATTAGTAATATTAAATAAAACCATTGGTAAAACGATAAAATTGAGTTAGTTATACTAAACATAATAAAAATTAATATAAACAAAAGTTTACTTTAACTAAACATAATAAAAATTAATATAAACAGAAAAATAAAAAAATATGTATATACATTGGAATAGCTAGAAATAGAAAAAATAATATTGAAAATAAAAAAATAAAAAAAGTGCTTGCAAAATGGCTGAAACTTTATATAATAAATATTGTGAGTTTAATAAAACTAAATTTTATAAATAGAAATAATAACCTTTAAAAAGTTAAATCAATCTTTAAAATAAAGAAGGGAGGAACGATTTGGAAGCTATAGGTAAAAACTTAGAGTTAGAATATGAGAAAAGTTATAAGTTAAATCATAGTCAAATACCACTACTAAGCTCACTAAAAGAATATTCAAAAAAAGATATAGCATGTTTTGATGTACCTGGTCATGTAAGACATCAAGGGGTAGATATATTAAATAACTATTATGGAGAAGAATTGATGAAAATGGATATAAATTCATCGCCACTAATGGATAATGTGTCTAATCCTAGAGGAATTATAAAAAATGCCCAAAAACTTTTAGCAGATGCTTATGGTTCAGATGATGCTTTTTTTATAACGAATGGAACTACAGGAGCTATACATGCAATGATATTAAGCATCATAGAAGATAATGATAAATTGCTTCTTCCTAGAAATATACATAAATCAGTTATCAACGCATTAATATTAAGTGGAGGAGAACCTGTATTTATTCAACCAGAATTTGATAAAGAATTAGGAATAAGTCTTAATATAAGAGCTAAAGATGTAAAGTATGCACTTGAAACAAATAAGGGAATAAAAGCTTTATTTTTACTTAATCCAACTTATTATGGAGCATGTAGTGATTTAAGAGAAATTATAGACATATGTCATGAACATAATGTATTAGTTTTAGTAGATGAGGCACATGGAGCTCATTTTCCGTTTCATGATGATTTACCACCATCAAGTATGAAGCTAGGAGCAGATATGTCAGCGGTTAGCATACATAAAACAGGAGGGGCATTAACGCAAGCTTCAGCATTACTTTTAAATAACAAGAGTATAGAGTCTAGCAAGGTTCTTCAATGTATAAACATGCTGCAATCAACATCAGCATCATATTTATTAATGAGTAGCATTGATGGGGCTAGATCAAATTTAGTGTCAAATGGTAAGGAACAATTATCGAAAGCTTTAAATCTTTCAAGATATGCTAAAGCTAGGCTTAATAAAGTAAAAGGTATAAAAGTTGTATCTACGGAATGTTTAAATAACGAAGGAGTAAAGTTTGTAGATGAGACAAAACTTTGCATAAATGTTAAAAAATTAAATTTAACAGGACTTGAAGTTTACGATTTATTATATAAAGAGTTCGCAGTTCAGGCAGAATTAGGAGACTTATATAATATATTAGCTTTAATATCTATAGGTACAGAAAAAGAAGATGTAGACAAATTAATAAATGCATTAGAAGTTATATCTAAAATATATAATAAGCCTGATAAGATAAATGATATATATATAAAGCAGATAAACCCAATATTGAAACTAAAACCAAGAGATGCTTTTTACAAAGATAAAGAAATGGTTTTACTTGATGAATGTATTGGAAGAATTTCTGGAGAATCTATAATGGCTTATCCACCAGGTATTCCGATAGTAACTCCTGGAGAAATCATTACAAAGGAAATTATAGATTATATAAAGTTGTTAAAAGACAATAATGCATATTTAAGTGATATGAAAGACAAAGCTTTAAATTATATATTAGTTATAAAAAAATAAATTGAAAACTTAATAAGGAGAGTGACCACTATGAAGTTTGAAACTTTAGGAAGACATATATTAGTTGAGTACTATAATTGTGATGAGGATATGCTTAGAGATCCAAAACTTATTGAAAAATATATGAATGACTCAGCTTTAAATGCAAAAGCGACTATAGTAGATTCAGTATTTCACCACTTTAATCCATGGGGAGTATCAGGAGCTGTAATAATAGCCGAATCTCATTTAACTATACACACATGGCCAGAGTATGGATATGCAGCTGCAGATTTCTTTACTTGTGGAGATATAGATCCGTGGAAAAGCTTTGAAATGCTAGAAGAATTATTAAAAGCTGAAAGAAGTGAATCTACAGAAATACCTAGAGGGTTAACATCAAAAATACAAAAATTTGCAAAAAAAGATTTAGGCAATATTACTCATAAGCCACAAGACGAGCAAGAAGCTATATAAATAATAATCACCTAAATAAATATAAATAAAAAATAAAAAATTAAATTCAAATTCAATTATAACATATAAAAAAAAAGCGGTCAAAAAACTGACAATTAAAATATATAAAAATAAAAACATATAAAAATAAAAAATTAAATTCAAAATTCGGAGGTCTAATTTATGGAACTTTGGTATACAGAAGAGTGGACGGATAATGTTCGTTTCTCAATAAAAGTAGATAAACACTTATTTAGCGATCAATCAGATTTTCAAAGGGTTGATGTATTTGAAAGTAAGGAATTTGGAAAGTTTTTAACTTTAGATGGACTTATGATGGTAAGTTACAAAGATGAGTTTATATATCATGATATGATAGTTCACGTTCCTATGGCAACTAATATGAATATAAAAAATGTATTAGTTATAGGCGGTGGAGATGGAGGTACGGTAAGAGAGTTAACTAGATATCCTCAAATAGAAAAAATTGATATGGTTGAAATAGATAAAATGGTAGTGGATGTATCAAGAGAGTATATAGATATATGTGCTTGTAAATTAGATGATCCTAGAGTTAACTTATATTTTGAAGATGGAGTTGCTTTTGTTAAAAATTCAAAAGATAAGGCATATGATTTGATAATCGTGGATTCAACAGATCCAATAGGACCTGGAGAAGGATTATTCTCAGTTGACTTTTACAATGATTGTTACAGAGTATTAAGTGATGAAGGTATACTTGTAAATCAAAACGAAAGCCCATACTTTGACTTTAATGCTAAAGAAATGAAAAGAGCTAATGAAAAAATAACTAACTTATTCCCTATAGCTAAGGTTTACCAAGCTCATATACCTACTTATCCATCAGGACATTGGTTATTTGGTTTTGCATCTAAAAAATATGATCCAATAAAAGATCAAAACAAAGAAGCTTGGGAAAGTTTAAACTTAAAGACTAAATATTACAATAGCAATATACATACTGGGGCATTTATGTTACCTCAATATGTTGTGGATATGTTAAATGAAAAATAAATTTTATAATACACCTACATTTATGAGTATGGATGACTCTTATGAAGAAAGTAAATTAGTTGTATTTGGAGCAGGATTTGATGGAACTACTTCAAATAGACCGGGAACTAGATTTGCAGCATCTTCAATGAGACCTGAGTTTTATGGATTAGAAACTTATAGTCCGATACTTGACTTAGATATGGATGATTATAAGATTTGTGATATTGGAGATTTAGAGCTTAGCATAGGAAATACAGATACAGTTTTAAATGAAATATATGAAGGTGCAAAAAGTATTATAAACGATAATAAAGTACCTTTTATGATAGGTGGAGAACATCTAGTAACATTACCTGCATTTAAAGCAGTACATGAAAAATACAATGATTTATATGTGCTTCACTTTGATGCGCATACAGATTTAAGAGAAGAGTATAATAATAATGAAAATTCACATGCGACAGTTATAAAACGTGTATGGGATATTGTTGGAGATAATAAGATATTTCAATTTGGAATAAGATCTGGAACTAAAGAAGAGTTTGAATTTGCATTAAAGTATAAGCATACATACATGGAAACTCACACTATAAATACTTTTAAAAAAATAGTAAATAAACTAGAAAATAAAAATATATATTTGACTATTGATTTAGATGTTTTAGATCCATCTATTTTTCCTGGAACTGGGACTCCAGAACCAGGAGGAGTAACTTATAAAGAGTTTGAAGAAATATTTAAAATACTAAAAAATTCAAATATAAATTTAGTTGGATTAGATATTGTAGAGCTTAGTCCAGATTATGATAATACAAATGTTTCTACAGTTACGGCATGTAAAATACTAAGAGAATTAGCACTTATAGTAAGCGATAAGATAAATAAGTAAATCTAGGAGGATAATTAAATGGCAAGACATTTATTTACATCAGAATCAGTTACAGAAGGTCATCCAGATAAAATATGTGATCAAATATCAGATGCAATATTAGATGCACTTTTAACAAATGACCCACAAGCTAGGGTTGCTTGTGAAACAACAGTTACAACAGGATTAGTATTAGTTGCAGGAGAAATAAGTACTAATACTTACGTTGATATACCTAAATTAGTTAGAGAAACAGTTAAAGAAATAGGATACACTAGAGCAAAATTCGGATTTGACGGAGATACTTGTGCAGTTATAACTTCTATAGATGAGCAATCAGGAGATATAGCTATGGGAGTTGATGAAGCTTTAGAAAATAGAAGTGGAGAATTAACTGAAGATGAAATAGAAAAAATAGGAGCTGGAGACCAAGGTATAATGTTTGGTTTCGCATGTAATGAAACAGAGGAATTAATGCCTCTTCCAATATCTCTTGCTCATAAGTTATCAAGAAGATTAACAGAAGTTAGAAAAAGCGGAGAATTAGAATACTTAAGGCCAGATGGAAAGACTCAAGTTACTGTTGAATACGATGGAAATAAAGCAGTTAGAGTTCATACAGTATTAATATCTACTCAACATTGCGAAACAGTAAGTACTGATACAATAAGAAAAGATTTAATAGAAAAAGTTATAAAAGTTGTTATACCAGAAGCACTTTTAGATGAAGAAACTAAAATATATATAAATCCAACTGGAAGATTCGTTATAGGAGGACCTCAAGGAGATACAGGTCTTACTGGAAGAAAGATTATAATAGATACTTACGGTGGATATTCAAGACATGGAGGAGGAGCTTTCTCAGGAAAAGATCCTACAAAAGTTGATAGATCAGCAGCATATGCTGCAAGATATGTTGCAAAAAATATAGTAGCAGCAGGACTTGCAGACAAATGTGAAATAGAATTAGCTTATGCTATAGGGGTTGCTAGACCATTATCTGTATTCATAGATACATTTGGAACTGGAAAAGTAAGTGAAGAATTACTTGTTGATTTAGTTAACAAGAACTTTGATTTAAGACCAGGAGCAATAATAAGAGATTTAGACTTAAGAAAGCCTATGTACAAAGATGTTGCAGCTTATGGACACTTTGGTAGAACTGATTTAGATTTGCCATGGGAAAGAACTGATAAAGCTGAAACTTTAAGAGAGCAAGCTGGTTTATAATAAATATTTACATTAGCAATAAGAAGACTGTAGATTTACAGTCTTCTATTTTTTTTATATAAATTTAGCTGTATAATAATAGTAAATTATGTAAACGCTAAATTTAGCCTTTTTATGCTTAAGGAAATTATATATAGTAAAAAATTATTAATGATTCAGTTAGATTAATTAACTCAATGAAGTATTTTGAGAGTGAAAAAATTTACATGCTCAGTTGTTAAAGAGAATCGAATTTTTATAGGAGATTATTTATGGAAAAAATTGAAGGAATGGTAAGTGATATTATCTTTAAAAATGAAGATAATGGATATATTATAGCTCATTTATCAAATGAAAGTAACGATATAGTTATAGTTGGATGCATGCCTACTTTAACAGTTGGAGAGAGTATAGAAGTTGAGGGTAAATGGATAAATCATAAAACTTATGGGACTCAATTTGAAGTTAACTCATTTATGCCAGTTACACCATCATCTATAGAAGGTATATATGTATACTTATCCTCTGGAATAATAAAAGGGATAGGAGAAAAGATGGCAAAGAGAATAATAGAAAAGTTTGGAGTAGACACCTTAGATATTATTCAAAATTCTCCACATAGGCTTTCAGAAGTTGATGGTATAGGGAGCAAAAAAATTGAGCAGATAGCTAAAAGTTATGAAGAAAATAGAGAATTAAGAAATATAATAATGCATTTATCTCCTTATGGAATAACTCCTAACTTTTGTTTAAAGATATATAAAAGATATAAGAATAAATCAATAGATATAATAACAAAAAATCCATATAAGCTAGCAGAGGATATAAGAGGAGTAGGATTTAAAGTAGCAGACAAAATAGCATCAAATTTAGGAATAGATAAATTTTCTAAAGACAGAATAATGCAAGGTATCTTATACGCATTAAACCAATCTTTAGGAAGTGGGCATACATATTTACCTAAGAATGCTTTAATAGATGAAGCTAGCAAGCTATTGGGTGTAGACAATGAATATATTTCAGATTCTATTTTAAGCTTAGCTTATGATCAAAAAATTCATATTGAAAGAAATTTGGGAGATGAAGATCACATATACTTAATACCGTATTATCTATCTGAGAATGGAGTTTGTAAGCAAATCATAAAATTATCTCAATCTCAATTTAAAGAATTAAATATAGATATAAACGAAGAAATAGAAAATATAGAAAAAGAAACTAATATAAAGTTAGCTACAAACCAAGTATTAGCAGTAAAAGAAGCTGTTGAAGGTGGATTAGTAGTTATTACTGGAGGGCCAGGGACAGGAAAGACAACAACTATAAATACTATAATAAAGGTATTTGAAAATAATAAGCAAGAAGTTCTTTTAGCGGCACCTACAGGGAGAGCAGCAAAGAGAATGAGCGAGACTTCTAATAAAGAGGCTAAAACGATTCACAGGCTTTTAGAAATGGGATATGCAACAGACTCAGAAGAATTAGTTTTTTTAAAAGATGAAGAAGATCCTATAAAAGCAGATGTAGTCATCGTTGATGAAGTTTCAATGGTAGATATTGTTTTAATGTATAGTTTATTAAAAGCAATAAAACCAGGAACTAGATTAATTTTAGTTGGAGATAGTGATCAGTTACCATCTGTTGGAGCTGGAAATGTTTTAAAAGACATAATTGATTCAGAAGTTATAAATGTTGTTAGATTGAATGAAATTTTTAGACAAGCTCAGGAAAGTATGATAGTTGTAAATGCCCATAGAATAAACAAAGGATTGCCACTTAATCTAAATGTTAAAGGAAAAGATTTCTTTTTTATAAAAAAAGATACAAATGAAGCGATCTTAGAAGAAATAGTTGGATTAGTTAGCCAAAGACTACCTAAATTCTATAAATTAGACAAGCTACAAGATATACAAGTTCTTGCACCTATGAGAAAGGGTGATCTAGGTGTTACAAATTTAAATATAGAGTTACAAAAATATTTAAATAAAGAAGAAAAGTTTAAAGTTGAAGAAACACTACAAAAAAGGATTTTTAGAGTTGGCGATAAAGTTATGCAAATAAAAAATAACTATACTAAAAAATGGGAAAATGAAGATAAAAGTGAAAGTGGCGAAGGTATATACAATGGAGATATAGGTTATATTTATCATATAGATAAGGAAAATAAAATTATATACGTTCTATTTGATAAAACTAAAATAGTGTCTTATGAATACTCTGAGTTAGACGAATTGGATCACAGTTTTTGTACAACGATACACAAAAGTCAAGGAAGTGAATTTCCAGCTATTGTAATTCCAGTAACTTGGGCTCCGCCTATGTTATTAAATAGAAATTTACTTTATACAGCTGTAACTAGAGCTAAAAAATTAGTGGTTTTAGTTGGAGATGTTAAATATTTAGAGTTTATGATAAAAAATAATAGGATAAATGATAGACATTCTAATTTAAGTAAAAAATTGAATAGATTAAAAAAAGAAGGGTTGTTGATAAAAAATTAAATCAGTTTTTTATGAAATTTTAGATACAATATATCCTGAAAATATTAAGTGTATTATATGCAATAAATCTATTAGTAAAAATAATACATACTCATTGTGTAAAGATTGTTTCAATGAACTAAATTTTATAAATGATGGATGTATAAAATGTGGAAAAACTATATTAAATGAAACTATAGAAATATTAAAGCCTGAAGATTTATTAAATGGATGTCCGTCTTGTATAAACAAAACGTATTACTTTGAAAAAGCTATAGGGTGTATAGAATATAATGAAATTAGTAAAAAGATAGTATTTGGATTTAAATACAATGATAAAACATTTATGGCAAATATTATAGCTAATATAATGAAAGAAAAGTTAGATACTCAAAATATAAATTATGATTATATACTTTATGTTCCATTACATAAGAAAAGGGAAAGAAAAAGAGGATTTAACCAATCAAAACTTATTGCAAAAAACCTTGGTAAAATAGAAAATATAAAGGTTTTAGATTCTATATACAGGAATAAAAACACTACTAAATTATTTAAATTAACAAATGAAGAAAGATCAAGAGAAGTAAAAAATGCCTTTGGTTTTTATAAGAGTATAAATTTATGCAAAAACAAAAATGTATTGCTTATAGATGATATATTTACTACGGGAAGTACTGTAAATGAAATATCAAAAATGTTGAAAATTAAAGGTGTTAAAAAAATTTATATATGTACATTTTTAACTAGAATAAATTGTTATTGACATATGGGTCTTAAGATATTAAAATGTATTAGTAATGTGTTAGGTCTGTGGTTGAAAGTTCATGCCAGTTGCAGGCGAAAGGACCCACGTAAGTTAACTCTAAAAATGGGGTTAATGATCATGGTGCAGCTTAGAAGTAAGACCTGCCGATATTAAAATCGAGAGAGTCAGTAGTGCGGCGAACCCAAGCGAAATCTCCAGCAGGCGAGTGTGGGGGCAAAGACCAGGTCAGCTAAAATATTACTAAAGTACCTTTAGAGGTGCTTTTTTTTTGCTTAAATACAATTTTTTTGTAATTTATTCGAAAATATGACAACAATAAACAAATTAATAACAAATAAACATTAGTTCTGTGGATATAAATTGAGTAAAGAATGTGTAAAAATAAATAAATACAGACTTATTAACATTTTTATCCACATTATCCACAGGTTATAATGATAAATCAATCCACATGTTGGTCAAGGTTTACAATTAATCGACAAAAAAAATTTATTTACTTTGAATATTATGATTCCAAGAAGCTAACAATAAAAATAAAGGAAATTGAATTTAAACATAGAAATTATAATATAAGTTATTGTACTTATATATACCTGAAGGGAGATGTTCTTATGAATATAAACATATCTGGGAAACAAATGGAATTAACAGATGCAATAAAGGATTCAGTAGCAGAAAAATTAGAAAGATTAGACTACTACCTTCATCCAGAAACAGAAGTAAAAGTTACAGTAAGTGCTAAAAAGGCAAGACAAAAAGTAGAAGTAACTATAATACCAATAAGCGGTCCTATAATTAGAGCAGAAGATACAGAGGAAAATTTATATGCTGCTATAGATGTAGTATATGATAAGTTAAACACTCAGTTAAGAAAGTATAAAAAAAGAGTACAAGATAAGCATCAATCAAATGAAAGTATAAGATTTAGTCATATAGAAGATTTATCAGAAGAAGAGTTAAATGATGAAAATGAAAATTCTATAAACATTTCAATAAAAAGAAATAAGAAATTTAATATGAAGCCGATGAGTCCAGAAGAAGCAGTTTTACAAATGGATTTATTAGGACATGATTTTTTCATATTTACAAACACTCAAACTGATGATATATCAATAGTCTATAAAAGAAAAAATGGCGGTTATGGAATGATAGAACAAGAGTAGAATTTAAATTAGTTATTAAAGCTATCGATAAAAATGATAATCGATAGCTTTTTAAATATAAAATGCAAAGATTTTATGGTAGAATGTATATTATACATATAATGGACGAGGAGAGATAAGTATATGGGTTTTTTAGATAATATATTTAATATGGCTGATAAAAGAGAAATGAAAAAATTCAGCAAAACAGTTGATGAGATAGATGCGTTAGAATCGAAATTTCAAGGAATGTCAGATAGTGAATTAAAAAATATGACTAATGTTTTTAAAGATAGACTTAATAATGGGGAAACAGTAGATGACGTATTAGCAGAAGCATTTGCGGTTGTAAGAGAAGCTTCAAAAAGAGTGCTTGGCATGAGACAATATAGAGTTCAGCTTATAGGTGGAATAGTTCTTCACCAAGGAAGAATAGCTGAGATGAAAACTGGAGAAGGTAAAACTTTAGTTGCAACAGCTCCAGTTTATTTAAATGCGTTAACTGGTAAAGGTGTACATGTTGTAACAGTAAATGATTATTTAGCAAAACGTGATAAAGAGCAAATGGGTAAAATATATGAATTTTTAGGAATGACAGTTGGGGTTATAGTTCATGGACAAAGTCCTCAAGAAAGAAAAGAACAATATGAATGCGATATAACTTATGGAACAAACAATGAATATGGATTTGATTATCTAAAAGATAATATGGTTATACATAAAGAGCAAAAAGTTCAAAGAGAATTAAACTATGCAATAGTCGATGAGGTCGATTCTATATTAGTCGATGAAGCTAGAACACCTCTTATAATATCGGGACCTGGAGATAAATCAACACATTTATATGGTGATGCAAATACATTTGTACATACTCTAAAGGAAGATAATTATGAGATAGATGAAAAACAAAAATCAGTTTCTTTAACTGAAAGTGGTATACAAAAAGCAGAAGTTTATTTTAATGTTGAAAATATAACAGATATAGCTCATATAGAGTTATACCATCATATAAATCAAGCATTAAAAGCTCATAAAATAATGAAGTTAGATGTAGATTATGTTGTAAGAGATGGCGAAATAGTTATTGTTGATGAATTTACTGGAAGACTTATGTTTGGTAGAAGATATTCTGAAGGATTACATCAAGCAATTGAAGCTAAAGAAGGATTAAGAATACAAAGAGAATCTAAGACTTTAGCAACTATAACATTCCAAAACTACTTTAGAATGTACAATAAGTTATCAGGAATGACAGGTACAGCTAAAACAGAAGAAGAAGAATTTAAAGCAATATACAAAATGGATGTTGTACAAATTCCAACCAACCAACCTATATTAAGAGAAGACTTAGCAGATTGTGTTTACAAGAGTGAACTAGGAAAATTCAATGCAGTTGTTGAAGATATTATAGAAAGACATAAGAACAATCAACCAGTACTTGTTGGTACCGTATCTATAGAAAAATCTGAAGTTCTATCTATGCTTTTAAAGAGAAAAGGCGTAAAGCATGAAGTATTAAATGCTAAAAACCATCACAAAGAAGCGGAGATAGTAGCTCAAGCAGGTAGATTAGGTGCAGTAACTATCGCCACTAACATGGCAGGTCGTGGTACCGATATAGTTTTAGGAGGTAATCCTGTATTCTTAACTAAAAAAGAAATGAAGAAAATAGGATACTCTGAAGATATAATAAACAAGGTAGATGCAGATATAGAGAGTTTAGGTATAGAGTTAACTGATGAAATAGTGAAAGCTAAGTCTGATTTTGATAAAATACTTAAAAAGTATAAGATACAGACTGAAGAAGAGCAGAATAAAGTTAGAGAAGCCGGCGGGTTAGTTATAATAGGTACAGAAAGACATGAATCTCGAAGAATTGATAATCAGTTACGTGGTCGTGCTGGTCGTCAAGGGGATCCAGGAAGTTCAAGATTCTATATAAGTTTAGAAGACGAACTTATGAGACTATTCGGAAGTGATAGAATTTCTGGAATGGTTGAAAAAATAGGATTAGATGAAGAAACACCTATAGAAGCTAAGATGTTAACTAAATCAATAGAAAATGCTCAAAAGAAAGTTGAAGGAAGAAACTTTGGTATAAGAAAGCACGTTCTTCAATATGATGATGTTATGAATAAACAAAGAGAGATAATATACGAACAAAGAGGGCGTGTATTAGAAGGTGAAAACTTAGAAGAGCAAGTTCAAACAATGATAATGGCTATAATATCAGATGGATATGATATATATGTAACGGATCAAGGATTTGATTTACATGCATACAAAGATTATTTATATCATATGTTTATGCCTAAAGGTAGCTTAGAAGCTGAAAATCTTGAAAACATGAAAAAAGAAGAAGTTATAGATACAGTATATAATTTAGCTAAAAAAATATATGAAGAAAAAGAAAATATGGTTGAATCTGAAAGAATGAGAGAAATAGAGAGAGTTATACTTTTACAAGCTGTTGACTCTTATTGGATAGATCATATAGATGCTATGGATCAATTACGTCAAGGTATAGGGCTTAGAGCTATAGGTCAACAAGATCCAGTTGTAGCTTATAAGTTAGAAGGGTTTGACATGTTTGATAATATGACAAAAGCTATACAAGAAGATACTGTAAGATATTTATATAACTTTACAATAGAAGAACCTATACAAAGAAAACAAGTAGTAGATGTAGAAAAAATATCTTCAAATGCAGATGAAGCGCAAGGAAATAAACCTGTTAAGAAAGATGAAGAAATAGGAAGAAATGATGAATGTCCTTGTGGAAGTGGTAAAAAATATAAAAAGTGTTGCGGAAGATAGTTTGGAGGTTGTATATGCTTAATGTACAAGAATATAGACATAGAATAGAAGAAATGTCTAATAATATAGAAGAATTGAGGGCTTCTCTTTGACATAGAAAGTCTGAATGAAAAAATTATTAGAAGTGAAAAAATAATGAGTGAACAAGACTTCTGGAATGATAATGAAAAAGCACAGCGTGTACTTCAAGAAAATAAAAATTTAAAAGATATTGTAGATGAGTACAATCATCTACAATCATCTGTAGAAGATGCAGAAGTACTTCTTGAGCTAGCTCAAGAAGAAGCTGATGATTCATTAGAAAAAGAAGTTGAAAGTACAATAACTTCAATTGAAAAAGAGATTGATAAAGTTAAAATAAAAACTTTATTGAGTGGAGAATATGATAGAAATAATGCGATTTTATCTATAAATGCAGGTACAGGTGGATTAGATGCTCAAGATTGGGCAGAAATGTTACTGAGAATGTATGATAGATGGGCTAATTCTAAAGGATTTAAAGTTAAGACACTAGATTTACAATCAGATACAGAAGCTGGTATAAAAAGTGCAACTATACAAATTGAAGGACTTAATGCATATGGATATTTAAAAAGTGAAAAAGGAGTACATAGAATTGTAAGGATATCTCCTTTTGACCCATCTGGAAAAAGACATACTTCTTTTGCATCGATTGATGTAATTCCAGAGTTAGATGAAAGTATAGAAATTGATATAAATCCTTCAGATTTGAAAATAGATACATATAGAGCATCTGGGGCTGGTGGACAACATATAAATACTACTGATTCTGCAGTAAGAATAACTCATATACCAACAGGTGTAGTTGTTCAATGTCAAAATCAAAGGTCTCAGCACAGTAATAAAGATACTGCTATGAGAATGTTAATGGCTAAACTTATAGAGTTAAAAGAATTAGAACAAAAGGAAACGATAGAAGATTTACAAGGTAAATATTCGCAAATAACTTGGGGAAGCCAAATAAGATCTTATGTATTCCAACCATATAAGTTGGTAAAAGACCACAGAACAAATGCTGAGATAGGAAATGTTGATAGCGTTATGGATGGTAATATAGATTTATTTATAAATGAATATTTAAAAATGACTAAAGTAAATAATGTATAGAACATAAGGGTGTGTTTCAAAATAGTATGAAAAATACATAAGTTTTGCTTCCAAAGCGTAAAGTGCTTTAATGGTCGCAAAAGCTTATGTATTTATTCTTATCTATTTATTTTGAGGCACGCCCCTTTTTAGGAGGGATTTAAATTGGATATAAATAAAATTTTAAAAGAAGAGTTTAACTTAAGAGATTCTCAAGTTGAAAACACTATAAAGCTTATAGATGAAGGAAACACTATACCATTTATAGCCAGATATAGAAAAGAAATGACTGGTGAAATGAGTGATGTTATACTTAGGGCTTTTTATGATAAATTAGTTTATTTAAGAAATTTACAAAGCAGAAAAGATGATGTACAAAGGATAATAGAGGAGCAAGGCAAGTTAACGGATGAAATATTAAAAAATATAAAGCTAGCTAAAACTCTTCAAGAAGTTGAAGATATTTATGCTCCATATAAACAAAAGAAAAGAACAAGAGCAACTATTGCAAAAGAAAAAGGTTTAGAAAAATTAGCAATAGCTATATTAAATGATAAAGTAGATATAAATTTAGAATGTAAGAAATATATAAATAAAGATAAAGAAGTAAATTCTGAAGAAGATGCATTAAAAGGAGCTAAAGATATAATAGCAGAATTAGTTTCAGAAGATGCCAAGCTAAGAAAGTATATAAGAGAGTTAGCTTTAAGAGAAGGTGTTATATCAAGCAAAAACTCAAAAGATGAAAAATCTGTATATGATATGTATTACGAATTTAGTGAATCTGTGAAAACTATAGCTCCACATAGAGTATTGGCTATAAATAGAGGAGAAAAAGAAGAATATTTAAAAGTTAAATTAGAAATTAATAATGAAAAAGTAATAAATCATATAGTTGATGTATATGTTAATAAAAATAACCAAATAAACAAAGAAGAAATAATTTCTGCTATAGAAGATTCATACAAAAGACTTATATTCCCTTCAATAGAAAGAGAAATAAGAAATCATTTAACTGATTTAGCCCATGAAAGAGCAATAAGTGTTTTTGGACAAAATGTTAAGAGCTTATTACTTCAACCACCTGTAAAGGATAAAGTGGTTATGGGATTTGACCCAGCATATAGAACTGGATGTAAGATAGCTGTTGTAGATAAGAATGGTAAGTTATTAGATTATACAACTGTATATCCAACTAAACCTCAAAATGATGTAGATGGAGCAAAAAAGACTTTAAAAGGACTTATAGAAAAATATAATATAGATATAATTTCTATAGGTAATGGTACAGCATCGAGAGAATCAGAACAATTTGTATCTGAAATGATAGGTGAAATAAATGGTAACGTTCAATATACTATAGTAAGTGAAGCAGGTGCATCTGTATATTCAGCATCAGAGCTTGCTAATGAAGAACATCCAGATATAAATGTATCTATAAGAGGAGCTATATCTATAGCAAGAAGATTGCAAGACCCTTTAGCTGAGTTAGTGAAAATTGATCCTAAAAGTATTGGAGTAGGACAATATCAACATGATCTTAATAAAAAAAGATTAGAAGAAGTTTTAAGTGGAGTTGTAGAAGATGCAGTAAACTCTGTAGGTGTAGACTTAAATACGGCTTCATATTCATTACTTGAACATGTAGCAGGAATAAGCAAAACTATAGCGAAAAATATAATTGAGTATAGAGAAGAAAATGGAGATTTTACATCAAGAGCTCAAATTAAAAAAGTTAAAAGAT
This sequence comes from Paraclostridium sp., assembly GCF_051656405.1. GTDB lineage: Bacteria > Bacillota > Clostridia > Peptostreptococcales > Peptostreptococcaceae > Paraclostridium. The sequence goes on from NZ_JBOGBV010000006.1 coordinate 93,434, forward strand.
TAGGGCCACAAGCATTTACTCAATGTGCAGGGTTTATGAGAATAACAAATTCAAAAAATCCTTTAGACAACACTGGTGTACATCCTGAAAGTTATGATACGTGTAAAAGTTTACTGGAGGCACTGGGATACTCATTGAATGATTTGAAAAATAGAAATGTAGATGAAATAGATTCTAAGATAGCAGATATTGGAATAAACAAATTAAGTGAAGAATTAGAAGTAGGAATTGTTACTTTAAAGGATATTATATCTGAAATAAAAAAACCAGGAAGAGATCCAAGAGAAGCAGGGATTAAACCTGTACTTAGGACAGATGTATTAAAAATTGAAGATATAAAAGAAGGTATGGTTTTAAAAGGAACTGTAAGGAATGTTGTAGATTTTGGAGCATTCGTTGATATTGGAATAAAAAATGATGGTTTAGTTCATAAATCACAAATGAGTAATAAATTTGTAAAAGATCCTATGACAGTAGTAACTGTAGGGGATGTAATAGATGTAAAAGTAATAGGGATAGATTTAAAAACACAAAAGGTTTCTTTAACTATGAAAGATATAAAAGAAGTATAGGAGGAATAAATGCTTTTTATAAAAAATGGAATTATAAATACAGTCACTAATGGAATTATACAGGGTGACATACTTATTGAAAATGGTAAAATTATAGAAATTGGAGCAGATATAGTTGCTCCATTAGATGTGGAAGTTATAGATGCAAATGGAAGTTTAATTTTTCCTGGGTTTATAGATGCGCATACACATTTAGGTTTATGGGAAGATGGTATGGGGTTTGAGGGAGCTGATGGCAATGAAGAAACAGATCCAATAACACCACATTTAAATCCTATAGATGGAATAAATCCTATGGAAAGAAGTTTTGAAGAAGCGAGAAATGGTGGAATTACATCTGCATGTAGTACACCAGGAAGTGCAAATGTTATGGGCGGACAATGCATAGCTATAAAGACTTTTGGTAGAAGAATAGACAAGATGATAATAAAAAATCCTGTTGCATCAAAAATAGCTTTTGGTGAGAATCCAAAAAGTTGTTATGGGCAAGAAGAAAAAGCTCCACAAACTAGAATGGCAATTGCTGCAATGTTAAGAGAAACATTAAAAGAAGCTGAGCAGTACTTAGAAGATATAAGATTGCATGAAGAAGATGATGAAAATGAAAAGCCTGATTATGATATGAAAATGGAAAGTTTACTTCCAGTATTAAATAGAGAAATTCCATTTAAAGTACATGCACATAGAGCTGATGATATGTTTACAGCGATAAGAATTGCAAAAGAATTCAAGTTAAAGTTAACATTAGATCATTGTACAGAAGGGCATTTAATAGTTGAAGATTTAGTAGAAGAAGCGTACCCAGTTATAGTAGGACCTTCACTTTCTGAAAGATCAAAAATAGAATTAAGAAATTTAACTTTTGATACAGCTGGGGTTTTATCAAATGCAGGAATGCAAGTTTCACTAACTACAGATCATCCTGTAGTTCCTCTACATTACTTACCTGTATGTGCAGGAATCGCTGTTAAACATGGAATGGATTCTAAGAAAGCTATAGAAGCAATAACTATAAATCCTGCAAAAACATTAGGGATAGACAATAGGGTAGGCTCTATAGAAGTTGGTAAAGATGCAGATATAGTTATATGGGATAATAATCCTTTAGAAATTCAAAGCAATGTCTTGTATACTATAATTGATGGAAAAGTTGTATATAGAAAACAAGCTTAATTAATATTGACATATTTAAATTTTATTAATAATATATAGATATAAGGAAAATTAAATAGCACGCAAGATCTTCGGGGCAGGGTGAAATTCCCTACCGGCGGTATAGCCCGCGAGCTACATTTGTAGCATGACTTGGTGAGATTCCAAGGCCGACAGTAAAGTCTGGATGAGAGAGGATTAGTATATATGTATAAGAAAGATATTATTGTTTTAATATACTTAAAAAACTAAGCTCGAAGAGATTCTTTGGGCTTTTTCTTTTTCCTAAAATTAAAATTAGGAGGTTTTTTAATGGATAATATATTCAGTAATAAAAAAACTATGAGTACAAATACAATGACAAAGGTAGCTATTTTAGCAGCAATTTCTTATATTTTAATGTTTATAGCAATACCTATTCCAGGTATATTTCCAGATTTCTTAAAACTAGATATATCAGATGTTCCTGCTATATTTGGAGGTATGGCATTAGGACCGGTAGCAGGCTTTACAATAGTCCTTATTAAAAATTTATTTCAAGCAATGACGGCATCAACAACAGCTTGGATAGGTGAAACAGCAAACTTATTAATTGGTGGTTCATATGTAGTAATTTTATCATTAGCATATAGACACAATAAAAATATAAAGGGATTATTTTTAGGATTTTTCTTAGGAACAATAGTTATGATAGTAATAGGTTGTTTAACTAACTATTACATGTTACTACCTTTTTATGGGAAAGTAATGCCTATGGAAGCTATAGTAAATATGGGACATGTAATAAACCCTAATGTAGTAGATTTAAAGAGCTTTGTTATTTGGATGATAGCTCCATTTAACTTAGTTAAAGCAATACTAATGTCAGTAATTACATTACCTCTTTATAAAAAGATGGAGGTAATATTAAAAAAATAAATTAATTAAGGAGATATACCAAAAACTAGGGTGGTCATAGATAAATATATAAGTTTCGCTCCATGAAAGCTTAATAGATGCTTTTAAAATGTTGCTAAAACTTATATATTTATCATTCACTATCTATTTTAATATATCTCCTTTTTTATGATCAACGAAATTGCAATTAGTAAAAAATGTTGATATACTATAAAACTTAGTTATATAAATATAATATGTTTTTATCATAAAAAATATTTTGAGCAACGGACGAAGTCGTTGGCGACATGAGCGAAGCGAATTTTATTTTTCATCATAAACATAATAGACACAATCATTTTTAAAATTAGATATTGATTCAAAATTATTTTCTTTAAGCTTATTTATAAGATTATCATATGGATTTGTTATATAAATTTCAGCCTCTTTTGATTTATGTTTCAATAAAGAATAATTAGTAGCATCATTAATTCCTTCAAAAGTGTTATCTATACATATAATAGATGGACATCCTTTCATTTTTATAATGCATTTATGACCATTAATTATTAATAAAGAATCACTTTTAACTAAATCATTAAAAATATTTTCGCAAATATTTAAAAATGTAAATCCATAAGTTAGTTTATTATTACAAGTTTTAAAATAATCGAGATTTTTAAAGTTTTCATAAGAAATATTCCATTTTTCAACTTTAAAATCTAATAAATTTAAGTTAGATTTTTTTATAAAATTATAATCTTTAAAAACTATTAAGCAGCTCTGAGCTAAATAAAAATTCTTAGCTTCCATCATTTTTATGCTAGCTTGGGTATCTATATGAGTACACATTGCTATATTAGTTATTTTATTATTTCTTAAATCTTCTCTTGCTAAATTAAATAGCATATCAGAAATAGCATGAGCAAGTTGCTGTCCCCTATAATTTATATGTACTCTAAGTCCTTCAAGCCATCCTTGTCTATCTGGTAGAACTGTATACTTACCAACTGCTACAACTTTATCTTCTTTAACTAATCCAATAAAACAACCTTCTTTATCATCAACCCATTTATGAAAGACTTTGGGTAAATAGTCATGACCATCCCAAATGTTTCTTGATATATCTACTATATCATCGAAATCATTGTGTGTTAGAACTTTATAATTCAAAAATATCACCCCTTTTAATAAATAATATTACCATAAGTTGTAAAATATATGGTATATAATAAAAACTTTGTGAATGTAAGGCTTTATAATAGTAATTTGTTATAATATAATAATATCTGTTACATTAACAATTTAGACAAACAAGTCTTACTTATGGAGATGATATAGATGATTAAAATATATTTAGAAAATGAAGAGCAAACAAGAGATATAGGATTTAAATTAGGTAAACTTTTAATGCCAAAAAGTGTAGTATGCTTAATAGGTGATTTAGGTGCAGGAAAAACTACTATGACTCAAAGCTTAGCACAGTCTTTAGAAGTAGATGATTATATAACTAGTCCTACTTTTACAATAGTAAATGAATATGAAGGTAAAGTGCCTTTATACCATTTTGATGTGTACAGAATTGGAAGTAGTGATGAAATGTATGATATAGGATTTGATGAGTATATAAATGGAGATGGAGTTTGTATAATTGAATGGGCAAACTTAATCGAGGATATACTACCAGACGAATATTTATATATAGAAATGAATTATAAAGAAAATGGAAGAGAAATGATATTGACTCCAAAAGGAGAAAAGTATGAAGAAATAGTTAAGGAGCTGACTAAGTAATGAAAATTTTAGGGATAGATACAGCTACACATTCAACAAGTGTATGTATTGTAGAAGATGATAAGCTAATATGTGAATACACAGTGAATACTAAAAAAACACATTCACAAAAACTAATGGTTATGATTGAATCAATGATAAAAGAAAGTGATTTAAATATAAAAGATATTGATGCAATAGCTATATGTATAGGGCCAGGGTCATTTACAGGATTAAGAATTTCTATGGCTACAGCTAAGGCTATATCACAAGTTAGAAATTTACCAATAATAGCTGTTGATTCACTAGAATCTTTAGCATTCAACATGAATCTTTGTGAGAGAGTAATTTGTCCTATACTAGATGCACAAAGAAGCCAAGTGTACACAGGAAAATATAGGTTTGAAAATGGAGAATTTAAAACATTAGAAGATGTAAAAGTAGTTACAATAGATGAATTAGTAGATGAACTATCTAAATCAAATGAAGAGTTTATTATTGTTGGAGAAGCTACAAATTTATATAAAGAAAAACTTGATGAAGTTAAAAATTCTTATATAGCATCTGTATCTAATAATGTAAGTAAAGCTAGCAGCTTATGTGCTATAGCTGGAATTAAATTTAAAAAAGATGTAGATGTACATAATTGTTATACTATAAATCCAATGTACATAAGAAAGTCTCAAGCAGAAGTTCAGTATGAGGAAAAAATGAAGAGGCTAGAAAATGATAAATAATAATTTAATAATAAGAGATATGGCAAGCGGTGATGTAGATGGAGTTTTTGAAGTTGAAAAAAATTGTTTTGAACATTACTGGTCTAAAGGCGAATTTGAAAAAGAGATGAAAAATGATGTTGCTAATTATTTAGTAGCAGAAATTGATAAAAAGATTGTTGGTTACGTAGGTATATGGTTTATAGCTGGAGAAGGGCATATAACAAATGTAGCTGTACATAGTGATTTTAGAGGACAAAAGATAGGTGATGAACTTATCAAGCATCTTGTTGAAAAATGCAAAGAAAATCACATATTTGCTATGACATTAGAAGTTAGAGTATCTAATGTAGTAGCTCAAAATTTATATAAAAAATATGGATTTAAATTAGCAGGGATAAGAAAAGAGTATTATAGTGACAATAAAGAAGATGCAATGATAATGTGGAGCCAATTAAAAGAGGTGTAGTATGAAAAAAGATATAATAACATTAGCTATAGAATCTAGCTGTGATGAAACAGCATGTTCAATTTTAAAAAATGGAAGAGAAGTTTTAAGTAATATAATCTCTACACAAATAGAATTACATAAGAAATTTGGAGGAGTTGTTCCTGAAGTAGCATCTAGAAAACATATAGAAAACATACCAATGGTAGTACAACAAGCATTAGATGAAGCAAATGTAACTTTTGATGATATAGATCATATAGCGGTTACTCATGGACCAGGATTAGTAGGGGCTGTTTTAGTAGGCCTTTCATATGCTAAAGCATTAGCTTATACTTTAGATATTCCTTTAGTTGGAGTTAATCATATTGAAGGACACGTAAGTGCAAATTATATAGAAGATAAAGATTTAAAGCCACCATTTATAACTTTAATAGTTTCAGGGGGACATACACACTTAGTAGAAGTTAAAGACTATGGTAAGTATGAAATTTTAGGAAAGACTAAAGATGATGCATCAGGAGAAGCATTTGATAAAATTGCAAGAGCTATGAATCTAGGTTATCCAGGTGGACCTATAATAGATAAATTAGCTAAAAAAGGAAATAAAAAAGCAATAGACTTCCCAAGAGCTTGTATGGATGAAGGATATGATTTTAGTTTTAGTGGATTAAAATCAGCAGTTTTAAATTACTTAAATGCTAAGAAAATGAAGAATGAAGAAATAATAGTTGAAGATGTTGCAGCATCATTCCAAGAAGCTGTAGTAGAAGTTTTAGCAACAAAAGCTATAAAGGCAACTAAAGAAAAAGGATATAATACAGTTGCATTAGCAGGAGGGGTTGCTGCAAACTCTGCATTAAGAGAAAAGTTAACTTTAATGGCAAAAAAACAAAATATACAAGTTAAGTACCCATCAATTATATTATGTACAGATAATGCAGCTATGATTGGTTGTGCTGGATATTATAATTTTATAAACGGAAAAATTAATGATATGAGTTTAAATGCTGTTCCTAATTTAAAAATAGGTCAGTAGGAAAAATCGGAGTGATTCAAAACTTTAGGCGCTCAGATACAATTATAAATTTTACTACCAAAGCTAAAATGAAGCTTTAAAGGTCGTTAAAATTTACAATTGTATCTTTTGGGTAAACAATGTTCTGAATTAACTCCGATTTTTTTGTATACACAATTTAGGAAAATGTTTTCTTTAGTTTATAAAAATGTATATTTTTGTAATTATATACACAAAAAAGGATTAATAGATTGAATGATGTAAATTTGTAGCTATCATCGTCTAAATTTTTAGAACAATACTTTTTATAATAAAGTAAAAGTTCATATATAATTAAAAATAAGCGAGTAATCGGTTTTAAAATACATTTAAGATATGCTTAAAGATGGGGGATTTTATGTTGAAGAAATATGAGGATATAATTAACAGCTATAATATAAATTTATTTAAAGAGGGGAAACATTTTAGAAGTTATGAATTTATGGGAGCTCATAAAGTGCAAAAAGGAAAAGAAAAAGGAGTTACTTTTACAGTATGGGCGCCAAATGCAAATCAAGTATATTTATCTGGAGAATTTAATGATTGGAATAAAACCTCCCATCCTATGAAAAATTTAGATAACAGTGGAATATGGAATATATTTATACCTAAAATGGACTTTAGGGATTTATATAAATATAATGTTGTAGATAAAAATGGTAATAACAAGTTAAAGTCTGATCCTTTTGCATTTTATTCGCAAATGAGACCTGAAACAGCTTCAATTGTATTTGATATAGACAACTATTCTTGGAAGGATAAAAAGTGGATAGAAAAAAGAGAAAAGACAACATACAAGGATTTACCTATGAATATATATGAAGTTCACTTGGGATCATGGAAAAGAAAATGGGATGGAGACTTTTTTAGTTATGAAGAACTATATGAATTAATAGATTATGTATGTGAAATGGGATATACACATATAGAGATTTTACCAATAACAGAACATCCATTAGATGAATCATGGGGTTATCAAACAATAGGATATTATAGTCCTACTAGTAGATATGGGGATTGTACTAGTTTAATGAAATTTATTGATAGATGCCATAAAAAAGATATTGGAGTAATTCTAGATTTTGCATATAGTCATTTTTGTAAAGATGACCATGGATTGTATAAATTTGATGGAACACCTCAATTTGAATATGAAGATAAGTTGAAAGCTGAAAATATTGGTTGGGGAACAGCTCATTTTGATTTAGGAAAACCTGAAGTGCAAAGTTTCTTAATATCTAATGCAATTTATTGGCTAGAAAAGTTTCATGTAGATGGTATTAGAATGGATGCGGTTGCAAGCATGCTTTACTTAGATTACGATATAGGTCCTTGGAAACCTAATAAATACGGTGGTAGAGAAAATATAGAAGCTATTGAGTTTTTAAGAATGTTTAATGAAGTTATTCATAAGGAGATAAAAAATCCAATTATAGTTGCAGAAGAATCCACGTCTTGGCCGATGGTATCGGGACCTTCGTACAAAGGTGGATTAGCATTTGATAGTAAGTGGAATATGGGATGGATGAATGATACGTTGAAATATATGGAAATGGATTCTATATATAGAAAGCATCACCATGAGTTAATAACTTTTTCTTTTATGTATGCTTTTTCTGAAAACTTTATACTTCCATTATCTCATGATGAAGTTGTGCATGGGAAAAAATCTCTTCTCGATAAAATGCCTGGAGATCCATGGCAGAAATTTGCAGGATTAAGATTACTTTATGCGTATATGATGTTGCATCCAGGAAAAAAATTATTATTTATGGGATGTGAATTTGCACAAGGATTAGAGTGGAGATTTGCATATGGATTAGAATGGGAACTATTAATGAATGAACCACATAAATTGATGCAAACGTATACACGAGATTTGAATTTACTATACAAACATGAAAAAGCTATGTATGAAATAGATGAACATAACTCAGGATTTGATTTTATAGATCCTCACAATATAGATCAAAGTGTAATTGTCATTATGAGAAAAGGTAAGAAAAAAGAAGATTTTATAATAGGAGTATTAAATTTCACACCAGTATTCCATCCTGAATATAGGATAGGAGTGCCATATGAGGGTGTTTATGAAGAAGCTTTCAATAGTGATAATAAAGAATATTGGGGATCAGGACAAACTATGAAGGGTATGGATTTAGAATCAGAAAATATAGCATGGCATAATAAGCAGTATTCTATAAATATAAAGGTTCCACCTATGGGAGCCACTTTTATAAAAGGTAAAAATATAAATATATTATAAATTTAGAAATTTTATTAATTTATTAGGGGGATTAGGAGTAAATTATGAAAAAAGAAATGATAGCAATGATATTAGCAGGGGGACAAGGATCAAGATTAGGAGTGTTTACTAAAAACATAGCAAAACCAGCAGTTTCATTTGGAGGTAAATATAGGATAATAGATTTTGTTTTGAGCAATTGCTCAAATTCAGGTATAGATACAGTTGGAGTATTAACACAATATAGACCTTTATTATTAAACTCACATATAGGAATAGGTAGTCATTGGGATTTAGATAGAAGAAATGGAGGGTTATCAATACTTCAACCATACATGAATGAAAAAGAAGGAAATTGGTACAAAGGTACAGCAGATGCTATATACCAAAATATGAATTATATAGATAGCTATGATCCAGAATATGTTTTAGTTTTATCGGGAGATCATATTTATAAAATGGACTATAGCGATATGTTAGAAGAACATAAATCAAAAAATGCAGATGTAACAATTGCGGTAATGGAAGTTGACTGGGATGAAGCTAGTAGATTTGGGATAATGAATGCAAATGAAGATGGAAGTATATATGAATTTGAAGAAAAACCTGAAAACCCTAAAAGTAATTTAGCATCAATGGGAATTTATATATTCAACTGGGCAAAGATGAAAAGTTATTTTAAATCAGATAAAGAGTACGTAGACTTTGGTAAAAATTTAATCCCTAAAATGTTAGATGATAAAGTTAGTATGTATGCATATGAATTTAATGGATATTGGAGAGATGTAGGAACTATAGAAAGTTTGTGGCAAGCAAATATGGATTTAATTAATCCAGATAATGGGTTTAATTTAAATGATTCTAATTGGAAGATTTATACAGATACAATGGCTATGCCACCACAATATCTAGGGAAAAATTCTAATGTAAAACGATCTATAGTTGTAGATGGATGCAGGGTTTTTGGAACTGTTGAAAATTCAGTTTTATCCCATGGAGTTAGTATAGGAGAGGGGAGTATAGTAAAAGACTCAGTAATAATGTCAAATGCCAAAATAGGTAAAAATGTGATTATAGAGAAGGCTATGATAGGAGAAGGTGCGCTAATAGAGGATGATTGTAAGATTTCTAGTGGAGACGATAGTATAAGTATAGTATCTGAATTTGATGTTGTTTCTATGGAATTAGTATAGGGGGATTTAAAAAATGAATAAAGAGTGTATGGGAATAATTAATTTAAATAGAAAAGGTGATAACTTAAAAGAACTAAGTGATTCAAGGGTAGTAGCATCAATACCTATAGGAGGAAGATATAGAGTAATAGATTTTGCTCTTTCTAATATGGTTAATGCAGGTATGAAAAATATAGGTATTTTTTCAGACCAAAAATATAGATCTTTGACAGATCATTTAGGAAATGGTAGCCATTGGGACTTATCAGCAAAGAATGATGGATTATTTGTATTTAGTCCTGAAAATACTAAAAAACAAATTTGTAGAGCAATAAAAAAAGGAGACGTTCATAACGTTTTTTCTAATATAGACTATATAGAAAAAAGTAAGCAAGAATATGTACTTATATCTCCTAGTTATATGATTTGCAATATAGATTACAAAAAAGCACTAAACCATCATAAGCTATCAGGTAACAACATAACTGTTATTTATAAAACTATAGATAATGCAGATGAGGATTTTCTAGGAACTACAAAATTAAATATAAATGATAAAAATCAAATTACTAGTATGGGAATAAATATAGGAAGAGAAAAAAATGCAGATATATCTATGGATATGTATATCCTGAAAAAAAGCTTATTTATAGATATGATATATGATGCAGTATCACGAGGTGAATATGCACATATAGAAGATTGTATAAGTGAAAGCATAGAAGAAATAAGAATAGGGGCATATGAATATAAAGGATATTTAAAATGTATAAATTCTACTAAAAACTATTTTGAAGCCAATAAAGATTTATTAGATGTAGATGTAGCCAATGAATTATTTTATTCAGATAGAAAGATATACACAAAAGAAAAAAATGAGCAGCCTACACTGTACACAGAAACATCTAATGTAAAAAATTCATTTGTGGCTACTGGTTGTGTAATAGAAGGAGAAGTTCAAGATAGTATTATATTTAGAAAAGTTCATGTTAAAAAAGGAGCAGTTATAAAAAATTCTGTAGTTATGCAAAGTGGAACTATACAAGAAAATGTGAGACTAGATAATGTAATACTAGATAAAAATGTATTTATATCAAAAGATAAAGAATTAAAAGGAGATATTAAACTACCATTAGTAGTAGAAAAAAATGTAATTTTATAGAGGGGGATAAGTTTTGAAAGTTCTTTTTGTAACGGCAGAGTGTTGGCCTTTTGTAAAGACTGGGGGATTGGGAGATGTTTCTTATGCACTTCCAAAGGCTTTAAAAAGAGAAGAAGTGGATATAAGGGTTATAATGCCTAAATATGTTAATATTCCTAAATATTTAAAAGATCAAATGAAAACAGTAGCAGTATTCAATGTAAACGTAGCATGGAGAAATCAATATTGTGGATTAATGGAACTAGAGCTAGATGGAGTTAAATTTTACTTTATAGATAATGAATTCTACTTCAAGAGAGATGGCGAATATGCGTATTTATATGGATATGACGATGATGTAGAAAGATTTACTTTCTTTAGTAATGCGGTACTAGAATCTTTAAAAAGAATAGATTTTTTTCCAGATGTAATAAATTTAAATGATTGGCACACTGGTATGATACCATTATTTTTAAAAGAAAATTATAGCCAAGATGAAAGATATTCTGAAATAAAAACTATATATACTATACACAATCTTCAATACCAAGGTGTATTTTCAAATAAAAATATAGAAGATGTATTATCTATACCAAGACATTATTTAGACGATGGGAATATAGAGTATTATGGTGGTATCAACTTTATGAAATCAGGAATAGTATATTCGGATAAAGTAAGCACAGTAAGTCCTACTTATGCTAATGAAATACAAACAAAGTTTTATGGAGAAAGCTTAGATGGATTAATCAAATCTAATTCACATAAGTTAAAGGGAATTGTAAATGGAATTGATTATGAAATAAATAATCCTGAGACAGATAAAAATATAGTATGCAATTATAATATAAATTCAATAGGTGATAAAGTTAAAAATAAATTAGAATTACAAAAAATTCTTGGATTAGAAGTTAATCCAGATATTCCTATGATAGGCATAGTTTCTAGACTAGTATCTCAAAAAGGATTGGACTTAATATCATATATGATGCCAGAGATAGTAGGAGAAAATTTACAATTAGTGGTTTTAGGTACTGGAGAAGAACAATATCAATCTATGTTAAATTACTATTCAGGTAAATATCCAAATAAAGTAGCAGCTATATTAACATTTGATGCTGCACTTGCGCAACAAATTTATGCATCATCAGATATGTTTTTGATGCCATCTTTATTTGAGCCGTGTGGAATTGGGCAGATGATAGCAATGAGATATGGATCTATACCTATAGTAAGAGAAACAGGAGGATTAAAAGATACTGTAAAACCTTTCAATAAATATACAGGAGAAGGAAATGGATTTAGTTTTGCAAATTACAATGCACATGAAATGTTTTACTGTATTAAAAGTGCAATAGATACTTATAAAAATGATAAAAGTGCATGGTTTAAAATAGTTAAAAGTGCTATGGGTACTGATAGTAGCTGGGCTAAGTCCGCAAATGAGTATATAAAAACGTATAATGAAATAGTTTGGCAAAGGAGTTGGTAGTATTGACTCTCATAAATAGGGAGGAATTTAAGTTAGAATTTAAAAATCAAATGGATTTTTTATATAAACAAAGTATCGAAGAAGCTAACAATGAGCAGTTACTAAATACATTAGTAACTGTTCTTAAATCTAAAATAGCAAATATATGGAAAGAAAATAGATTAAAAGAGGAAAAGGAAGTTTACTATTTTTGCATAGAGTTTTTGTTAGGAAGACAGCTACAGTCAAATCTTT
>NZ_JBOGBV010000007.1:0-48363 GCF_051656405.1 Paraclostridium sp.
TAGATACTATTTATTTCTTAAGAAATTAGGAGGAGTATATGGAAAAGATAGTTAACGATATATTAAAAGAAGAACTTTATTATGAAAAATTAGACAATGGACTTGATGTATATTTTATGCCTAAAAAAGGGTTTATGAAAAAATTTGCAGTCTTAGCTACTAATTATGGATCTAATGAGTTAGAATTCATTCCTATAAATGAAAATGAAAAATTTAGAGTAAATGAAGGTATAGCCCATTTTTTAGAACATAAAATGTTCGAGCAACCAGATGGTGGAAATGCATTTGATAAATTTTCTAAGTTAGGAGCTAGTGCAAATGCATATACCAATTTCACTATGACTGCATATTTATTTTCTTGCACAGATAACTTTTATGAAAGTTTAGAACATCTTATAGATTATGTACAAACTCCATATTTTACAGATGAAAATGTAGAGAAAGAAAAAGGAATAATTGAACAGGAAATAAAAATGTATAATGATGATCCTGACTGGAATGTATATTTCAATTGCTTAAGAGCAATGTACAAGGATTATCCTGTAAATGTTGATATAGCAGGAAGTGTGGAAAGTATATACAAAATTACAAAAGATGAACTTTATAAATGTTATAATACATTTTATAACCCGGGAAATATGGCCTTATTTGTAGTAGGGGATGTCGAAGTTGATAAAGTTATGGAAAGTATCAAGAAAAGTAATCATAGTAATATAGAAAAACTAGATCATAGTATAAAAAGATTTTACCCTCAAGAATCTAAAGAAATAAATAAAAAAGAAATAGTTGCAAACTTCCCTATATCAATGCCTATGTTTAACATAGGATTTAAAGATGATAACGTAGGAATTAAAGGGAAAGAACTACTTCGTAAAGAGGTTGTTACAGAAATTCTGTTAGATATGATTTTTAAAAGAGGTAGCGAAGTATTTGATGAGTTATATATGAGTGGACTAATAAATGACAATTTTGGATGTGGATTTACATCTCAAGTTGATTATGCATTTACTTTAGTAGGAGGAGAATCTGAAAGTCCTATGAAGGTAAAAGATGTTATATTAAAGTATATAACTAAATATCAAAAAGAAGGACTATGTGAAGAGGATTTTAATAGAATGAAAAAGAAAAAAATGGGGCAGTTTATAAAATACTTTGACTCAGTAAATTTTATAGCTAATAATTTTATAGCGTATAAGTTTAAAGATATAAACTTATTAGACTACTTAGATGTTATTAAAGAAGTAGAGTTTAAAGAAGTAGAAGAAAGATTAAAAAATCATTTAAAAGAAGAGTATTGTGTAATCTCAATAGTAGAACCTAAGTAAATTTTAAAAGTGCTAATTATAGCACTTTTTTTACGTACACTTACGAAAAAGTTATGGATAATCTATGATACTTAGTTATATCAATATTACATGCTTTAAGCGTAAAAATTTTTTATTTTAAAGTATAATAGTTAAAGAAAATTGATGGTTTATAGGTAATATGGTATCATTTAGTTTATAAAAGGAGGGAGAGCTAAATGATAGATATACATTGTCATATATTGCCGCAAGTAGATGATGGGTCAAAAAGCTTAGAAGAATCTATAGAAATGGCAAAAATAGCACAAAGTGAAGGAATTAAAAAGATAATTAATACATCACACTATCATCCAGATTTTAAATATAAAAGTGGAGAAGAGTTAAAATTAATATTAAAAAGTTTTAACAAAAAATTAAAAGATGAAAATATAGATATAGAGATTTTTTTAGGAAATGAACTTTATTTTACAGATGATTTATTATGTGATTTCGAAAAATTAGAGTTTCATAGCCTAAATAACAGTAAATATATATTAGTTGAGTTTTCGCCTAATAATTTTCCTAATAATTTAGCAGATATAGTGTATGAATTAAAACTAAAAAAATACATTCCTATACTAGCACATGTAGAAAGATATCCTAAAGTACAAGAAAGTCCAAATATTATATATGATTGTATAAATGAAGGAGCTTTAATTCAATTGAATGGAGCTAGTGTAATAGGGAAAAATGGTAAAGAGGCAGAGAAGACTAGTAAAATTTTACTAGAAAATAATATGGTTCATTTTATAGCGACAGATGCACATAGTAGTACAAAGAGAAGACCACTAATTAAAGAAGTTTATGATTATATAAGTAAGCAATATGGAGAAGAAAATGCAAAAAATATATTTGAAGAAAATCAAAAATGTATTTTAGAAAATAAAGATATATGCATTTTAGAACCAACAAAATACATAGAAAAGAAAAATTTATTTAAAAGACTATTTAAAAGGTAGGGATTAGCTTATGGATAGAATTGCATTTACTATATTTGGAATAGATGTAATGTGGTATGGAATACTTATGGCAACAGGTATGATTTTAGGTACATTAATAGCATTGAAAGAAGCTAAAAGAGTTGGAATCAAAGAAGACGATATATTAGATTTAGCAATTATTGCAATTCCGGTAGGACTAATAAGTGCCAGATTGTATTACGTAATATTTAATTGGGAATATTATTCTAATAACCCATCTCAAATATTTAATTTTAGAGGTGGTGGAATGGCAATACATGGAGCTTTAATAGGTGGAGTATTAGCAGGATATATATTTTCTAGATATAAAAAAATTAAATTTCTAAAATTAGCAGATACTGTTATACTTGGAATGCCTTTAGCTCAAGCTATAGGAAGATGGGGCAATTTTATAAATAAAGAAGCTCATGGAGGGCCAACTAATTTACCATGGGGAATAATGGTAGATGGAGTAAAAGTACACCCAACTTTTCTATATGAATCTATATGGGATTTTGGTATATTTATATTCCTATGTATATTTAGAAAAAAGAAATCTTATGAGGGTCAAATTATAGTTTTATATGCTATACTATATTCTTTAGGAAGATTTTTTATAGAAGGGCTTAGAACTGATAGCCTTATGATAGGACCTCTTAGAATGGCTCAAGTTATAAGTTTAGCAGGAGTAATAGGCGGAATAATAGTCCACCTATATTTATCAAAGAAAAATAAAAAAGAAATAGATGATACTAAGGAGCGATAAAATATGGAATTTCATCACGTATCGGTACTTTTAGATGAGTGTATTGATAATTTAAACATAAAACCAGATGGAGTATATGTTGATTGTACAATGGGTGGTGCAGGTCACTCTAAAGAAATAGTAAAAAGACTTTCTAAAGATGGGCTTTTTATAGGATTTGACCAAGATATAAACGCTATAAATACAGCAAAAGAAAGATTGAGTGAATATAGCGATAGAGTAAAGTTTGTACACAGTAATTTTCAAAATTTAAAAAATGAATTAGAAAAAATAGGTGTATATAAAGTGGATGGGGTTCTAGCAGATTTAGGTGTTTCATCACATCAATTAGATGAGGCTGATAGAGGATTTTCATATATGCAAGATGCACCTTTAGATATGAGAATGGATATAAGATGCAGTTTTTCAGCTTATGATGTTGTAAACACATACAGTGAAGCGGAATTATCAAAAATAATAAAAGATTATGGAGAAGATAATTGGGCTAAACGTATAGCTAAGTTCATAGTAGAAGAACGTAAAGAAAAGAACATAGAAACTACAGGTGAACTAGTTGAAATTATAAAAAAAGCTATACCTAAGAAAGCTAGAATAGATGGGCCACATCCAGCTAAAAGAACTTTCCAGGCTATAAGAATAGAAGTAAATAATGAATTAGGTGTTATAACTGAGATGATAGATGATGCAGCTTCTATTATGAATGAGGAAGGAAGAATATGTATAATAACTTTCCACTCTTTAGAAGATAGAATTGTAAAAAATGCATTTAGAGATTTAGCAACAGATTGTATATGTCCACCACATATTCCTATATGTCAGTGTGATAAAGAGTCTTTAGTAAAAGTTATAACTAGAAAACCAATATTACCAACAGACAAAGAAATCGAAGAAAACCCAAGATCTAGAAGTGCAAAATTAAGGGTTGCTGAAAGAATATAGAAGTCTAAGCGAAAGCTTAGACTTTTTTGTTTTTTATTGTTTTAATTTTGTATTAAGACTAAAAAGGAAGGAGTATATAGAAAGTTAAATATAATATATATCTATTTATTTATAAAAAAGTAAGGGGATATGTATGAAAAGAAAAAATAAAATAAAAGATATAAATGAATATAGAGCAAATAAAAAGAATATCTATAAAAGAAGAATGATAAAAAAAATTACAAAGTGGGTTATAAAGTTAGGATCTATAGCAAGTGTTTGTTGTATAATTTTTGCGTGTATGTATGGATATAGTGAAGTTGCAAAATTAAAATATAAAATCGGGGATTTAGAGTCTGAGTTACATAATAAAACTATAGAAAAAGAAAATTTACAAGTAGATGTAGATCTATTAACTAGAAGTAGAGATATAGAAAAGAAAGCTAATGAGAAATTAGGGATGGACTATCCTAAAGAAAGTCAGATGAAGTACATAGAAGTACCTAATTAGGGGGGATTTGCTTGAGTAAAATAAAGAGATTGAGTAAAAAAAGGTTAGTAATTGTTTTAATACTAGCATGCTTTGTTTTTACGATGCTTATATTTAGGACTGGATACTTACAAATAATTAAAGGGGATTGGCTTACAGAAAAAGCTTTAGATCAGCAAACAAGAGATATACCAATAGAACCTAAAAGAGGTACTATATATGATAGAAATATGAAAGAGCTTGCTGTAAGTGTTACTAAGTATACTGTTTGGGCTAAACCGGTTGAAGTTAAAGACAAAGAAAAATCAGCTAAGGTAATATCTGAAATGATAGGTGAAGACTATGATGATGTTTTAAAATTGTTGAAAAAGAAAAATATGGCTTTGGTAAAAGTAAAAAGATGGATAGATGATAAAACAGCAGAGAAAATAAGAGACTCTAAATTACCAGGTATATGGGTAGCTGAGGATAATCAAAGATATTATCCATATGGGAATTTTGCTCCATACGTAATCGGACATACATCAGACGATGCAACAGGAATTGCTGGTATAGAAATGCAATATGACAAACACTTAAAAGGAAAACCAGGAAGACTTATTGTTAGTACTGATGCATCAGGAAGAGAAATTCCTCATGGTATGGAAAAATATTATGAGCCAGTGCAAGGAAATGGATTAGTTCTTAGTATAGATGAAGTAATTCAACACTATACTGAAAAAGCAGTTCAAAAAGCTTATGAAATAAATAATGCTAAAAGAGTTACAGCAATAGCTTTAGACCCAAAAACTGGCGACATTTTATCTATGGCATCAAAACCTGACTATGATCCAAATGATTCAAGAACACCGATATATCCATACTACGAAGAAGAGCTTGAAAAATATAGTGATAAAGATAAAATAAAAGGATATTTCTCAATGTGGAGAAATCCTGCAGTTAGTGATACGTATGAACCGGGATCTACTTTCAAACTTATAACATCATCCGCATCTGTAGAAGAAGGTGTTATAAAAGATGGAGAAAAATTTGTATGTACAGGTAGTGTTACTGTAGGTGGAAGAAAATTGAAATGTTGGAGACATTATAGACCGCATGGAGCCCAAGAATTTAAACAGGCAGTCCAAAATTCTTGTAACCCAGTTTTTGTTGAGTTAGGGCAAAGATTAGGGGTGTCTAAGATGTATGATTATATAGAAGGATTTGGATTCATGGATAAAACTAATATAGATTTACCTGGAGAAGCTAAAGGTATTTTATATAATGAAAAAAATGTAGGGCCTGTAGAGTTAGCAACTATATCATTTGGTCAATCTATATCTGTTACTCCTATGCAATTAATAAGCGCAATAGGTTCAATAGCAAATGATGGAAAACTTATGGAACCGAGAGTAGTTAAATCAAAAGTTGATAATCAAGGAAACGTAACAGAAAATATAAAACCAAAGGTAGTTAGACAAGTAATATCAGAAGATACATCTAAAAAAATGTTAGAAATAGCTGAATCTGTTGTAAGTGAAGGATCTGGTAAGCAGGCATATATACCTGGGTTTAAAATAGGTGGTAAAACAGGAACAGCACAAAAGGTTATAGATGGTAAGTATGCACAAGGTAAATATATATGCTCCTTTGTGGGGATAGCTCCTTGTGATGATCCACAAATAGTAGTATTAGCTATAGTAGATGAACCAAATGGAGTTAACGCATTTGGTAGTACAACAGCAGGACCTATAGTAAAAGAAATCATGAATGATTCATTAAAATATTTAGGAGTTGAACCTAAATATACAGATAAAGAAAAGCAAGAATATGAAAAACCTAAAGTGAAGGTGCCAAATATTGTTGACTTAAGCATAGAAGATGCTTTAAAGGTATTAGAAGAAAATAAATTAAAACCGATACAAGACACAGACACAGAGGTTGATGGAAGTACAAAGGTTAAAGAAATCTTCCCTCCTGCAGGATCAGAAGTACCACAAGATTCAGGAATAGTAATTTACACAAATAATTAAAAGACAATATAGGAATAAACATCTTCAAAAATATTAATATATAGTATATAATTAATGAGTTAATAATTTAAAGAGCAATGTATATAATTTATATACATTGCTCTTTATTAGGATTTCTAAAGGTTTACAAAAGTGTAAAATAATTAGTATTCTATAAAATTATATATTAAAATATTATAAGTATAGATGATGAATATAAAAAGATTTATAATATTTAAAGAGATTTACTTTATTAAGGAGGTTTAGTATGGAATCTTTATCTATAAAAGAACTAGTTATAGCAACTAAAGGTACGTTGGTAAAAGGTAATGAATCAGACGAAATACAAAATATAGCTATAGATAGTAGAAAAGCAAAATCTACAGATGCATTTATAGCTATAATAGGTGAAAGCCTAGACGGACATAAGTTTATGCAGTCAGCATATGAAAATGGATGTAAAACTTTTATAAAAAATAGAAGTAATAGCATAAAATTTGAAAGTTCGGATATAAATTTAATAGAAGTAGAAGACACAACAAAGGCTCTTGGAGATATAGCAAATTTTTATAAGTGCAAATTTGAAATACCATATATCGGTGTTACAGGTAGTGTCGGAAAAACTACAACAAAAGATATGATATATGCAGCTATATCAACAAAATTTAATACTTTGAAGAATGAAGGTAATTTCAATAATCATATAGGAGTTCCGCTTACATTATTCAACTTAAATTCCAGTCATGATTGTGCAATAATAGAAATGGGAATGTCTCATTTTGAAGAAATAGAGTATTTAGCAAACATGGTTAATCCTAAGATAGGAGTAATATCAAACATAGGGCTATCTCATATAGAAAATTTAGGATCTCAAGAAGGCATATTAAAAGCCAAGTTAGAAATCACTTCAAACTTTGACGAATCTAACACACTTATAGTAAACGGTGACGATGAATATCTAAAAAAAATATGCAAAGATGAATTAAATTATGATTTAAAAACTTTTGGATTTGACCACAATAATGATATATATTGTACAGAGTACTCTATAGGAGAAGAAGAATTAAGATTTACATGTATGATAAATAATAATAAAGAAGAAATATATATACCTACAGTTGGAAAACACAACATATATAATGCAATGGCAGCTATACTTGTAGGATTAAGCTTAGAAATGGATTTAAAAGATATAAAAGAAGGTCTTAAAAACTTCAAAGCAAGTAAAATGAGATTGGATATTATTAAAAAAGATGATTTAACAATAATAAATGATGCATATAATGCAAGCCCAGATTCTATGAAAGCTGCATTGGAAATATTAGGAAGGTATGAAAAAAGAAGAGTAGCAATACTTGGAGATATGTTTGAGATGGGAGAACATTCAGAGTATGGCCATAGACTTGTAGGAGGATATGCAATAGAGAATGTTGATGTTTTAATAACTATAGGAGAAAGCTCAAAGTTTATAAGTGATGAATCAATTAAACTAGGTTTAAATGGCTCTAATGTGTACCATTTTGACAATAAAGAAATAGCAATCGAGAAATTAAGTGATATAATAAATAAGGATGACGTAGTTTTAGTTAAGGCGTCTAGAGGTATGCAATTAGAAAATATAGTACAATATTTAAGCAGGTAGACAATAATTAAGAAATAGCCAGCAAGGGAGAGGAGTTATATTATGTTAGGAATAACACAACTTACGTATACAGCGATGATTTCATTTCTAATAGTGATTATACTAGGACCGATTTTTATACCTATGTTAACTAAGTTTAAGTTCGGTCAAACTGTAAGAGATGATGGACCACAGACACATTTACAAAAAAATGGAACACCTACAATGGGTGGTATAATGATGATAGTAGCAATACTAGTTACAGTTCTTACAAGAACAAAAGTAAGCTCAGATATGACAATGGGGCTTTTATGTATAACAGGATTTGGTTTTGTAGGATTTGTAGATGACTTTTTAAAAATTAAATTTAAAAGATCATTAGGATTAAAAGCATATCAAAAGATTTTACTACAAATTGCATTAGCAACACTTTTAGCATATTATCAATATACTAATTCACCAAGTGCTGCTCAATTATTAATACCATTTACAAGCTTTACGATTAATTTAGGTCCTTTATATGTACCTGTCATGGTATTTGTAATACTTGGAACTGTAAATGCAGTAAACTTAACAGATGGATTAGATGGATTAGCATCAGGAATAACTGTTATAGTATCTGGATTCTTTATGTTACTTGCAGCTAATTATGGATATACAGATGTAGCTATATTAGCTGCAGCTACAGTAGGTGCATGTATAGGATTCTTAGGATTCAACTCATATCCTGCAAGAGTATTTATGGGTGATACAGGATCTATGGCATTAGGAGGGGCTGTTATTTCATTTGCAGTACTTACAAATAATGTCCTTATAATACCTATAGTTGGAGGTATTTATTTCGCAGAAGCTATATCTGTTATACTTCAAGTAGGTTCTTATAAACTAAGAAAGAAAAGAATATTCAAAATGGCACCTATACATCATCACTTTGAGCAATGTGGATGGCCTGAAACAAAAGTTATATTTGTATTCTGGATAACATCTATAGTATTAGCTTGGATAGGTATAATAGCAGTATTCTAATTTACGGGGGTTAGAGCAATGGATTTAAAAAATAAAAATGTCTTACTTGTAGGACTAGCAAAAACTGGCGTATCAACTATAAAAAAATTAAATAAATTAGGTGCAAATATCATAGTAAATGATATAAAACCTAAGGAAAAATTAGAAGGAATAATAGAAGAAATAGATAATTTAGATAATATAGAATATGTTTTAGGTAAACACCTTGAAAATATAGAAAACATAGATTTAACTATAGTATCTCCTGGAGTTCCTTTAGACTTGCCTTTTATAGAAAAAATAAAATCTGAAGGCATTAAAATAATAGGAGAAGTTGAATTAGCATATAAACTATCTAAAAATCCTACATTCATAGGAATAACAGGAACAAATGGAAAAACTACTACTACTAGCTTAGTAGGAGAGATGTTTAAAAAAGCAAATAAAGATACATATATAGTTGGAAATATAGGTAATCCAGTTATAGACACTGTTGATTTAACTAATGAAAACTCATATCTTGTAACAGAGTTAAGTAGTTTCCAATTAGAAAGTATAGAAGAATTTAAACCTAAAGTAAGTACTATAATAAATATTACAGAAGACCATTTAAATAGACACCATACTATGGAAAATTATATAAATGCTAAAGCTAGAGTGTTTAAGAATCAAGACAAGACGGATTTTACTATACTAAACTATGATGATTCTATTGTTAGAGATTTAGGTAAAAACAGTAATGGAAATGTTTTATACTTCTCAATAAAAGAAGAAGTAAAGCAAGGTGCATATCTAGATAAAAATAACAATATAGTTATAAAGGTAGATGGTGAAGAATTAGTTCTTATGAATAAAGCTCAATTGAGCTTACCAGGAAACCACAACTTAGAAAATGCTATGTCGGCTATTTTAATGGCATACGTATTAAATATCGATACTGACGTTATAATAGAAACATTAAGAACATTTAAAGGTGTAGAGCATAGATTAGAGTTTGTTACAAATAAAGATGGTATTATGTTTGTAAATGACTCTAAAGGAACAAACCCAGATTCAACTATAAAAGCTATAACTTCATATGAAAAACCTATAGTTTTAATAGCTGGAGGATATGAAAAGCAAAGTGATTTTACTGAAATGATTAAATATGCAACTAAAAATGTTAAGGCTTTAGTCCTATTAGGACAGACTGCAGATAAAATAGCAACAACTGCAAAAGAACATGGAATAAACAATATATCAAAAGTTGAAGATATGGAAACTGCAGTTAAAAAAGCTTATGAAATAGCTGAATCAGGGGATGTAGTTTTATTATCACCAGCTTGTGCAAGTTGGGATATGTATCCAAACTTCGAGGCAAGAGGATTAGACTTCAAAGAGAATATATATAAATTATAGATATATAACTGGGAATGGAGGTAGGTCTAATTAATGCCTAAAGAGATAGTAAAGAAACGTGTTAGTAGGGGGATAAAAACTGATTTTGACAATGTGGTATTTTATACAACCATGTTATTAGTATTTATAGGGATCATAATGGTTTTTAGTGCTAGTTTTATACAATCTACATTTAAACTAGATGATTCCTATTTCTTTTTAAAAAGAAACATAATTTATGCAACCATAGGATTTATTGCTATGATTTTTACATCTAGGATAGACTATAGATTTTGGTACAAAAATGCAAAAATGTTAGGAATAGTAGTTGTCATATTACTTCTATTAGTACTTTCACCTCTTGGAACCTCATTAAATGGAGCTCAAAGATGGTTAGGGGTTGGAGGATTAACAATACAACCAGCAGAGTTAGCTAAATTTGCAACAATAATAATAACTGCTAAATTAATAGAATTAAAGTACGATAAAATAAAATCTTTAACAAAAGGAGTTATACCACTTCTTATAATACCTAGTATTTTCTTTGCATTAATAATATTACAACCCAATTTATCAACTGCTGGAACAGTAATATTAGTTACTTTTGTAATGATATTCGTAGCAGGAATGGATATGAAAATTGTTTATGCTATGTTTGGAGCAGGAGTTGGATTATTTGCAGTAATGGTGTTAGCAGCTCCGTATAGACTTGCTCGTGTTACTTCATTTATAGACCCGTTTAAAGATCCTCTTGGAGCAGGATATCAAGTCATACAAGGACTGTATGCACTTGGATCAGGAGGATTATTTGGCCTTGGTCTAGGAAAAAGCAGACAAAAATACTTTTACATACCAGAACCACAAAATGATTTTATATTCGCAATAATAGGAGAAGAGCTTGGGCTTGTAGGGTGTGCAATAGTAATAATGCTATTTGTATTTTTAGTTTATAGATGTATAAGAATTGCAATAAAATGTCCGGATGTATTTTCATGTATGCTTGTTGTAGGTATCGGTGGGCAAATAGGTATTCAGGCAGCTTTGAATATAGCTGTTGCAACATCATCAATGCCTGTTACAGGAGTCGCCTTACCATTTATAAGTTATGGAGGAACCTCCCTTACAATATTTATGGCAGCAGTAGGGATTGTGCTTAATGTCTCTAAGCATGTAAAAATGAATTAGACAGGAGATGAAAGTTAATGAAAGTTTTATTATCTGGTGGAGGAACAGGAGGGCATGTATACCCTGCCATCGCCATAGCAAATAAGATAAAAGAAGAAAATCCAGATGCTGAAATAGTATTTGTAGGAACAGAAAAAGGAATAGAATCTGAAATAGTTCCGAAATATGGTTATGAACTAAGAACTGTTACAGTACAAGGATTTAAAAGAAAAATAGATTTTGATAATGTTAAAAGAGTATTTAAATTATTTAAAGGATTAGAACAGTCAAGAAGGATTGTTAAGAAATTTAAGCCAGATGTTGTTATAGGGACTGGAGGATACGTTAGTGGACCCGTATTATTCAATGCATCTATGGGTAAAGTTCCTGCTATAATTCATGAGCAAAATTCTTTCCCTGGAGTTACTAATAAAATTTTAGCTAAAATGGTAACTAAAGTTTTAACTAGCTTTGAGGATTCTCATGTAAGATTCCCTGAAGAAACTAGAAATAAATTAATACTTACAGGAAATCCGGTTAGAAAAGAAATCCTTATATCTAAAAAAAGTAATTCAAGAAGAAAATTAGGAATACAAGAAGATAAAAAGATGGTTTTATGCTACGGAGGTAGTGGAGGATCAAGAAAAATCAATGATTCTATGAAGGTAGTAATAAGAAATCTTGTGAATGAAGATGTAGCATTTATATATGCTACAGGTAAGAATTTCTATGATGGTTTTATGAGTGACATAGGTGACTTACAGTTAAAACCATATCAAAAGGTAGTACCATATTTAGAAGATATGGCAAGTGCATTAGCGGCTTGTGATATAGTTATAGGAAGTGCAGGTGCTATATCTTTAGCTGAGATAACAGCGCTTGGTAAACCATCTATAATAATACCTAAAGCTTATACAGCAGAAAATCATCAGGAATACAATGCTAAAAGTATAGAAAGCAAAGGTGCAGGAATAGCAATTTTAGAAAAAAATCTTACAGCTGAAACTTTAAATGATACAGTATTTAAATTATTAGGAGACAGAGATCTTTTAATAGACATGTCAAATGCAAGTAAAGAAATAGGAAAGCCGGAAGCTATAGACATAATATATAAAGAAGTTATGGAAGTTTATAATAGAAACAATAAAAAGCCGAAAAAAGAGGCTAAAGTTGAAAGTAAAGATGAAAAAATAAGTAAAGATGAAGTAAAAGAAGTTAAGACAATCGGTATAAAAAATAAAAAGTAACATATTTCCCCTCTAGTACATAGTATTAAAAATATAAGAAGTTATATTTTAGGCTAAAAATACTTGCTACTAGGGGGGATACTTTTGTCAAAGTATATAATTAGTGGAGGCAACAAAGTAGAAGGTAGGCTGGATATAAGAGGAGCAAAAAACTCTGTATTGCCTATAATGGCTGCGTCTATACTAAATGAATCTGAAAATATAATAAAAAACATTCCGGATATATCAGATGTCCATGTAATGATTGATATATTGAAAAGCATAGGGTGTAAAGTTGAATACAATGAATATACTTTATATATAGATAGTAAAAATGTTAATGTTAACAGTGTTAAAGAAGAGTATATGAAAAAATTAAGATCATCCATTATAGTAATGGGTGCAATGATAGGAAGATTTAATAATATAAGCATAAGCTATCCAGGAGGATGTTCTATAGGTTCTAGACCGATAGATCTTCATTTATATGCTTTGGATAAACTAGGTGTAAAAATAACTGAAGACAGAGGATATATATATTGTAATAGAGAGTATTTGGTAGGAAATACTATAAACTTAACATTTCCAAGCGTAGGTGCTACAGAAAATGCAATGTTAGCAGCTGTTAAGGCTAAAGGGATAACTATAATAAATAATGCTGCAAGAGAACCTGAGATAGAAGACTTGCAAAATTTTTTAAATTTAATGGGAGGCAAAGTAAGTGGAGCAGGAAGTAGTTGTATTCAAATTGAGGGAGTAGATAAATTACATTCTGTTGAACATACAATAATTCCTGATAGAATTGCAATAGGGACTTATATGATTGCTAGTGCTATAACTGGAGGATACCTAGAAGTTGATAGAGTTATAAAGAGCCATATGGACCCTATAGTTAGCAGATTAGAAGAATTGGGATGCAATATAGAATATAAAGGATCTGGGTTGGAACTTAAAGCTCCAAATAAAATTTTACCTATAGATATAATAAAAACATCACCTCATCCTGGATTTCCTACTGACATGCAATCTCAGCTTATGACCTTATTATGCTTAAGTCAAGGTACTAGTATTTTCCATGAGGCAATATTTGAAAATCGATTTATGCATTGCGGAGAACTTTCTAAAATGGGAGCAAATATAATAAAAATAACTGAAAATATTTGCATGGTAAAAGGTGTAAATAAACTTGTTGGAGCTAAAGTGGAGGCTTCGGATTTAAGAGGAGGAGCGGCCTTGATATTGGCAGGTCTAGCTGCAGAAGGAACAACTGAAGTTACTAATATTAGCCATGTAGAACGAGGTTATGAACATATTGAAAAAACATTGAAAAGCCTAGGTGCAAATATAAAAAAAATTTAGTATAAAAAAAGAAATCGAATTAGTTTTATGTACTATTACGATTTCTTTTTTGTGATTTTGAAATATTAAATAATCAAATAACAAAGGATAAGCTGTTGTTATGTAGTATTTTATAATATATAAAATACTAAAGGTGGGTTATTATGAAAAAAAATAAATGCAAGTTAAATAAGAGAGGTAAATTTGCTATATATGCTTTTATTTTGCTAGTTATATTATTTATTTATATATGTATAAGTAGTAGTATTTTTGAACTGAAACAAATCAATGTGGATGGAAATAGTAAAATAACTAAAAGTGATATAATTAAAATAGGAGATATTGAAACTGGCAAAAATATTTTTAAATATAATTTAAATGATGTAGAAAAAAAATTATTGGTGAACCCATACATAAAATATGTTAAAGTTAGTAGGAAGTTTCCCGATAAATTAGTAATAACAATTAAAGAAAATAGTGAATATGCAATAATAAAAGAAGGAGCAAGTTATATTTATATAGGTGAAAATGGATTGATTTTATCAGAACAAAAAGATATAAAGAACAAGAATATACCTTTAATAAGTGGGATTGAAATAAAAAATAAAAAATTAAACACAAAGGTTAAAATCAATTCAGATAAATCAAATGACATAATTTTAGCTATAGATACATTGAAAAAAAACAATATGTCAAGAAAAGTTGAAAGTATAAAAATAAATAAAAATAAAATGTACATGAAAACAGATGATAACACAAATATTGTTTTGAAAATAGATGAAGATATAGAGTATAACATCAATCGATTAAAGACTATACTAGTTGACTTAAAATCTAACAATAAAAAAGGTGGTAATATAGATTTAACTTCAAAAGAACAAGCTATATACTCTCCATGATGTTAAACTTTATTATAATTTCAAAATTTTTATAGTAACTAAAATATAAGCAACAAATTGTTTTTAAAATTAATTTTTGTTTATTAAATTTTGCAAATGGATAACGAAAATTATGTATATTTATAAATTCTTGTAAAAAACATGAATAAAAAACTTGAATAATGGAGGTATTTCAAAGTAAAATATAGAAGGTGAATATTATAATATAGGTAATTAATGGTAGTTCGCTTATTATAATAACTGGGTATTATATTTAAATGACATTATACAATAGAGTACTCTGTATATAAGTAAATTAAAAATTAAATTAAACTATGATTTAAAAAATTTACTTACATAGGATATATAATAGGAGTTCCTATGTATTATGTAGATATATTGGTATTTGGGACAAGGTTATTTAATAATTTATCAATTATAAGAAGACAGATTGTATCTAATTTATGCAATAAAAAAAGAGGAAAATGAACTTTTTTGTGGAATAAGTTAGTTAAATATTAACAAAATGCTAATATAAAATGATATAATTAATACATAGATTTACTTTGAATATTAAATAAGGAGGTTTGTAGATGCTAAACTTTGACGTAGAAATGGATAACTTTGCAAAAATCAAAGTAATAGGCGTAGGTGGCGGTGGTAACAACGCTGTCAACAGAATGGTTGAAGCACAACTAAAAGGTGTTGAATTTATAGCTGTAAATACTGATAAACAAGCTTTATATACATCTAAAGCTGAGCATAAAATTCAAGTTGGAGAGAAACTTACTAGAGGTTTAGGAGCAGGAGCAAACCCAGAAGTTGGGAAAAAGTCTGCAGAAGAAAGTAAGGATGAAATACTCAAAGTTCTTGAAGGTGCGGATATGGTATTTGTAACTGCGGGAATGGGCGGAGGAACAGGAACAGGAGCTGCGCCTGTAGTTGCTCAATTAGCAAAAGAGATGGGTATACTTACAGTAGGAGTAGTTACAAAACCTTTTGCTTTTGAAGGTAAAGTAAGAATGAAAAATGCAGAACAAGGTATAAAAGAGTTAAAGACAAAAGTTGACACTTTAATAACTATACCTAATGATAGATTGTTACAAATAGTTCAAAAAAATACATCTATGTTAGAAGCATTTTCAATAGCCGATGATGTATTAAAACAAGGTATAGAATCTATATCAGACTTAATTGCAGCACCAGGTTTAATAAACCTAGACTTCGCTGACGTTCAATCTATAATGAAGGAAAAAGGCCTAGCACATATGGGTATGGGAAGAGCTCAAGGCGAAAATAGAGCTATAGAAGCAGCAAGACAAGCTATACAATCACCATTACTAGAAACGTCTATAAAAGGAGCTAAGGGTGTTTTACTTAATATAACAGGTGGAGCAAACTTAGGGCTATTTGAAATAAATGAAGCTTCTACATTAGTTCAAGAATCTTGTGATTCTGAAGCTAATATAATATTTGGAGCTACAATAAAAGAAGACTTAAAGGATGATCTTGTTATAACTGTTATAGCTACAGGATTTGAAGATGGACAAGATATGGATTTAGATTTAATAAATAGAAACAACGCAATGAATCAAGGACAACATCAAAGCTTTCAACAAAACAGTTTAAATCATAATCCGGCACGAGAGCCTCAAAGACAAGTAGTGCCAGAACAAAAACAAGAAGAAGAAACTGTCGTTAAACAAAATACAAGTTCAACATACATAGAAAGTGATGATATGGAGATTCCAACATTCTTAAGAAGAAGAAGATAGTACTATCTTCTTTTTTTTTGCCTTTTTTTGTTTTATTTAAGAATAAATTTAATTTAGTTCGACTATCAATTATGACATAAAACTCATTAAACCTAAACTATAATATAGGTAAATGTTTCAAGGGGGGGATGGAGGTGTACGTAGAATATTATGCAATTGAAAACTTATTAGTAAATTATATAATAATAAGTTGCACTGCTATAATTTCAAAAAATAATAGTTCTATGAAGAAAAAATGGACAGGTGCTACAATTGGAATGATATATTCAATTTTATATTTATTTGATAATTTCAATTTGTTTTTTTCGATTCCTATGAAAGTATTATTAATTTTAATTGTAACGAAAATAGCATTTAACAATGAATCGTTAAAGGGATATTTAAGGACTTTGATTATATTTTATTTTGTTAATATTTTTATTGCTGGAAGTTCTTTTTTTATTATATATTGTACAGGCCTCACACATTTAACTATATCTTTTATAATCTTAATAACATATGTAAGTGGAGTAGTTCTTAAATATATTTATAATGACATAAAAGAATTGAAGCATATAGCAAGTATGAAAAAAGATATGACAGTATGTATAGATGAAAAAGAGGTGGAACTTAAGGCTTTAATAGATACTGGGAACTTATTGAAAGATCCAATAACTAAAAGTGAAGTTGTTATTATAAGTGCTAATAAATTATATGAAATTTTACCTGAAGAATTCCAAAAACTAGATCTTAAAAATATAAATATAAGTTCAATTGATAATGTTATAGATAAAGTTGATAAAAATATATCTTATAGAATTAGAATGATACCTGTAAAGCAGATAAATGACAGCAACTTGGTAATAGGCATAAAATCAGATTACATAAAAGTTGATGGACAAAAAATACCTAATGTAATATTAGGGCTTTCAAATTTTAATGAAGATGGTTATAACGCTATATTAAATCCACAACTATTAATGAGTATATAAAATTTAAGGGGGATAGTTTTATGAAAAATTTTATAAAATTGAAGTCAAAGTGTATAGGTTATTTTTATAAAATCTTAAAAAGATTAGGTCTTTTAAATCCAAAGGGCCTATATTACTTGGGGGGCGTAAATATATTGCCACCACCGCTTTCTACTGAGGAAGAGCAAGAACTTTTAAAAAACTTAGAACATGATGAAAGTATAAAATCTATCTTAATTGAAAGAAATTTAAGATTGGTAGTATATATATCTAGAAAATTTGAAAATACAGGGATTGATGTAGAAGATCTTATATCAATAGGGACAATAGGTTTAATAAAAGCTGTGAATACATTTAAGTTAAATAAAAATATAAAACTAGCTACTTATGCATCTAGATGCATAGAAAATGAAATACTTATGTATTTAAGAAAAAATAATAAAAAGAAAACCGAGGTGTCATTTGATGAACCTCTTAATGTGGATTTAGATGGGAATGAGCTTTTGTTGTCTGATATATTAGGAACAGAAAATGATGAAATATATAAGTTAATAGAAGAGGAGATAGATAAAGATCTTTTGGTTATGGCTCTTGATAGACTTTCAGATAGAGAAAAACAAATTATGGAGTTAAGATTTGGTCTAGCTAGCAAAGGAAATGAAAGAACTCAAAAGGAAGTTGCTACGATGTTAGGTATATCACAATCGTACATATCTAGGTTGGAGAAAAAGATAATATCTAGACTAAAAAAAGAGATGAAAAAATTTGTTTAGAGAATAAATAATTGCTCTTAAACAGTATAAAAATATACTAGATGTAAATAATTGTATAAGAAATACTTTTTAAGAGAGGACTGAGTTGTAATGCAAATAAATAAAGTTGAAATCTGTGGAGTAAATACCTCTGAGTTACCAGTTCTTAAAAATAATCAAATGACAGAACTCCTTATAAAAATTAAAAATGGAGACGAAGTAGCTAGACAAGAATTTGTAAGAGGAAATCTAAGATTGGTATTGAGTGTAATTCAAAAGTTTAATAACAGAGGGGAAAATATTGACGATTTATTTCAAATAGGTTGTATAGGACTTATAAAGGCAATTGATAATTTTGACTTAAGTCAAAATGTAAGATTTTCAACTTATGCAGTCCCTATGATTATAGGAGAGATAAGGAGGTATCTAAGAGATAATAATCCTATAAGGGTGAGTAGGTCCTTAAAAGACATTGCATATAAGGCTCTTCAAGTGAGAGAGAGACTAGTAAGGTCTAATTCTAAGGAACCAACTGTTTCGGAGATAGCTAAAGAGCTTGAACTAGATGTTGAAGATGTAGTAATGGCTTTAGATGCTATTCAAGATCCTATATCATTATTTGATCCGGTATATCAGGACAATGGAGATGCTATATTTGTAATGGACCAAGTTCAAGATAAAAAAGATACGGATGAAAATTGGTTACAAGAAATAGCTCTTAAAGAAGCTATAAAAAAATTAAATGGAAGAGAAAGATTGGTTTTAGATTTAAGATTTTATAAAGGGAGAACTCAGATTGAAGTAGCTGATGAAATTGGTATTTCTCAAGCTCAAGTTTCTAGGATAGAGAAAAATGCTTTGAAAAACATGAGAAAATATATATAAAAAATATGCAAAAGTACTATTACTTTTGCATATTTTTTTGATGTGCTCAGAATTCCATATTAATTGTAAAAATATGTAAAATATGGTATAATTCGTAGTGGATAATATTAGTGAAGAGGGAGAATTGAATGTTAAATTCATCATTATCATATGTAATAATTAGAAGTTTTCCAGAAAGTATTTTTTTAATTTTATCTGGATACATTTTATTTAACTTAAATATTAATTTAAAAAATACTATTAGAAATTCTTTGTTTTACTTAGTAATATTAACATGTATTAGAATGTTACCTATAAGCTTTGGAATACATACCGTTTTAAGTATGTTTGTGATAGGAATGATTTTTTATAGGTTTGAAAACCAACAGATTATACCAACTATAATAAATGTATCAAAGATATACATATGTTTAGCAATTAGTGAAGGTATTTATATGGTGATTGCAGATAAAATATTAAAAATACCTACACAAATATTGACAAATAATACGAGTATTAACAGCGCGATATTATCACTTCCATCATTACTAATATTTATTTTATTAATTATTGGATTAAATATAGTAACTAAAAAAATAAGCAAAAACATATAGGGGTAAACTTATGGCTATTATAGAAAAAATTTCATATAATATTTCAAACAAAATAGGTGAAAAGGCAAATAAGAGTAATGAAGAAATACAAGTTATGAATTACGGATTATTTATTTGGGTACACACTATATTGGCTTACATAGCTACAATTTTAGTAGGAATAATAATAGGAAAAACGATAGAAGTTTTATTAATTTCTATTGCTGCATCTAGCCTGAAAAAGTTTTCAGGTGGAGTTCATGCAACCTCTCCTAATAGATGTTTGATAATAGGTATTATAACAACATTAATTTTCACATATATTTATGTTTTTTTAAATAAATATTGTGGGTACAATTTTATATATATTTTCAGTGTATTAAGTGTTGTATCATGTTATTATATTTTTTATAAAAAGGCTCCAGTTGGAACAAAAAATAAGCCTTTAAAGAAGGAAGAAACTAGAAACAAACTTAGAAAAAAATTATTCAATAGACTTAATGCTTTTATTGTAATCATAATATTACTTTTAATAGTTAGATTAACTAAAATTTCAAATTGTGACATAGCTATGTTTGTATATTGTATAGAATTAGGGATTATATTACAAACAGTAGCGATAACTAAGCTAGGAGAAACAATCATATTAAAATTAGATTGTTTTCTTAAATAAAAAATATTTAAGGGGGATTAGCTATGAACTTTTTAGCAAATTTATTCTCAGATTTTGCAATGAATTTAGGAAATTCTGCATCTACAATGTGTACTATGGTATTCTTTGAACCAGAAATGCCAAAATCTTTAAGAGAAGAGTAATTTTAAATAAACCATAAGGATATATCCTTATGGTTTATTAATTAAAAAGGAAATTTAGGAGAAAAGAATGAATGAGTTTGAAAATATAAGGAATAAAAAAGTATTTGAAATATTAGCAATAATAAAAGTTATATACATGCTTTTAGGAATGGTAGCTATGATAAGTTCCTATACAAGAATAGAAAGTTATAACTATATGTTATTTTACATATACATAGTTGCTATAATAATACTTTTAATAGTTTACTTTATATGGTTATCAAAGAGACAATATAAATTTATAGATAATCCAGCAAAATCTAGAGATAACATAGAAACAATTTTATTAATGTTAATATGTACAGTTATAATAATGTCAACAGGTAAAGAAGAAAGTCCTTATAAATTTCTATATATTTTTATAATTATAATATCTGCAATACAATTTGGAAGAAACTATGCTATGATTGTTTCTATAATTTGTTCTATATTAGTTTGCGGAGTGGATGTATTATCAATACAATTTGGCGCTCATCTTCAAGAACCAGCTAAAGAATTAATAACAAATTATTTTCAAATTGATATAGTTATAGTAAGCGCTTTTTTTGTAACGTCATGGATACTAGGAATGTACGTTAATATAGAAAAAGAGCATAGTAAAGAACTTCAAAATCTAGCTAATGTAGATGAACTTACGGGTTTATATAATCATAGATATTTTCAAGAATCATTAGAAACGCTAATGGAGTGTGCTGATAGTGAAAATACATCAATCTCGATGCTGTTTATGGATATTGATTATTTTAAAAATTACAACGATATAAATGGACATCAGGCAGGGGATGTTGTTTTGAAAGATGTAGGTCAAATTTTAAAAGAAAGTGTAAGAGAACATGATATTGTAGCAAGATATGGAGGCGAAGAATTTGCTGTAATTCTTCCAAATACTGTGGAAGAAGATGCTATAATAGTTGGAGAGAGAATTAGAACAAATATAGAAAATACATATTTTTATGGTCAAGAAAATCAACCAAATAAAAACATGACGATATCTATAGGGGTTTCATCATATCCGCTGAGGGCAAGTAATAAGCATCAGTTTATAAATACTGCAGATGATGCTCTTTATAGGGCTAAATCACTTAATAAAAACAGGGTAGAGGTATATTATAGTGTTTTAGAAGAGATTTCAGATCACATATACATAGATGAAGAAACAGCTAATTCATTAAAAAGACTTATAAATATGATAAATAAAAAAGACCGATATACATATGGACATACAGAAAGAGTAGTTATATATCTAGGCTGGTTTTCAAACTATTTAAATCTTAACGAAAAAGATAAGCTTCGTTTAAAACTAGCAGCTTATCTTCATGATATAGGTAAAATTGAAATTCCAGAAGAAGTATTAAATAAAAAAGGAAGTCTAACTGATTTAGAGTATGATATGCTAAAGAAACATCCAGAATTGGGTGTGGATTTAATAAAGCATGTAAAAGCATTTGAAGAATTATTGCCAGCTATAAAACATCACCATGAAAGATATGATGGAAGAGGGTATCCAGATAATTTAAAAGGAAATGAAATTCCATATTTGGCTAGAATAATATCTATAGCAGATAGTTTTGATGCAATGACATCTCATAGACCTTACAATAATAGAAAAGGTCATGAAGAAGCTATAAAAGAGCTTAGAAAATGTTCAGGAAGTCAGTTTGATCCAGAATTAGTTGAAAAATTTATAAGTATGATAGAATTAAAAAATAATTAAAAATGGCCAGTATGGTCATTTTTTTTTATTCTTGTACATATTTATTTTTAAGAGGAGGTAGATTATAATATGATTAGAATTTCTGATATAATGGATAAAGAAGTAATAAATGTTAAAAATGGTAAAAGAATGGGATTTATTACAGATATAGAGATGGATACTAATGAAGGAAAAATTTTATCATTCACAATTGAAGGTGATGGAGGTATGAACTTTTTTTCTAGAAATTATGATGGGCAAGTTGTTTTTTGGAATGATATAATAAAAATAGGATGTGATACAATTATAGTAAACCAAGGTCAAGATCATAGTTTAGATGAATTTAATATATAAAAGACATAAGAAAAAAGGAGGGATAGGCTTTGTTATGTCCTTACTGCAATTATAAAGAATCAAAGGTAATAGACTCAAGACATACAGATGGTCAATCTATAAGAAGACGAAGAGAGTGTGAATCTTGTAAAAAGAGATTTACTACATACGAAAAAATAGAATTAACTCCTATTATGGTTATAAAAAAAGATAATAGTAGAGAATATTTTGATAGAAATAAAATAAAAAATGGTATATTGAAGTCTTCTGAAAAAAGGCCTGTTTCAATAGAACAAGTTGAAGAAATAATACATTACATAGAAAATGAAATAAATAAGACTTATCTATCAGAAATAGAAAGCAAAAAGATAGGTGAGATGGTAATGGATAAATTAAAAGATGTAGATGAAGTAGCGTATGTAAGATTTGCATCAGTATATAGACAATTTAAAGATATAAATACATTTGTTAAAGAGCTTAAAAATATACTAACAGAAAAAAGGTGATTGAGTATGAAAAACTATATAAGATTTGAAGGATTTGATAAAAAGTGTGATTTTGTTAACTTAGCATTTTCTAATATAAATATTGATATGGCATCAAAGTCTGATAAAGAAAATCTTTGTAAAGAGCTAAATATGAATTTCGAGAACTTAACAAATAATAAACAAATTCACTCAGATATAGTAAATATAATAAAAAAAGAAGATATAGGAAAAATAAAAGAAGGGGATGCTTTAGTTACAAATTTGAAGAAAACTCCATTATTAGTTTTTGTTGCAGACTGTGTTCCTGTGGCTATTGTAGATCCGAAGAAGGAAGCTGTAGCACTTTGCCATGCAGGATGGAGAGGTACATATTCAAAAATAACTCAAAAATCTATTGAAAATATGGAAAAGCTTTATGGAACAAACCCTGAAGATTTAATTTGTGTATTAGGACCTTCAATTGGACCGTGTTGTTATGAGGTATCTAAAGATTTAATTGAAAAATTTAACACAATTATTACAAATAGAGATGAAAAATTTTATATAATTAAAGAAAGCAAGTACTATCTAGATTTATGGAAAGTAAATGAATTAATATTGACAAGTTATGGTGTGAAAAAAGAAAATATAGTTAATTTAAACATATGCACTAGTTGTAATAGTGATAAGTTTCATTCATATAGAAAACATAATCAAACAACAAAAAGGCTAGGTATGATACTTGAAGTAAAGTAGAGAGGGGCTAACTTAAGATGAAAACTAAAGTGTTAGTTATAGATGATGAAAAGCATATTGTAGAGCTTTTAAAATTTAACTTAGAGACTATGGATTATGAGGTTCATTACTCTTACGATGGATTTGATGGATTTATAAAAGCAAAAGAAATAATGCCAGACTTAATATTATTGGATTGGATGCTTCCAAATATAAGTGGAATAGACCTTTTAAAGAAGATTAGAAGTGATAAAGATTTAAAAAATATACCTGTAATAATGCTAACAGCTAAAAATATTGAAAACGACAAGGTAGAAGGCTTAGATTCAGGTGCTGACGATTATATAACAAAGCCATTTAGTGTAAAAGAGTTATTAGCTAGAAGTAACTCTGTTTTAAGAAGATATAATGTTAATAATGACAATAGTGATAAAACGGTGTTAAGTATAGGAAATTTAAAAGTAAATTTACAAAAGCATGAGGTAATTAAAGGCACTGAAAAGATAGATTTAACACTTAAAGAATTTGAACTTTTAAGACTTTTACTAGAAAACAAAGGAAAGGTTTTATCTAGAAACTACTTATTAGATAAAATATGGGGATATGAATACTATGGAGAAACTAGAACTGTAGATGTTCATATAAGATATTTAAGAAAAAAAATAGAAGGAACTAGTGAAGAAGAAAAATATATAGAAACTATTAGAGGAATAGGATATAAAATAGATTAAGGGGCGTTTTAACATGGATAATATAAGCATATACTTTTTAATTGTTTTAGTATCAATTATAGTTTCTATAATTTCAATAAGATATGCTATAAATCTAAGAAATTACTTACAAGAATTTATAGCTGTTTCAAAAAAAATAAGTAACAAAGAATTCCATGCAAAAATAAACATATCAGCAAAAGGTGAATTAGGGCAACTAGTTGATAATTTTAATGATATGATAGATACAATAGATATTACGATTCAAGAAGTTCAATACAAAAATTTACAATTAAAATCTATTGTAAAAAGTATATCGCATGGTATTTTAGCTATTGATATAAATGGAAATGTTTTATTGATAAATGAAGAAGCAAAAAAAATAATAAAAAGTGATGGAATTGAAACTATAGAAGGTAAGAATATACATCACGTTATAAAAGACTATAAAATATTAAATGAAATTTCTAAATTTATAGGATCAAAGAAAACTGAAATGAAAGAAATTACCAATGATGAAGATATAGTATATAATATAAAACTAGACCCTATATACCTTCAAAGCAGTAATAATGTTATCATTGGTTCTATAATAAACATAGAAAACATAACTGAAAGAGTTAAGTTAGAAAATATGAGAAGTGACTTTGTTGCTAATGTAACTCATGAGTTAAAGACACCTCTTACATCTATAAGTGGATTTGTAGAAACATTAAGAATAAATGAAAATATAGATAAAAATATGAGAGATAGATTCTTAGGAATAATCGAAACAGAATCGGATAGACTAAAAAGACTTATAGACGATATATTATTACTTTCATTTATAGAAAATAAAGATACTATAACATCTGAAAATGTAGAGGTACTAAATGTATTTAAAGAAGTTTATGAGTTAACGATTAACTCTGCCAAGATAAAAAATATTGAATTGAAATATAAATTTGATGATGAGAAGATTTTTATAAACTCTAACAGAGATTATATTAAACAAATATTTTTAAATTTAATAGACAATGCTATAAAATATACTCCTGATGGAGGTTTTGTAGAGACTAGTGTATATGAAAGTAATGAAGAGGTATTTATAAAAGTTTCAGACAATGGAATTGGAATATCTAAAGAAGATAAAGACAGGGTGTTTGAGCGATTCTATAGAGTTGATAAGGCTAGAAGTAGAGATGTAGGTGGTACCGGGTTAGGGCTTGCTATAGTAAAACATATAGTTAAATCTTTAAATGGAACTATAAGTGTAAAAAGTGAATTAAATATAGGAACTGAATTTACAGTTACAATACCAAAAAAAAATTTCCTTAATTAAGGAAATTTTTTTTTGTTTTTGCACACAATAAATATAGTGAAAATAAAAGGAGGATAACATATGGATGATGCTACATTATTTAGACGTGCATTTGGGGTAGCTTTAGTTTTAGGTGTTTTATCAAGACTAATAGTTTTAAGAATAGTTAATAAACAACAACCAACTCAACCTCAAGATTATATAGAACAACTTATTTTATCATTTATTGCATCTGCATTGGGAGCTGTAGCATTCCCAGCTTTATTAGATAAAGAATTTGCAGCACTTACTTTTTTAGCAGTAGGTATACAACAATTTCAAGAAGTAGCGAGTGAAGAGGAAATAACATTATCAAATATAGATGATAGTGAGTTGATTAGAAAAGGGATTACTTATATTCATGACGTATCCAAAAATTATGAGGTTAGAAACTATCTTAGTATTTTTTCATCATTAGCGGCATCTATAGCATTTATAATAACTTTTAATACCTTTAAAGTTAACTTTATTATTTGTACTATAGCGTCAATTGTGTCAACAGGTATAGTTGGATATATATTTAAAAAAATACTAGCAAATAAAAGTTTAGAGGATATTGTAGATGTAGAAGTTGTACCGATAGAATTTGATGGAGCATTATTAAAAGTAGGAGGGGTAGTTTTAACCAATATAGGACTAGAAACATCAAAGCAAAGATATTTAGAAAAGGGTATAGGACTTAAAGTTATGCCAAAAGATATGGTATCTGCTGGTATAATAGGAGACCCAGCTCAACAACAAGCTATGCTACATAACGTATATTTACATATGGGAATAGACAGAGATGTTGATGAGCCAGAATTTATACCTATAGCAAGAACAAACCCCAAAGATAATTCTGTTAACTTTGGATATATTCCACTAGTTAGAGATGTTGATTTAACAGTAGAAGCTATAAAAAGTGCACCTATATTGGATAGTTCAAAAGGAAATAACAATGCATATAGAAAGAAAAATAAGAACAAGCAAAATTAAGGGGTGAGTAAATGAAAAGTATATTTATAATTGGTATAGTCATTGGGATTATTTCAAGGGTCATAACATTAAAAACAGACCGAAAACAATATCCAACAGAACCAAATATGTTAGTATCACAACTTGTTTTAGCTATTATAGGGTCAGCTTTAGGAGCGATGTTAGTCCCTGCTTTAATACAAAAATCATATACATCAATTACATTTTTATCACTTGCAGCTAGCCAATTTAGACAAGTTAGACATAGTAAGAGAAAGTCTTTGACAGATATGGAAGATGCTCTATTAGTAAAACGTGGAGCTGGGTTTATTGAAGAAATTGCTTTAACATATGAAGTTAGAAGTTATACTTGCATTCTTACAGCTTTAACGACGTCAGCTGTGTATCATTTATCTAAGACGGAGCTTTATGTAGGAGAAGGAGGAAGTATCTTCTTAGGGGCAGCAGCAGGGCTTGCATTAGCGCTGATATTTAAAAAACTATTTGTAAGAGAAAGTATAGGAGCTATAGCTGAGGTTATTCCGGCTAAAATATCATTTGACGGACCACTATTAAAAGTAAATGATGTTGTAATATCCAATATAGGATTAGAATCTTCAAGACAAAGGTATTTAGATTATGGACTAGCAGTAGAAATCATACCTAAAGATGGAAATTACATAAATAGTGGTATAATATTAAGTCCAGGTCAAAGACAGACAATAGCTAATATAGCATACTCAAGACTAGGAATAATGAGAACTCCGGATGAACCTGACTTTGTTCCACTTTTGAGAAGGAATCCTAAAAATGAAAGTTTAGTAATGCCATATATACCTATTGAGAAAGATATAAACCAGCTTATAGCAGCAGTTAAAAGTACACCTATAATTGAGAGCTCTAGAGGAAATAATTGGGCACTTAAAAGGTTTAATATAAAACAACAAAAAGGAGTGTAGAACATGAATGTAGGGATAACTGACGTAACACTAGCTATAATTACTACAAATAAAGAAATGAAATCGGCTAATATTCCTGTTTTTTATGCAGAAGATGAAAAAGAGCTTCAAGAAAGAGGCTTAATAATATCTAAAACTATGGGAGGTATGGTTCATGATGTATATCATGGAACTCTAATCGTAGTGAAGCATTAAAGGTACCTTTAAAGGTACCTTTTTATTGACTATTTTAAAGAAAACGTGGTAATATAATGTGATGTACTTATAAAAGAAAAGTGGTGAAATTTATGGAAGTCAATGTAAAAAATACAAATAATATAATCAGTAAAGTATACAAAGATAGCATCGCTTGGGAACTAGGAATAGAAGTTGGAGACTTGTTAATTTCTATAAATGATCAACTGATACATGATATAATAGAATATAGATTCTTGCTAAGTGATGAGTACTTAGAAGTAGAAATAAAAAAGAAAAACAATGAAATATATGTGTATGAAATAGAAAAAGATTATGATGAAGATTTAGGAATTGAATTTACAAATCCTATAATAGATAAAGCTAAAAGTTGTAGAAATAAATGTGTATTTTGCTTTATAGATCAATTACCAAAAGGTATGAGAGAAACACTTTATTTTAAAGATGATGATTCAAGATTATCATTTTTACAAGGAAATTTTGTAACTTTAACAAATATGAGTGAAGAAGATATAGATAATATAATTAGATATAGAATAAGTCCTATTAATATATCTGTTCACACTACAAATCCAGAACTTAGACAAAAAATGATTAAAAATAAGTTTGCTGGAAGGCTTTACGAAATAATGCAAAGATTAGCTGATGCTCAGATACAAATGAATTGCCAGATTGTTTTATGTCCAGGTTACAATGACAAAGAAGAATTAGAAAGAACTGTATCTGATTTAACGAAACTATATCCGTATGTAAATAGTGCAGCAGCAGTGCCAGTAGGAATAACTAAACACAGAGACCATCTACCAAACTTAGAAATATTTAATGAACAAACTGCTAGAGAAACTATAGAGTTAGTTCATAAATTACAAGAAAAATATCTAGGTGAACTAGGAACAAGATTTATATTCCTATCAGATGAGTTTTATATAATGGCAAATAAAAAATTATTAGATTATGACGATTATGAAGGCTTTATACAATTCGAAAATGGAGTAGGTATGATAAGCAAGTTAGAAAGAGAAATTCATGACTATCTACAAACTATTTCGGATGAAAAGATAAATTCTAAAAAGAAAATTTCTATAGCTACGGGACACTCTGCATATGAATTTATAAAAAATATGGCAAGTTGCATAATGAATAAATGCCCAGGAGTAGAGATAGAGGTTTACAAGATAGTAAATAACTTCTTCGGAGAAACTATAACTGTATCGGGGCTTATAACAGCTACAGATATAATAAATCAGTTAAAGGACAAGGACTTAGGACAAACTTTATATATACCAAGAAGTATGTTAAAAGCAGATGAAGAAATATTTTTAGATAATATTACACTAGAAGAATTACAAAATACTATGAATATTGAAGTTGTACCTTGCTTAAATGAAGGTAAAGACTTTGTTGATAAGATTTTGAAATAGAGAGGGAGGTTATTATGAACGATAATAGACCGGTAGTTGCAGTAGTTGGAAGACCTAATGTTGGTAAATCAACTTTATTTAATAAGTTAGCAGGAAAAAGAATATCAATAGTTGAAGATACTCCAGGAGTAACAAGAGATAGAATATTTACAGAGGTAGAATGGTTAA
Source organism: Paraclostridium sp. (assembly GCF_051656405.1). GTDB lineage: Bacteria > Bacillota > Clostridia > Peptostreptococcales > Peptostreptococcaceae > Paraclostridium. The sequence goes on from NZ_JBOGBV010000007.1 coordinate 29,840, forward strand.
ACAAATATTTTACACTTGTAGATACTGGAGGGATAGAGCCAAATAGTGATGATATAATATTATCTCAAATGAGAAATCAAGCTATGCTTGCTATGGATATGGCTCACGTTATAATGTTTGTTGTTGATGGGAAAGCAGGTCTTACAGCAGCAGATAAAGAAGTAGCACAAATACTTAGAAAAACTAAGACACCTGTAATATTAGTAGTAAACAAAATAGATAGTCAAACTCAATTTGACAATGTATATGATTTTTATGAGTTAGGATTAGGGGTTCCATTTGCAATATCTAGTGCAAATAGTATGGGACTTGGAGACCTACTTGATGAAGTTGTAGCTAACTTCCCAGAAGGATTAGATACAGAGTATGACGAAGATATAATAAGAGTTGCTATAACAGGTAAACCTAATGCAGGAAAATCTTCTATATTAAATAATATGTTAGGTGAGGAAAGAGTTATAGTAAGCCCTATAGCTGGAACAACTAGAGATGCTATAGATACTTATTTAGAAAAAGGAGATAATAAATTCCTTTTAATAGATACAGCAGGACTTAGAAGAAAAAGTAAGATATATGAAAATGTAGAAAAATACAGTGTAATAAGAGCTATGAGTGCAGTAGATAGAGCGGATGTAGTTCTTATTGTAATAGATGCAGAACAAGGTGTAACAGAGCAAGATACAAAAGTAGCAGGTATTGCACATGATGAAGGTAAGGCTTGTTTATTTGTAATAAATAAATGGGACTTAATAGAAAAAAATGATAAAACTATGAGTATATATACAAAAACTATAAGAGAAAAATTCCCGTTCATGGCGTATGCACCTATAGTATTCGTATCTGCGAAAACAAACCAAAGAATGAACAAAATATTAGAAACAGTAACTTATATAGCTGAAGAACATGCTAAGAGAGTTCCAACATCAACATTAAATGATGTAATAGGTGAAGCTGTACTTCTTAACCAACCTCCTTCAGATAAAGGGAAGAGACTTAAGATATATTATGGAGCTCAAACTGGAACACAACCACCTAAATTTACATTATTTATAAATGATAAGCAACTTACTCACTTCTCATATCAAAGATATCTTGAAAATAAGATAAGAGAAAACTTTGGATTTGAAGGTACACCTGTATGGTTTGACTATAGAGAAAAAAGAAAATAGGTATTAGGGGGGAAGAAATGATTAATTACCTAATTATTATTTTAGTATCGTACTTTATAGGAAGTATATCGACATCATATATAATAGCAAAAAGAATGATGGGTGTGGATATAAGAACCCAAGGTTCAGGAAATGCAGGATCTACAAATGTTCTTAGGACATTAGGGAAAAAAGCTGGAATACTGACATTTGTAGGAGATTTGTTAAAAGGTGTAATAGCTGTATTGATAGCAAAGGTAATAGCCACTATAGCTCATACAGATGTAGCTACAGCATCTTACATAGCAGTTGTATTTGTTGTAATAGGTCATAACTGGCCTATATATCTAGGGTTTAGGGGTGGAAAAGGAGTGGCTACTTCTTTAGGCGCTATGATAGCTGTAAACCCTGTGATAGCTTTAAGTTGTTTCGCATTTTTTATACTAATTGTATACGTGACAAAATATGTTTCTTTAGGATCAGTACTTGGTATATGTACATCTCCTATAATAATGTTTTTTATAGGAAATTATAAAGGATTAGCAGTTACTTTGTTTTTATCAGCATCAGTAATATTTAAACATAGAGCAAATATTAAACGATTATTAAATGGAACAGAAAGAAAAATAGGAGAAAAAAAATAATACTTTAAGTATATTTAGGTGGTGTTTGTATGGAAAAAATTTGTGTATTAGGAGCTGGAAGTTGGGGGACAGCATTAGCATTAGTAGTAGCTAAAAAGGGCTATGATGTCTCTATGTGGACTTTAAATGAAGACCAATGCAATTTAATTAATGAAAATAGAGAAAATAGAGATTATCTTCCAGGTGTAAACATACCAACAAATATTAAAGTTACAACAAATATAGAAGAATCAGTAACAGGTAGCTCAATGATAGTTTTAGCTGTACCTTCTCAAGCTATAAGAAGTATTTGTAAGCAAATTAAGCCGTTTGTAAAAAGTAATCAGATATTAATTGATGTTGCAAAAGGTTTAGAGAAAGGGACTGGGTTAAGACTCTCTGAAGTATGCGAACAAGAAATACCAGAATGTGAATATGTTGTTCTTTCTGGACCATCACATGCAGAGGAAGTTTCAAGAGATATACCTACAACTGTAGTTGTAGCATCTGAAAATTTAAGCACTGCTGAAAAAGTCCAAGATACGTTCATGAGCCCTAAATTTAGAGTATATACAAACCCTGATGTTGTCGGAGTTGAATTAGGTGGAGCATTGAAAAATATCATCGCATTTGGAGCAGGTATATGTGACGGATTAGGATATGGAGACAATGCCAAGGCAGCTCTTATGACACGTGGAATACGTGAAATAAGCAGATTAGGGATTGCTATGGGAGCTAAATCACCTACTTTTTCTGGGTTGTCAGGAATAGGAGATTTAATTGTTACATGTACGAGTATGCATAGTAGAAATAGAAGAGCTGGAATACTTATAGGACAAGGAAGAACCTTAGAAGAAACTTTGAAAGAAGTTAAAATGGTAGTAGAAGGAATTACAGCAACAGAAGTTGCTTATGATGTATCAAAAAAATTAAATATAGAAATGCCTATAACTAATGCTATTTACTCAGTTCTTCACAATGGGTCGAACCCAGATGAAGTTGTAGATGAGCTAATGATGAGAAATAAAACGCATGAAGTTGAAGAGGTAGTAAAAGAAAACTAGATTATTAAATCTAGTTTTTTTTTAATTTTTGTAATATTAACCTGCAGATTAAAATATACTTTATTAAGAATTTGTATGCAGGAGGGTTATAGATGAATAATATATATGAGGACATAGCAAGAAGAACTCAAGGGGATATATATGTAGGTGTAGTTGGACCTGTTAGAACAGGTAAATCTACATTTATAAGAAAATTCATGGAATTATTAGTTTTACCTAATATAGAAAATGAATTTAAAAGAGAAAGAACACAAGATGAAATACCTCAAAGTGGTTCAGGAAAAACAATTATGACTGTTGAACCAAAATTTGTTCCAGCTGATGGTGTAGAAATAAAGATTAGAGAAAATGTTTCAATGAAAGTTAGAATGGTTGATTGCGTTGGGTACATAGTTGATGGAGTTTTAGGTCATGAAGAGGATGGTAAACAAAGACTAGTATCTACACCATGGTCTAATGAAGCTATGACTTTTGAAAAAGCAGCAGAAATAGGAACAAAAAAAGTTATAAGAGACCATTCTACAATAGGAATAGTTATGACTACAGATGGAAGTATTACTGAAATAGATAGAAAATCATATTCTATACCTGAAGAAAGAGTAATAAATGAGTTAAAAGAACTTAAAAAACCATTTGTAATAGTGTTAAACACATTAGATCCATATGCTGAGTCAACTCTAGAATTAAAAAGAGAATTAGAAGAAAAATATGATAAGCCTGTAATACCATTAAATGTTTTGGCTATGGATGAAGAGGATGTGGAAGAAGTTATGGAAAATGTATTATATGATTTCCCTATAAATGAAATAAATATAAACTTCCCTAAATGGATAGAAGGATTAGAAAAAAATCATTGGATAAAAAATAACATAATATGTGCTATAAAAGACAGTATAAATGAGGTTGGAGTTATAAGAGATGTGAATTCTATAATAGATGGATTTGAAAGTTTAGATTTCTTAGATGAAACTCAAGTTGACAATGTAGAATTAGGAGAAGGTGTAGTAAGCATAAATTTAGGAACTAAAAAGGACTTATTCTATAATGTTTTAGAAGAGAAGAGTGGATTTAAAATAGATGGTGAATATGAACTATTAAACCTAGTAACTAGATTATCTAAAGTTAACACAGAATATGAAAAGGTAGAACAAGCGTTAACTGATGTAAGAGAGAAAGGTTATGGGTTAGTAGCACCTACTATCGATGAACTTACTTTAGATGTTCCTGAGATAGTTAAGCAAGGTAAACAATATGGAGTTAGATTAAGAGCAAAAGCTGGATCTATTCATATGATCAAAGCTGACATATCTACAGAAATTTCTCCTGGAGTAGGAACAGAGCAACAAGGTAAAGAGATGCTAGAAAGTTTACTAAAAGGTTTCGAAGAAAATCCAAATGAAATATGGGAATACAATATGTTTGGAAAATCATTACATGACTTAGTAAAAGATCAATTACAAAGTAAATTGTATATGATGCCAGATGATGTAAGAGTTAAGATACAAAAAACTTTACAAAAAATAATAAATGATGGTTGTTCAAATATAATAACTATTATTTTATAAATAAAAAAAGGTGCATACCAAGGTATGTACCTTTTAAGTTTTTTTAAAAAGTAAGAGGAGTTGTATTTATATTGAAGAAATAAATATAGTATTATATTTATTTTTAGGGGGATATGTATTGAGAAAATTAAAATTTAATTATACAAAGTTGATTTTGATATTTATATGTATATACGTATTATCAAATATACTTAGTGGTATAATTAAAAAAAATGCAGATACTTTGGTTTTAGAAAATCAAGTTGTTCGAGAAAGTTTCAAGAAAAAGGGACTAGTAATTAGAGATGAATATTTATTGGAAAGTAGTATGGATGGAAAAGTAAAATACTGTATTAAAGAAGGTAATAAAATAAAAAAAGGTGATGAAGTAGCATACATCTACAATGGTAATGTAGATGAAAAAACGGTAAGTACGCTAAAAGATTTAAAACAAGATATATCAGATATAGAATCAGGAAATACAAAGATAGTAAAATCGGATATAAAAAACATAAATGAGGGTATAAAAAAACTGAGTTTAAATTTACAAAACAATTTATTAGATGGAGATATAAACATAGATAGTGATTTAAACAAAATATCTAAACTTCTAAAAGATAAAAATGAAATAATAGGGAGTGATTTAAATAGTAAGACATTACAAGATAAAGAAAATGAAGCAGAAAAAGTTTCAAATCTAATTGCAGATAACTCACAATTATTTAAGGCAAAAAACTCAGGTATTATCTCATATAAGTTTGATAACAATGAGAAAAAATTTAACTTAGAAAATATTGGAGAAGTGAAAAAAGAAGATATAGAAAGTACAAAAGAAGAATATGTAGACATAAAGAAAGATGGAGAAGTAAAAAAAGGTGAACCTGTTGCAAGGATAGTAAACAATCTAAAGCAATATGTAGCTATAAGCTGTAATGAAAAAGAAATAAAAAAATTAAATGTAGGACAAAAAATAATTCTATCTAGTGACGTTGAAAAAATAAATGCAAATGTATATGATATATATAAGGATGGAAATGACTACATTGCTATATTAGCTATAAGCGAACAAAATATGGAAATTTGCGATACAAGAGTAAAAGAATTTGATATAATATATAAGTCAACAGAAGGCTTAAAGGTTCCTAAAGATGCATTTGTAGAAGTAGATGGTAAAAAAGGTGTCTACGTAATTTCTGAAACAGGAGAAGAGAAATTTGTAGAATTACAAGGAACTTTTTATGAGAGTGAAGAATATATAGTTATTGACTATTACAAAAATCATATAAATGGAGTAAAAAGTATTAGTATTTATGATGAAGTGATATTAAACCCAAGAGGTAAAAAAATTAGTAAAAGCAGGTGATAAAATGAACTCTATAAAATCTAATTTAATTAATATAGAAAAAAGAATTAATGATTCTTGTAAAACTTCCGATAGAAGTAATGATGAAGTTAAATTAATAGCTGTAACAAAGACTGTAGATATAGATGCAGTTAATGAAGCTATAGAATGTGGAGTAACTGACGTAGGCGAAAATAAGCCACAAGAATTAGCTAGAAAATATGAAGTAATAGGTGATAGAGTAAAATGGCACCTTATTGGAAGTTTGCAAACCAATAAAGTAAAATATATAATTGATAAAGTATATATGATACATTCTATAGATAGATTATCATTATGTGATGAGATTCAAAAACGAGCTCAAAGCATAGATAGACAAATAAATTGTTTAATACAAGTCAATATATCTAAGGAAGAAAGTAAACACGGCATACTTGAAGAAGATGCTATTGATTTTATAAAAAATATATCAAATAATTATCCAAATATAAGAGTTAAGGGGCTTATGACAATGGCTCCAAATACAGATGATAAAAATTTAATAAAATCCGTATTTAGGGGATTAAAAGATTTAGCTAACAAAATAGAACATGAAAATATAAATAATGTGTCTATGGAAGCTCTATCTATGGGGATGAGCAATGACTTTGAGATAGCTATTGAAGAAGGAGCAACATTTGTTAGAGTTGGAACTTCTATATTTGGACAAAGAAACTATAATAAAAAATAATGAATATATATAATGGAGGATGTTAATAATGGGAAATGGTTTCATAGGTAAGATAAAAGATTGGATGACAGATGAAGTAGAAGACGAGTTCATGGATGAAGAGATAGAAGAGATTGAGGAAGAAGTAGAGATATCAGAAGATTTAAGTAATGGAGTTGGATCTATAGCTCAACCTAAAAGCAATAAAATAGTAAATATACATACAGCAGGACAAATGAAAGTTGTCATAGTAGAACCAAAGAAATATGAAGAGGTTACATCTATAGCTGATCAATTAAAACAAAGAAGAGCTGTAATAGTTAATTTAGAAAATTTAGATGATGCAGTTACTCGTAAATCTATATTTGATTTTATGAATGGAGCTGTATATGTTTTAGATGGAAGTATACAAAAAGTATCTAAGGCAATATTTATATTAGCACCTAATAATGTAGATATAGATGCTAACATGAAGAAAGAGTTAGAAAGTAAAGCTTTTTTCCCATGGCAAAATAAATAAATAAAAAGGAGTAAGAATTGAAATGATAGAATACTCTTTATTAGTTTTAACAGACATAGTTCAATTTGCAATTGTAATAAGAGCATTAATGTCATGGATTCCAGGAGCTACACAGTCAAAAATCTATGATATTATAGGTATGCTAACAGAGCCTATAGAAGGGCCTATAAGAAACTTTATGTTTAGATATATTGAAGGTCCAATAGATTTTTCTCCAATAATTGCGCTATTTGTACTTCAATTTTTAAGAATGTTAATAATAAATATATTTTAAAATATTAGAAGTAGGTTAAATTATGGACAAGGTATCATTAACAAATCATATTAAAGATATAGATTTAAAAAATAAGATGTTTAAGGTAATAGATAAAGCATATTCTTGTATCAAAAGCTACGATATTAAGTATACTGATTTTCTAAATCCTTATGAAATAAAAAATTCTATATCAATATTAAATAGTTTCGACGATATAAAATATAGGGTTGATGGAGGCTTTGAAGAAGCTGAAAGAAGAGTTATTACAATATTTCCTTATTATATGGAATATGAAGATGTACAATCACCTATAAAAGTGTTACAAATAGAGGGCAATTTTAAATTTAAAGAGATAAAGCATAAAGATTATTTAGGTTCTTTACTGGGTCTAGGTATAAAAAGAGAAAAAATAGGGGATATAAATATACATGATAACTTTTGTCAGGTTATCGTAAGTAAAGATATCTCAGATTTTATTATTATGAATTTAGAAAAAGTTGCTAGAAATAGTGTTAAGGTAAAGGAAATTCTCGAAGATGATATAGCATATTCCAAACCTAAATACAAAGAAATATCATTAACTGTATCATCACAAAGATTGGATTGCTTGATAAGTGGGATATACAATATTTCTAGACAAGAAAGTTTGAAGCTTATAAATACAGAAAAAGTTTTTGTTGATTATGAAAAAATAATATCTACATCAAAAACAATAGAACGGGATGCTCTTATATCAGTAAGAGGTAAAGGTAGAGTCATAATAGCCGATATAGGAGATATAAGTAAAAAAGGAAAAATGAAATTAAAAGCAAAATTAATAATATAGGGAGGGGAATACATGCTAACTCCAGTGGATATTGAAAATAAAGAATTTAAAAAAGGTATACGTGGATATAGAGAAGATGAAGTAGATGAATTTTTAGATTTAGTAAAAGAAGACTTCGAAAACGTATATAGAGAAAACCTGGAATTAAAAGACAAAATAAGAATGTACCAAGAACAAGTAAGTAAGTTTGAAAACATAGAAGAAACGTTAAAGGCAACACTTATAACTGCTCAAACTGCAGCTGAGGATACATGTAGTGCTGCAAATAAAAAAGCTAAGATAATAGTTGAAGAGGCTGAACTTAGATCAAGACAAATAATAGGACAGTCTAATAATAGAGTTATTGAAATAAGAAAAGAATATGACTCTATAGTTAAAGAGTTCAAGATATTTAGAAATAAATTTAAATCATTATTAGAAGACGAAATTAGAAGTGTTGATGATATTTTCTCAGACATAGATGAAAATGGAGTTCAAAGAATAGCTGAGCTTCAAAAAGAATTATCAGATGCTTTAGAGTAAAAATATATTGACTATTTGAACAATTTATTATAAAATTTCATACATATAAACTAATATTATAATAAATGCTATGATGGAGAGAGTAGTTTTTAGATAATTTTACAGAGAGTTGGAGAAGCTGAGAACCAATAAATTTATAAAAATGAAGATCACTCCTAAGCTGCAGGCTGAACGATTAAATCTATTAAGCTGAGCCGGTTAAATACCGTTATATTGAAAGAGTGTTACAAATGTAGGATAATTATATACATTTGTAAAATTAGGGTGGTAACGCGAGTAATAACTCGTCCCTTTCCAGGGGCGGGTTTTTTTATGTGAAAAATAAAATCAAAGGAAGGTGGATTTTAATGGCTAAATTTAAGTCGTTAGTAGATTCTTCTGTAAAAGAAGCTGAAGCTAAAGTATCTGATTATTGGAATGACATAAATATGTTAGAAAAAACTTTAGAAAAAGGAAAAGATGATCCTAGTTTTGTATTCTATGAAGGGCCTCCAACTGCAAATGGAAACCCAGGAATACACCATGTTATAGCTAGAACTTTAAAAGACTCTGTTTGTAGATATAAAACTATGAATGGATATCAAGTAAAAAGAAAAGCTGGATGGGATACACATGGATTACCTGTAGAAATACAAGTAGAAAAAGAATTAGGTTTATCTGATAAGCAACAAATAGAAGCTTATGGATTAGATAAATTCAATAAAAAGTGTAGAGAGTCTGTTTTCACATTTGAAAAACAATGGAGAGATATGACTGAAAGAATGGCTTATGAAATAGACTTAGATAATCCATATATAACTTTAGATAATAATTATATCGAGTCTGTATGGTGGATATTAGATAAGTTTAATAAAGAAGGATACGTATATGAAGGGCATAAGATACTTCCATACTGCCCAAGATGTGGAACAGGGCTTGCGTCACATGAGGTTGCACAAGGATATAAAGAAATAAAAAATAATACAGTAATAGCTAAATTTAAAAGAAGAGATGCTGATGAATATTTCTTAGCATGGACAACAACTCCTTGGACATTACCATCAAACGTTGCTTTGACAGTAGGTGCTGAAATAGACTATATAAAAGTTAAGCAAAATGATGAAATATATTACGTTGCTAAAGCTTTAGCTAATAAAGTTTTAGGAGAAGATTATGAAGTTATAGAAGAATTAAAAGGTAAAGATTTAGAGTACGTTGAATATGAACAATTAATGCCATTTGTTGAAGCAGATAAAAAAGCATTCTTTGTTACTTTAGGTGACTATGTAACAACAGAAGATGGTACAGGAATAGTTCATACAGCACCAGCATTTGGTGAAGATGACTACAACTTAGGAAGAAAATACGATTTACCAGTATTACAACCAGTTTCAGAAGCAGGTAAGTTTACAACTACTCCATGGGAAGGCAAATTTGTAATGGAAGATGGTGTAGACGTTGAAATTATAAAATGGTTACACGGAGAAAATAAATTATTCAGCAAAGAAAAGGTAGCTCATAACTATCCTCACTGCTGGAGATGCCAAACTCCACTTTTATACTATGCAAAACCAAGTTGGTATATAGAAATGACTAAGCTAAAAGACCAATTAATAGCAAATAACAAAACTGTTGAATGGTATCCAGGTTTCGTAGGAGAAGGAAGATTTGGTAACTGGTTAGAAAACTTAAATGACTGGGCAATATCTAGAAGTAGATATTGGGGAACACCATTAAACGTATGGAAGTGTGAATGTGGTCATAAAGAGTCTGTAGGATCAAGAGAAGAGCTTGCTAATAAAGCTATAGAAGATATAGATCCAAAAACTATAGAATTACACAGACCATATGTAGATGATATACACTTTAAGTGTGATAAGTGTGGAGGAACTATGACTAGAGTAACAGATGTTATAGACTGTTGGTTTGATAGTGGTTCTATGCCATTTGCACAACATCACTACCCATTTGAAAATAAAGAAAACTTTGATGAATTATTCCCAGCAGATTTTATATGTGAAGGTATAGATCAAACTAGAGGATGGTTCTACTCATTACTTGCTATATCTACTTTTGTTACAGGTAAAGCTCCATATAAGAGAGTTTTAGTTAATGATTTAGTACTTGATAAAGAAGGTAAGAAAATGAGTAAATCAAGAGGAAACACAGTAAATCCTTTTGAATTATTTGATCAATATGGAGCAGATGCATTAAGATGGTATTTATTATATGTATCTCCACCATGGACTCCAACAAGATTTGATGTAGATGGATTAAAAGAAGTTCAAAGTAAATTCTTAGGAACTATGAAAAATGTATATAACTTCTTCACATTATATGCAAATACAGATAATATAAATCCATCCGAGTTCTTCGTTGAATATAAAGATAGACCAGAATTAGACAGATGGATATTATCTAAATTTAACAACTTAAAGAAAGAAGTAGAAGAAAACTTAGAGATATTTGAATTAAATAAAACTGTTAGAATGGTTCAAGAATTTATAAATGAAGATTTATCTAACTGGTATATAAGACGTTCAAGAAGAAGATTCTGGGCAACTGAATTAACAGAAGATAAAAAATCAGTTTATAATACAACTTATGAGATATTAACAGAGCTTTGCAAGTTAATAGCTCCATTTACACCATTTATAGCAGAAGAAATATATAGAAACTTAACTAATGAAACTTCAGTTCACTTAGCTACTTATCCGAAAGCTAATTTAGATTTAATAGATAATAATCTAGAAGAAAAAATGGATTTAGTTAAAAACTTAGTTACATTAGGAAGAGCATCAAGAGAAGCTACTAGAATAAAAGTTCGTCAACCTATACAAAAAGTATTAGTAGATGGAAAATATGAAGGTACTATAAGTGATGTTGTTGACTTAATAAAAGAAGAACTTAATGTTAAAGAAGTTATATTTGCTAAAGATTTAGGAGAATATATGAACTTTACATTAAAACCAAACTTTAAAGTTTTAGGACCTGTGCTTGGAGCTAAGATGAAATTCTTTGCTGGGGCATTAAATAAACTTGATGCAAGTGAAGTTGTACCTAAATTAGAAGCTGGTGAGTCTATAAGCGTAGATATAGATGGAGAAGAATTTAAGTTTAATAAAGATCATGTATTAATAAATATATCAGCTAAAGAAGGGTTTAATGTTACTATGGAAAACAACCTATTTGTAATATTAGATACAACTTTAAATGAGACTTTAATAAACGAAGGATATGCTAGAGAATTTATATCTAAAGTTCAACAATTAAGAAAATCTAATGACTTTGATGTTTTAGATAATATAGATATTGATTATTGTTCAGATGATGAAATAGCAAATGCTATAAATGAATACTCTGAATATATAAAATCAGAAACTTTAGCTTTAAACATAAATAGAGTTGATGATGAAAGTATAGAAAAACATAACTTAAATGACCACATGACAGGTATAAAAGTTACAAGAAAATAGTTTAAAATGCAGAAGCTGTACTCGAATAGTAGTATGAATAGGATAAATATATAAGTTTTGCTTCCAAAGCTGAAAAGAAGCTTTAAAGGTCGCTAAAACTTATATATTTACCATTTGATAACTATTTTGAGACAGCTTCTTTTTTGTGGGAATTAGGTGGTAGAAAAAAATATGTAGTTTAAATGGTTGACTTTTTTAAGATTAAAACATATCATATAAAATAAATATAAAAATATAATATGAAAATCCAGTGAAGAGGATTAGTAATTAAATTTCTTATTTAATACAGAGAATTGAGGTAGCTGAGAACTCAATATAAATAAATTTAATGAATGGACCTTTGAGGAATTAGGTGAAATTTAAAGAGTAGCTGATATCGTGACTGCACGTTATAGCAGAAATTATTAAGTGATATGCATATAAAAATGTATATAATTTAGGTGGTACCGCGGAAAATATATCCGTCCTATTTATTTAGGACGGATTTTTTTATTATACAAAAAATAAAGATTAATAACATATAGGAGGAATTTAGAAATGAACAAAATAGGAATAATAGGTGCAATGGATGAGGAAGTAGATATATTAAGAGATATAATGGACATAAAAGAAACTATAGAAAAAGCTAGTTTAAAATTTTATGTAGGAAAATTAGAAAATAAAGATATTGTTTTAGTTAGATGTGGAATAGGTAAAGTAAATGCTGCATTATGTGCTCAAATATTAATAAGTGAATTTAATGTAAATGCAGTTGTTAATACAGGTGTAGCAGGAGCATTAAATGAAGAGCTAGATGTATATGATATAGTTATATCTACAGATGCGATACAACATGACTTTGATACTACTGTATTTGGTGATAAAAAAGGTATAATACCTAGAATGGATAATTCAGTATTCAAAGCAGATGAAAAATTAATAAATGCAGCTTATGAATCATCAAAGGCAGAAGTTAAAACTCATAAAGTTTTAAAAGGTAGAGTTTTAAGTGGAGATATATTTATAAGTAGCAAGGAATTAAAAGATGAACTAGTAAAAGAATTTAACGGATACTGTGGAGAAATGGAAGGAGCTGCTATAGCACATGTATGCTATGTGAATCATACTCCATTTGTAGTTATAAGAGCTATGTCAGATAAAGCAGACGGAAGTGCAGATGTAACATATGAAGAGTTTGTAGGTCAAGCAGCTCACAACTCAAAAGATATAGTACTTAGAATGTTAAAAAATTTATAGGAGGCATTAAATATGAGTGAAAAGAAAATAATATTTAGTGGGGCTCAACCATCAGGTAAATTAACATTAGGAAATTATCTTGGAGCTATAAAAAACTGGAAAGAATTGCAAGAAGATTATAATTGCTATTATAGTGTAGTAGATTTACATGCAATAACAGTTCCACAAGAAGCTAAAAATTTAAGAGCAAATACAATGCAGTTATTAGCTCAATACATGGCAAGTGGTTTAGACCCAGAAAAAAATACTATATTCATACAGTCACATGTTAGTTGTCATACAGAGCTAATGTGGATTTTAAACACAATGACATATATGGGCGAGTTAAGTAGAATGACTCAGTTTAAAGATAAATCTCAAAAAAGCGAAGCTAATTTAAATGCAGGATTGTTTACTTATCCAGTTTTAATGGCGGCAGATATATTACTATATCAAACAGATTTAGTGCCAGTTGGAGAAGATCAAAAACAACATTTAGAGTTAGCTAGAGATTTAGCAAATAGATTCAACAACAGATATAGCCCTACATTTAAAGTTCCAGAACCATATATACCAAAAGCTGGAGCCAGAGTGATGAGCTTACAAGAACCAACTAAAAAAATGAGTAAATCAGATGAAAATGAAAATGGATATATATTATTAGTTGATGATGCTGATGCAATAAGAAGAAAAATAAAAAGAAGTGTAACAGATTCAGTTGGAGTAGTTAGATATACTGACGAACAACCAGGTATAAAAAATCTGTTGGATATATACTCAAAGCTTGACAATAAATCTATAGAAGATTTGCTTGCTATGTACGAAGGTAAAGGATATGGAGATTTTAAAAATGACGTTGCTGAAGTCATAGTAGAAACTTTAAAACCTATAAAAGATCAATATGAATATTTACTAGCAAACAAGGATTATTTAGAAGATATATATGCTAAAGGTGCTCAAAAAGCAGAATATCAAGCTAGAAAAACACTAAGAAAAGTTTATAAAAAAGTTGGATTGATAGAAAAGAAATTTTTATAAAATTAAGATTAAAAGCCCTATTTATTAGGGCTTTTTTTTATGTAATGAATAAATTTATTAGATGCAATTAGGAAAGCAAGTTTTTGTATTTAAAATATAAAAGTTGGAATAATAAAATTGTAAAAAGTTTTTCTATGTGAAGAGGACGTGTTAAGTTTTGAAGCGATATAGGTTAGGAAATAGAAAAAATGAAAAAAATATATATATAGAAAAAGTTGAAACAATAAGAATGAAAGAGATTGATAAGAGGATTCATGGAAATGATGAATCTGGAGCATTATTAAAGGCACTTGAAATTGCAAATAATAGAATAGACAGTCTGTTATACATGTTTGAAAGAAGCAGAATTATGGATTATATGATTTTAACAGATAGTAGAAGAAGAATGTTTGCAATTAATTTTATAGCAGGAATTGGGAAAGGATTTGGGCAAGCTATTGGATTCAGTTTTCTTACAGGTTTAGTTTTATATGTTATATCTAAATGGGTTAACTTACCTATTATAGGAGAATATATAGCTAGATTTTTAGATATGGTAGATAATTTTAGAGGAAGGTAGAGGATTATTATGAATAATAAAAAATATGAAAAGATGTTACTAGAAGAAAAAAATAATATAATAACGTTAGTATCAGAAATGGAAGATAACACTGTATTTGGAAACACTACTGAACATACAAGTGAAAAGTATACGTCAGGAGAACTTTCAAGTTATGATAATCATCTTGCGGATATAGGGAGTGAAGTATATATGCAAGAGATGCAAAATAGTTTAACTAATCATGAAAAATTTAAGCTAAATGAAATTGATAATGCCTTATATAAAATAAAAAATGGATCTTATGGAATTTGTGAAAGCTGCAAAAAAGGTATAGAGGAAGATCGCTTAGATTTTATTCCAGAAACTAGATTATGTGTAGATTGCGCTAAAAAAGAAGAAAGACCAGTAAACAATATAGAGAGTGTTAGTATAAAAGATAATTTTAGTGGACCTAATTTATTTACACGAGAAGTTAAAGACTTAGTTGATATGAATAGAGATATGAGAGATGACTACTAGAAAAGAGGCGGTAATATGAAAAAGTTAATTATACCTATATTTTTTTTGATTTTAGCACTAGGTATATTTAATATGCCAAAGTTAAATGAAAGTGAAGTTTTTAATAATAAAAATAATATATCAAAAAAATATGAAGATATAATAATTAAAAGAGGTAGTGATCAGAAAAAAGTTATAGCTTTAACCTTTGATGATGGTCCTGATGAAGATTTTACACCACAAATACTAGACATACTTAAAAAAAATAATGCAAAAGCCACATTTTTTGTAGTAGGTCAAAAAGTTGGATGGAATCCTGAAATTGTAAAAAGAGCATTTGATGAGGGGCATGAAATTGGGAATCATACATTTACGCATATAAATGTATGCAACAATTCACCTGAAAAGCTTAATAGTGAAATTATAAAAACTCAAGAAATTATAAAAAAAGTTACAGGAAAAGAACCCACTTGGTTTAGACCTCCATATAGAGCAATAAATGAAAATTTATTTAACTTAATGAAATCAAAAGATATGAAAGTTGTGCTGTGGTCTGATTTTGATGCAAGAGATTGGAGCAACCCAGGAGTTGGAAATATTATAAGCACAATAGAAAAAAATGCAAAAAATGGTAGTATAGTTTTACTTCATGACTACAACAGTATAAGGAATGATAAATCACAGACTATAAAAGCTTTAGAATGTATAATTCCAGAGTTACAAAAACAAGGATATGAATTTGTAACTATATCAGACCTTGTTAAAGAATAAATCAAAGAGAGATAGCAATTGCTATCTTTTTTTGATATTAACATGTATTGCCCATATATATGTTAATATATATAATATATATAGATTAAAACAATTGAGGAGGATATTTTTTTGATATATATACTTATTATATTAGGATTAATAGGATTAGATCAAATATCTAAATTTTTGGCTGTAAAGTATTTAGTTAATATAGGGAGTATACCTATAATTAAAGATATATTTCATTTAACATATGTAGAAAATAGAGGGGCAGCTTTTGGAATGTTTCAAAATAACCAAATTATTTTTGTAGTGGTTGCTTTGGCTGCATGCATATTTGGATTATATTATTTATACAAAAAGCAACTAAATTTACTTGGTAAAAGCGCTATAATTCTTATAATAGCAGGAGCTATAGGGAACCTTATAGATAGAGTAAGATTAGGGTTTGTAGTAGATTATTTTGATTTTAGAATAGTTTGGAACTATGTATTTAATGTAGCAGATGTATTTGTAGTTATAGGAACTATATTATTATGCATATACATAATATTTTTTGAAAATGACAAGTAGGTGAAATTATGGAAGAAATAAGACAATTTTTAGTTATAGATGAAGAAGAAGGCGATAGGCTGGATGTGTATTTATCTGGACAGTTAGGTGAAATGTCTAGGAGTTATATACAAAAGATTATAAAGGATAAAAAAGTTAAGGTTAATAATAAAATTGAAAAAGCAAAATACTTGGTAAAAGAAGATGACCATATAATTATTGAGATACCAGCACCAAAACTTCTTGAAGTGACTCCGCAAGATATACCAATTGACATTGTTTATGAAGATGGTGACTTATTAATAGTTAATAAACCTCAAGATATGGTTGTTCACCCAGCTCCTGGAAACTATGATAATACATTAGTAAATGCAATTTTATATCATTGTAGAGAAAAGTTATCTTCTATAAACGGAGTAATAAGACCTGGTATAGTACACAGAATAGATAAAGATACATCTGGTCTTTTAATGATTGCAAAAAATAATAAAGCTCATAATTCGCTAGCAGAACAGCTAAAAGATCATTCAATAACTAGAGAATATGAATTTATATGCCATGGAGTTATGAAAGAAGATAAAATAACTGTTGATAAACCTATTGGAAGAAATCCTAAAGATAGATTGAAGATGGGCATAGTTAAAGATGGGAAAAATGCAATTACTCACTTTGAAGTCATAAATAGATATGAAAACTTTACTCATGTTAAGGCAACTTTAGAGACTGGAAGAACACATCAAATAAGGGTTCATGCATTATCTTTAAATCATCCCTTATTAGGAGATTATCTATATGGTCCGAAAAATAATAAGTTTGGCTTAAAAGGACAAACTTTACATGCTAGAAAGTTAGGTTTTGTACATCCTACAACTAATGAATATGTTGAGTTCAATTCAGAACTTCCAAAATATTTCAGTGACTTAATATCTAAAATGAAATAAAAATGGTTGTTAAAAGTACTTTATTAGTATATAATTATAAAAAATGAATGTTACCTTTAATTGGTCCAGAGAGATCAAAAGGCGAGAGAATGAGAACTTATAGAAAATATAAGATTCTTTATATTTGATAAGTATAGCTTCTTGCCTAAGGGTAAGAAGCTTTTTTGAATTTAACCTTATGAAAAAGGAGGATTTTAATGAAAGAAAAGGCGCAATTAATGGATGAAAAAGCTATGGGAAGAGCTATAACTAGAGTAAGCCATGAAATTATAGAGAAAAATAAAGGTGTAGAAGATGTTGTTTTAGTAGGAATAAAAACAAGAGGAGTTCCTATAGCAAATAGAATAGCAAAGAAAATACAGAGTATAGAAGATGTATGCGTAAATACTGGTGAAATTGATATAACTCTATACAGAGATGATTTAAAAAAAGTAGATACAGATCCAGTTATAAATGGATCTAATATAAACTTTGATATAAATGATAAGGTTGTAATATTAGTTGATGATGTTTTATACACAGGAAGGACAGTAAGAGCAGCTTTAGATGCAATTATGGATATAGGAAGACCTAAGTCTATACAATTAGCTGTGTTAGTTGATAGAGGACATAGAGAGTTACCTGTAAGAGCAGATTATGTAGGTAAAAATGTTCCAACATCAAAACATGAGGTAATTTCAGTTATGTTAAATGAAACTGATGAACAAGATTCAGTAACTATAAACGAGTAAAAGCATAAAATTATATAAGGTTAACACCTTTTAATTCAGTACGGAGATACTGAAAAAGGGAGAATTATTTCTCCCAAACTAAAAATAGGGAGGTTTTTTTATGAAAAAAACAATGTTATCATTACAACATTTATTAGCTATGTTTGGAGCTACAGTTTTAGTACCAATATTAACAGGATTTAATCCAGCGGTTGCTATTTTCTGTGCAGGAGTAGGGACATTAATTTTCCATGCATGTACAAAAGG
>NZ_JBOGBV010000008.1:0-5861 GCF_051656405.1 Paraclostridium sp.
GATTTAGCTGGATGTGGGAGCTTAAGAGAATGTTCTACGGCTAAAGATTGGATTGATACAATTAACTTACTTGAAAGTGAAAAAACTTGTCCATCAGATAAGGTAACTTCTAATTTATATATAGCTGTAAGATTAACAGATAATAAAATTGTTGGAATCATTGATTTAAGACATCATATTAATCACCCGGTACTAAGTTTATGGGGTGGTCATATAGGTTATTCTGTTCGTCCGAGCGAAAGGAAAAAAGGATATGCGACAGAGATGCTTAAACAAAATCTTGTAAATTGTAAATCATATGGACTTGATAAAGTTCTTATAACTTGTAATCATGACAATATAGGTAGTGAAAAAGTTATAATTGCTAATGGGGGAGTATTTGAGAAAAATGTAGAAGTAGATGGAAATATTATAAAACGTTATTGGATAAAACTATAAAATAGGAGAAATTTAAATGGAAAATCATATTATGACTTTAAATAATGATTGTTTTATATTAATAAAAAATGGAACTAAGACGATAGAGATGAGATTATATGATGAAAAGAGAAAGACAGTATTAAAGGGAGATTATATTACTTTTATTAATAATGATGATTGTAAAAATCAGTTAAAAGTTAAAGTTCTAGAAATATATAAATATAAGAATTTTAATGATCTATATGAACAATTTAATAAAATTAAACTTGGATATAGTTATGATGATTTTGCAACTCCTGATGATATGGAACAATATTATTCTAAGGAAGATATAAAAAGTTATGGGGTAGTTGGTATTGAGATAAAAGTTGTTAATGAGTGAACATATGTTTAAATAAGTGCATTAAGTATTTAAAAGTATACATACAAGTAAATAAAAACTGTTCATGAAATTGCAGTAAAATTTTCATGAACAGTTTTTTATTTTAAGTAAAATTAATGTATATATTTTATAAAGACTCAGCAAGTTTTATTATTCTTTTTAATCCTTCTGTAAAAGAAGACTCACTACAAGCATAAGAAATTCTTATATAATTATCCATTCCAAATGCTATTCCTGGAACAGCAGCAACTTCATACTCAGCTAATAGCTTATTACAAAATTCTATAGAGAAACTATCCGTATAGTTTAAATTATTTTTTACCATAGATAAATCTATAAATGTATAAAAAGCTCCATCTGGAGTTACATAATTTAATTTGTTGCATTGATTTAATATATCAACCACTTTATTTCTTCTTGAACGATATATATCAACCATGTCACTAATAGAATGAGAACAATCCTTTAAAGCTCCGTAAGCTATATATTGACTAGTTAGAGATGGATGAGATACTAAATGTCCCTGTATTGTTGATATTGCTTTAGCAATTTCTTTGTTGCTTGCAGAATATCCTATTCTTAAACCTGTCATGGCAAATGACTTAGAGAAACCATTTATAGTTATAGTTATATTTTTTAAATCATTACTTAATGATGCTATAGATACAAATTTATCTTTATAACATATTCTTTCGTAAATTTCATCTGCTAGTATGTATATATTATTCTTAATGCATACATCAGCTATTTCTAATAATTCTTCTTTTGAGTAAACTGCTCCAGTAGGATTTGAAGGATTATTTAAAAACAACATTCTAGTCTTTGGAGTAATACTTTTTTCTAAAATATCTTTAGTTAATTTAAATTCGTTTTCTTTATTTGTGTCTATAAAAACTGGATTTGCATTAACTAGCTTTATCATTTCAGGATAGCTAACCCAATAAGGTTTAGGAACTAGAACGTCATCTCCAGGATTTAATATAGCTAATAAAGTATTTGTTATAGCGTTTTTTGCACCACTAGAAACTATTATTTCCTCTGGAGCATAATCACAATCATTTTCTAAATTTAGTTTTTTAGATAATTCATCTCTAAGAATTTTTAATCCAGGAACTAAGTCATAATTAGTTAAGTTTTCATTTAATGAGTTTATTCCATGTTGAATTGCTGCATTAGGAACAGATAAATCTGGTTCTCCTATACTTAAATCAATTATATTTTTTCCTGATGCTTTTAAATCACGAACTTTTGAACTTATACCAATTGTATAAGATGGTGTAATGTTATTTAATCTGCTAGATAACATGTTTAATCCTCCTTTTTTACATAGATAAGTATATTATATATTAATTTATAACAACAAATATAAATATATAAGATTTATTGATAAATTTGTCAAAAAATGAGTGAAAAAATTATAAAAAAGTCTAAAAATTTGAACATATTAGAAATACTAATGTTCAAAAAATGTAGATAGCAATTTCAATGCTTAGAGGTGATTTGACGATTATGTACAATTTTGGTAAGCTTATTGTAGTAAAGTAATGACTTAAAGATTTTCCCTTTGACTTTGTTAAAGGGGATTTTTTTCATCCAAGCATACTATATATAGTATGCTTAATATTTGCGGATACTATATATTGTGATGAGGGGGAATTTATTGTGATTCAAGCAGTAAAGAAAAGAGATGGAAGAGTTATACCTTTTAACTCAGATAGAATAACGAGAGCTATATTCTTAGCTGCGAGTAAAGTTGCTCAAAGAGAAGGTAGTGTAGCGGATTATAATGTAGCCGAATTATTAACTCAAGATGTAATTAAGCTATTAAATATAAAGTTTGCAACAAATACTCCTGGAGTAGAAGATATACAAGATGCTGTAGTTAAAGTTCTTATAGAAAAAGGACATGCTAAAACTAGTGAAGAATACATAATTTATAGAACTGAAAGAAACAGAATAAGAAACTCTAAATCTAGACTAATGAAGTCTATAGGAGAAATAACTTTTGCTGATGCAGATGATGCTGATATAAAAAGAGAAAATGCAAATATAGATGGAAATACTGCAATGGGAACTATGCTTCAGTATGGAAGTACAGTATCTAAAGAGTTTTGCAAAACTTACATGTTAAAACCTGAACATGCTTTTGCTCATGATAATGGAGATATACACATACACGATATGGACTTTTTAAATATGGGAACATTAACATGTTGCCAAATAGATTTAATAAAGTTATTTAAAGATGGTTTTTCAACGGGACATGGATTCTTAAGAGAGCCGAATGATATTATAAGTTATGCAGCTTTAGCAGCAATAGCTATACAAAGCAATCAAAATGATCAACATGGAGGACAAAGTATACCATTTTTCGATTATGGTCTAGCTGAAGGTGTATATAAGACATTTAAGAAATTATATATAAATAATATGATTAAAGCTTTAGAGTTATATGAAGGTATAGAAGCTTTAGATGAAATAAGAGATGTCGTATCTTATGTAGAGGAAAATACAGATACTAAGGCTAGTATAAGCTTAGATGAGTCATATATAAATTTAGAAAAAAGAGAATTAATAAATAGATTAAATATAAAAGAGGATGTAGCAGAAAAAGCGCAAAAATTTGCATATAAAGAAGCATATAAAGAAACAGATAGAAGCACATATCAAGCTATGGAAGCTTTTATACACAACTTAAATACTATGCACTCAAGGGCAGGGGCTCAAGTTCCTTTTTCAAGTGTGAATTTTGGAACAGATACATCTGAAGAAGGTAGATTAGTTACTAAGAATTTACTATTATCAGTAGAAAAAGGGCTTGGAAACGGAGAAACAGCTATATTCCCTATATCAATATTTAAAGTAAAAGAAGGAATAAATTTAAATCCTGAAGACCATAACTATGATTTGTTTAAGTTAGCATGTAGAGTTTCTGCAAAGAGATTATTCCCTAACTTTAGTTTTATAGATGCTCCTTTTAATGCTAAGTACTATGTTGAAGGAGATCCTGACACAGAAGCTACATATATGGGATGTAGAACTAGGGTAGTTGGCAATGTGTGTGGAGATGAAGTTGTAAGTGGAAGAGGTAACTTATCATTTACAACAATAAACCTTCCAAGGTTAGGAATAAAACATGGAAGTATAAATGGGCAAAACTTAAATATAGACGAGTTTTACGCAGAGTTAAATGAAAAGATAGATTTAGTAATAGATCAATTACTAGAAAGATTTGAAGTTCAAGGAAATAAAAAGGTTAAAAATTTCCCGTTTTTAATGGGACAAAACGTATGGAAAGGGTCTGATGATTTAGGTCCTAATGATACATTAAAAGAAGTTATAAAACAAGGAACTCTAACAGTAGGATTTATAGGATTAGCAGAATGTTTGATAGCTCTTATAGGAAAACACCATGGAGAAAGTGAAGAAGCTCAAAATCTAGGACTAGATATCATTGGTCATATGAGAGATAAAATGGAAGAAGCTAGTGAAAAATATGGATTAAACTTCTCTTTAATAGCTACTCCAGCAGAAGGGTTATCAGGAAGGTTTACTTCTATAGATAGAAATAAATATGGTGAAATTGAAGGTATAACAGATAAAGAATATTATACAAACTCATTCCATGTACCTGTATATTATAAAATAAGTTCTTTTGATAAGATAAAGATAGAAGCTCCTTATCATGAATTAACTAATGCTGGACATATAACTTATATAGAGCTAGATGGTAGTCCTTCAAACAACCTAGAAGCTTTTGAAACTATAATAAGAGCTATGAAAGAATTGGGTATAGGATATGGAAGTATAAATCATCCATTAGATAGAGATCCATTATGTGGGTACTCAGGTGTTATACCTGGAGATGTTTGCCCTGCTTGTGGCAGAAAAGAATCAGATGGAGAGATTGGATTTGAAAGAATAAGAAGAATAACAGGATATTTAGTAGGAACAGTCGATAGATTTAATAATGCAAAGAAAGCAGAAGTTAGAGATAGAATAAAACATAGTTAATATTTAAATTTAATGCTTTAATGAGGGGGAGTATACATGAAGATAAGATTAGCTTCGCCTATTACTATAGATAGTATAGTAGATGGGCCTGGGCTTAGGGCTGTTTTATGGACACAAGGATGCATACATAATTGTAAAGGGTGTCATAATTCTCAAACTCATGATTTGTTGAGTGGGTTCGAAGTAGATACAAGCACAATATCTAAAGAGATAGAAAAACTAAAATTGCATAGAGGTGTAACTTTATCTGGAGGAGAGCCATTTTTACAAAGTGAAGCTTTATCTGAAGTTGCAAAAACATGCAAAGATAATGACTTAGATGTATGGGTGTATACAGGATATGCATTTGAGGAACTTACAGATAAGAAAAACCCTTCATATTTTAATAATTTAAATTTACTTAGAAATATAGATGTTTTGGTGGATGGAAGGTTTATAGAAGCTAAGAGAGATATAAGTCTTAAGTTTAGAGGATCATCAAATCAAAGAATTATAGATGTTAAGAAAACACTAGAGCTCAAGAAAATATGTTTACATGATGAATATATGAAAGAAGATTTAGGAATAGCAAAGTAATAAATTAAAAAATAAGCATAAATTCTGACTTATGCTTATTTTTTTCGCCTTTTTTTTTTCAAAAGATTTAAAAATATCGAAAAATGAAAATAAATTAAAATATATACATATTTATGGTGGATAATGTGGATAAGTCTTGAGGATGTGAGTGTACATGTACTTTTAAAACTGTAGATAATGTGGATAAAAATGTTGATAACTTGTTGAACACTTTCTTTATTAAAGTGAAATTAAAATATAATTAAAAAAAATAAAAAAAACTGTTGACTCTGTTTTGATTAGATGGTAAAGTATTACTTGTCCTTAAGAAACGGACGAAACACAAAATAAAAAATGAACTTTGAAAATTAAACAGTAGGTTAATTATAAAAATTCTTTTTAAAAGAATTAAACACAAACAACCAAGCCAGATATTCAGATAATGATTAGCTGAGCGATGGACAACTTTTTAAATTATATTTGAGAGTTT
>NZ_JBOGBV010000009.1:0-23306 GCF_051656405.1 Paraclostridium sp.
TGCATGTGTTAGGCACGCCGCCAGCGTTCATCCTGAGCCAGGATCAAACTCTCAAATATAATTTAAAAAGTTGTCCATCGCTCAGCTAATCATTATCTGAATATCTGGCTTGGTTGTTTGTGTTTAATTCTTTAAAAAAGAATTTTTATAATTAACCTACTGTTTAATTTTCAAAGTTCTTACATTTTTTTCTACAAGTTATACTTTACCACCTCTTTTATCTTTCGTCAATACTTTTTTTATTTATTTTATTTTTTATTTAATTATTTTTTATTATATAATGAAAGCATAAACAAAAGAATATTAAATAAAGGAGTTTTAAAAATGAATATACTTGAAAATAAAAATTTAATTATTGAAGTTAAAAATACAGGCGCTGAACTAAGTCGAATATACTCTAAAACACTTAATAAAGAGTTTTTATGGGATGGAAATAAAAAGTTTTGGGGAAGACATTCTCCTATTCTATTTCCTATTGTAGGAAGACTAAAAGATAATGAAACTATTATAAATGAAAAAACATACAGTATGAATCAACACGGATTTGCTCGAGATTTTGATTTTAATTTAATAGAAAAGGATCAAAACTCTTTAACATATAAACTAACTTCTAATAATGAAACTAAAAAGTACTATCCTTATGAATTTGAATTATTCATTAAATACATAATCACCGAAACTGAAATTAAAGTTTGCTGGAAAGTTGTAAATACAGATTGTAATGATATATTTTTTTCAGTAGGTGCTCATCCAGCTTTTAATGTTCCATTTGATAAAGATACTACTATTGACAATTACTACTTAAATTTTAAAACTAGAGATGAAGTATCTAACTATTTATTGCAAGGGCCTTTTGTTTGTAAAAAATCAAAAGTTGATAGTTTAAAATCAATTAAATTACATCCAGAAATTTTTAAAAATGACGCTCTAATATATGATAATGTAGATGAAATTAGTATATCCTCTAAAAATAGTTCTACATCTATAGATGTAAAGTTTGATAATTTCCCATTTGTTGGGGTTTGGTCTCCTTATAACAAAGATGATAATACAATAGCACCTTTTGTATGTATAGAACCTTGGTTTGGAATAGCCGACTGTTTAGATTCTAATAAAATTTTCAAAAACAAATTAGGAATAAATCAATTATCTCCAAATAAAACTTTCGAAGCTTCTTATTCAATAACTATAAATTCATAATTTATAATAATAAAGGACTGAGGCAAGCTAATTTCACCTAAAGTGAATTAATTTCTCTCAGTCCTTTTAATTTTATTTATTTATTTGATTATTCATCCAATCTATAGCAACTTGAAGTTGCTTATTTTCATCTTTTTCTTCTATTTTAGGCTTTATACCCTTTTTATTTATATAGTCTCCACTCGGAGTATAATACTGAGCTGTAGTAAGTTTATAACCTGTTCCATCATTTAAACCTCTTACAGTTTGAACTAATCCTTTACCAAATGTAGTTGTACCTATAGCTATTCCTCTATTGTTATCAACTATAGCTCCTGTAAGTATTTCAGATGCAGATGCACTACCTCCGTTTATAAGTAAAGCTATCGGTAAATCTAATTCTCTATTATTATCAGATTTTAAATACTTAGCTTTACCACTATTATCTTTAACAGACACTATAGTATCTCCCTCTGGTAATATTTCATCTGCTATATCATCACATATATTTAATAATCCGCCTGGATTATCTCGTAAATCTAACACTAGACCTTTTATGCCTTTTTTATTTAAACTATTTAGAGCCTTTTTAAAATCATCATAAGTATGTTCATCAAATGACGAAATTTTTATGTATCCAATATCATTTTCTAAAACTTTAGAATCTATAGTTTTCATTACTATTTCTTCTCTTTTAACATTTATATCTAATACTTCACTACCTCTTTTTATAGTTAACTTAACATCTGTTCCTGCCTTTCCTTTTATAAGACTCATTGCCTTATCCATATCTTTAGAAGTAACTTCTTTTCCATTAACTTTAATTATTTTATCTCCTGATTTTATTCCACTTTTTTCAGCAGGAGATCCTTCTATAGGAGATACAACAGTTATTAATTCATCATCAGATGTTGGCCCTATAACTACCCCTATTCCTACATAACTACCTGATGTTTGTTCTTGTAACTTTTCAAACTCTTCTTTTGTATAGTATTGTGAGTATGGATCATCCAAGCTTTCAAACATCCCTTTTATAGATCCTGTCATCAATTTTTCATTATCAGGGTCCTTATAAAAATCTTTATCTATCGTTCTTTTTAAACCAGCAATTTTATCATACCCATTATACTTGAAACCTACTACTTGAGATGTTATTAATGCCGTAGCGATTACAATTATAATAGAGTATATTATAGCCCTTTTTTTGGATATCATTTTATGCATCTCCTTTTACATAATATACTATATTATTATATGCCTTCATATTATTTTTATTACTGCATGTCTTTCAGTTGATGTTATCGTATTTTAATACTAAACTTCTTATTAGGAAGTTTTTATACCATATTATACCACATTAAAGAAAGGTGATTTAAATTGAAAAAAGATTTTAGAAAAAAAATTATAGAACTTAGAAAAAAACAATCTCCTCAATCTATAATTTATAAATCTAAAAAAATTTCCGATATAATTTTGTCATTAGAGGATGTAAAAAAAGCCTCTACTATAATGGTTTACTTAGACTTTAATAACGAAGTAAAAACTGATAGCCTAGTAAACTCATTAATCTCTTTAGGTAAAAAAGTATTAGTACCTATTACCGTAAAAGAAAACAAAACCCTTGTACCTTCTGAAATCAAAAATATAAATACAGAAGTTTCAATAGGAACCTATGGCATAAGAGAACCTAAAAAAGAATTTATAAGAGTAACAAATATCGAATCAATAGATGTTTTAATAGTACCTGCAGTTGCTTTTGATATAAATAAATTTAGATTAGGCTATGGAGGTGGCTTCTACGATAGATTTATAGAGAAACTAAGACCTGATAGTATAACCATAGGCATAGCTTTTGAATTTCAAATTTTCGATTCTATACCAAAAGAAAGTCATGATGCTAAACTAAATTACGTTGTGACAGAAGAAAGAATTTTGAAATAAAAATATTAAATAGAGTAAAGTATTATCTTTACTCTATTTAATAACTATTTATCTTTTTTATCATCATCACTTTTTCTATATATGTTTAATTGTTCTATAACTTTTTTATCTATTTCTTCTATAGTAAGTCCTGTAAGTATTCCTAGTCCATCTTCTATATTAGATATTGCATATATGCTAAATTGCCCATTTTTTACAGCTTCTACAACTTCATCTTTTAACATTAAATTTTTAACATTTTGTATAGGCATCATTACACCTTGTTTTCCATTTAATCCTTTTATCTTACAAACATCAAAAAATCCTTCTATTTTTTCATTTATTCCTCCTATAGGCTGAATTTCACCTTTTTGGCTTACAGATCCAGTTACTGCTATATTCTGTTTAATTGGTATTTTAGATATACTAGATATTACCGCATATAATTCAGTACTAGATGCACTATCTCCATCTACACCACAATAGTTTTGTTCAAAAGTTATAGATGTTGATATAGATAAAGGTTTCTCCTTACCATATCTTTCTCCTAGGTATCCAGTTAATATTAAAACTCCTTTATCATGTATACTTCCACTTTGCTTTATTTCTCTTTCTATATTTATAATCCCACTTCTACCTTTGTATGTTGATGCAGTTATTTTAGAAGGCTTTCCGAAACTATATTCACCTGTTCCCATTACAGCCAGTCCATTTATTTGCCCAACTTTTTCTCCATCTATGTCTATTAATAAGGTTCCATCTTCAAACATTTCATTTAGCTTTTCTTCATATTTATTATTTCTATATCTTTTTTGAGTAATGGCCTTCTCTACATCTGATTTAGTTACATATTTTGCATCTTCTTTACTAAGAGCTTCAGATTCAAAAATCAAATCTACAATTTTATTAAATTTAGCTGTCAATTTTTCTTTATCGTCACTAAGCCTTACACTGTATTGTAAAACTCTTTCTACCGCTCCTCTATCAAAATGTTTTAAATTATATTCTTTACATTGATTTGATATAAGCTTAATAATTTTATATATATTTTCATTATTTTTATTAATTTCAACATCAAAGTCAGCCATTATTTTAAATAAATTTCTAAAATCTTCCTCGTAAGAGTACAATATATTATAAATATAATTGTCACCTATTAAAATCACCTTTATATCTAAATCAATAGGTTCTGGTTTCAAATTAGATGTAACTAAGTATCCATACTGCTTATTTAGAGATTCTATTGATATTTTACCTGTCTTAAGTGATCTTTTTAGACATTCCCATGAAAAAGGACTTGATAATAAGTCTTTAGCATTTATTATTATAAATCCTCCATTAGCCTTGTGTAATGACCCTGGCTTTATTTCCATAAAGCTAGTAGTTAATGATCCTATTTCATTTTTATAGTCTATCGATCCTGCCAAATTGTAATATGTAGGATTGTTTTCATTTATAACCTTACCTTCCGTACACTCGCTATTATCAATTAGTAAATTAACTCCATATCTAATAAAAAACTTAACATCACTTTTAGGGCCCATTAAACCTAATAATGCCATTGGATTTTGATTATTTTCTTCTCCTGAAGTCTTAAATTTACTTATATTTTGCACAATATCATCGCATAAATCACTTATATACTCTTTAACTTTTTTACATTCTCCATATCTTTCTAGTAAATATCTCTCATAGAATCCAACTAAGCTTTTACCTACATTTTTATCT
This sequence comes from Paraclostridium sp., assembly GCF_051656405.1. GTDB lineage: Bacteria > Bacillota > Clostridia > Peptostreptococcales > Peptostreptococcaceae > Paraclostridium. The sequence continues at coordinate 4,828 of NZ_JBOGBV010000009.1, forward strand.
AATTCATCCAGTTTCTCTTTATATTGATCTTCACATAGCTTTATTTCATTAATATATTCTTTGCTATCTTGATTTAACTTTAAGCCCTCTTCTCTTAAATCTTTTATCTGTTGAGGTGTTAAATTCCCAATTTCTACTTCTCCCAGCATATCACCATCTGAGTTTATGGGAACACTTATCAATCCTCTTTCTGTTACTTCAAATTTAAAGCCTCTAGGTTTTGCAATTCCATTTAGCTTATCTATTATATATTGAATATTACTTTCAAGTTCTGTCATCAATAATCTATTATGATATTCATATTCCTTAGTGCTAAAAATCTTAGGTATCTCTACTTTTAATTTTTCGATAATATCTTCCATATCTTTTTTAAATAACTTACCTTGTCCACATTCAAAAGATAAAGCTACTGGTTCGTTATTATTCTTAAAATTATAAACATATGCCCAATCTTTTATATTTTTATTATTTTTCTTAACTTTACTTATAAGCATATTCGTATAACTATTTCTTCCTGTGCCACTACTTCCTGCAACATAAATGTTATAACCTTTTTGTTTAATATTAAGACCAAATTCTATAGCTTTGACAGCTCTATCTTGACCGATTATATCCCTAACTGGTTCTATATCTTCTGTAGATTTGAATTCTATATTATCTAAGTCACAAGTACATTTCAATTTTTCAATATCTAATTTAAACTTATCCGAATTAAACATCCATTCACCTCATAGCATTTATTTTTACATTTAGTTTTACCTATATAACATAAATAATGTACTTTACTTATAAACAATGTTCTTCAAACTAATATTTTTAATCCACTTCTATAAAATATAAAATTTGGTTTGCGCATAAAACTTTTTAAACATAAAAAAAGTTATAAATAATTAGTTTAGCCTAATTATTTATAACTTTTTGTTATTTTTCTACTTTTGAATTCAGTTCAATTCTATCTGGTAGTTCTTTCAAGTTAGTTTCTACTACTATGTAAGGATGTGATTCCTCTTTATTTTTATGTACAACTTCAACTTTCATTACATTTTTATCTTCTTCTTTAAACATTTTTATAGAATTCATCTCTATCCCCTTATTTGCATCTTTACCTCTAGTTACAACTACATATATTTTGCCATCTAATTTAACAGCTAGAGCTCTTTCTTCATCTGTGTATTTACCCATCATATCAAGAATCTTTTCTGGAATTTCATTTTTTTGAAGCATTATATAATCTACAGGTTTTGACTCATCCATAAACATTTTTGGCACAAATACAAAACCTCCCAATAGTAAAATTAAAACTATCATTCCATAGATTACGCCCCTAATATTAAATTTAACTTTCAATTAATCACCCCCATATAAATATATGAGCTTGTTTTTAATAATAGAAGATTTTTGAAAAATAAAAAGCCGCAAATATTAGATATTATATCTAATATTTGCGGCTCAATAATCATAAATTTATTTTTTAGCTATAGCTTCTTTTACACCCTTAACTATTTCCTTAGAAGTTAATCCATAAGCTTCTAATAATTCTTTTGGTGTTCCTGATTGACCAAACACATCATTAACACCAACTTTTTTAACTATAACTGGGCATTCTTCACTAACAACTTCACTAACTGCAGATCCTAGTCCACCAATTATATTATGTTCCTCAGCTGTAACTATTACTTTAGTTTCTTTAGCTGCATTTAATATTATTTCTTTATCTATTGGCTTTATAGTAGGCATATTTATAACTCTAACATTTATACCTTCTTCTTTTAATTGCTCATGTGCTATTACAGCTTCATTAACCATTATTCCGCAAGCTATTATAGTAGCGTCATTACCTTCTCTTACTACTACACCTTTACCAATTTCAAACTTGTAGTTCTCATCAAATAAAGTTGGAACTGCAGATCTTCCAAGTCTAACATATACTGGTCCATTGTATTTAGCAATTTCAAATATAACTTGTTCTGTTTCAACTCCATCAGCTGGAACGATAACAGTCATATTAGGTATTGATCTCATTATAGCTATATCTTCTACACTTTGGTGAGATGCTCCATCTTCTCCTACAGTTATACCTGCATGTGTAGCACATACTTTTACATTTAACTTAGGATAACATGCAGAGTTTCTTATTATTTCAAATCCTCTTCCTGTTGCAAACATAGCAAAACTACTTGCAAAAGGTATTTTACCTGCTGCTGCTAATCCACAAGCTGCACCTATTAAGTTTTGTTCCGCTATCCCCATATTGAAAAATCTATCAGGGAATGCTTTTGAAAAGTCATTTGTTTTTGTAGATTTAGATAAATCTGCATCTAAAACAACCACATTATCATTTACTTGACCTAATTTAACTAAGGCTTTTCCATATGCTTCTCTAGTTGCTATACTACTCATTATCCGAACCTCCTAATTCTTGTAATGCTTTTTCTAAATCACTATCACTAGGTGCTGTTCCATGCCATCCAGCATTATTTTCCATAAAAGAAACACCTTTACCCTTAACAGTTTTAGCTATTATCATTGTAGGTTTTCCTACTGTTTCTTTAGCCATATCAAGAGCTGCGAATATTTGATCAAAATCATGTCCATCTATTTCAATAACGTTCCATCCAAAGCTTTTGAATTTATCCATTGCAGGACCTACATTCATAACTTTTTCAACTTCTCCGTCAATTTGTAATCCATTGTAATCTAAAAATGCTACTAAATTATCTAATTTATAGTGAGCTGCACTCATTGCTGCTTCCCAAACTATACCTTCTTGTATTTCTCCATCCCCAAGTAATGTGTATACTCTCCATGGCGCATTATCTAATTTAGATGCCATTGCCATACCACATGCTACTGAAAAACCTTGTCCTAAAGAACCTGTTGACATTTCAACCCCTGGTATTCCCTTCATATCTGGATGACCTTGTAACATTGCTCCTATTTTTCTTAATGAGTTTAATTCTGATTTATCAAAATAACCCTTCTCAGCTAATGTAGAATATAAAACTGGAGCTGCGTGTCCTTTTGATAGTACAAATCTATCTCTATCTTCCATCTTTGGATTTCTAGAATCTACATTCATTTCATCAAAATAAAGTGATGTTAATATTTCAACTGCAGATAATGATCCTCCTGGATGTCCAGATTTAGAACTATGTATCATGGTAACTATATCTCTTCTTATATTACGTGCAATTCCATTTAATACTTTATGGTCTCTCATGTAATTACCTCCTTGTTTTGTGAGTAAAACTACTGACTCTATATTATGTACTTTGCAATTGTACCATACTAATTCCATATTATTATATCACTTTTTGCGTTTTTTTTGCTTAAAAATCCAAAAAAAATTATTGATATACTCTTTCAATACACCAATAATTTAAATTAAATTTGAAATAATCCCAAACTTATAAGCAGACTATTATTCACTTTTTCCATCATACATTCATCTAGATAACCTATTTTTTCTCTTAAACGCTTTTTATCTATAGTTCTTATTTGCTCTAAGAGAATAACGGAATCTTTATTAAGCCCATACTCATTCGAACTAATTTCAATATGAGTTGGTAATTTAGCCTTGTTAATTTGCGAAGTTATAGCCGCAACAATAACAGTTGGACTGTACTTGTTTCCTATATCATTTTGAATGATTAGAACTGGTCTTATTCCACCTTGTTCAGATCCAACTACAGGGCTTAAATCGGCATAAAATAAATGTCCGCGTTTTATATCTAAATTGTTAGAACTCACCTTGAGCTATAGTCCCTTCAAGGTTATCATCAGAAGATACCTCATTTGTCATTCCTAGCTCGGCTAAAGTTAAATTAATTTGACCCATTTCTTTATAACCCTTAATCATGGATTCTTTTAAGTCAAATTTTTTCTTTTGTGTAATGTAGAATTGAAAAGCAGCTTTTGCAAAATCTTCTCTATTAGAGTTCTCTATCTGTACTATATGATCAACTTCAGAAATCAAAGAGTCAGGTAGAGTAAACACAATTTTTTCTTTGCTCATATTGTGCACAAAATCGCCTCCTAGGGGGTAATACTATCATCTTTATTTTACCAAATAATTATCTTTTTGTACAATTGCATTTCTTTCCATATAAACACGTTCAACTCGTCTAGAAATCATACATAAGACTTCATAATTTATTGTTCCTAAGTCTTTAGCTATTTTTTCTACACTCTGATTTTCGCTCTCAGAAAATATTATAACCTCATCGTCAATTTTTATGTCTATATCTTTGTCTATTTTTATCATACATTGATCCATACATATAGTTCCTACAACATCAAATTCTAATCCTTTTATATAAGCTTTAGGATTTTTTTGCATTCTTGTAAATCCATCAGCATATCCAATAGGTACCGTAACTATTCTTTCTTTAGATTTAGTTACATATTTAAGACCATAACTTATACCTATATTCTCATCAACTCCCTTTATATGAGAAATTCTAGTTTTTAATGTCATAGCAGGTTTTAAATCAATTATATCTTTATTCACCTCATCAGAAGGATAATGTCCATAAAGTATAATTCCACATCTAACCATATTAAAATTTAGATCTTTACATTCCATAGTTGCTGCACTATTAGAAACATGTTTTATAGGAATATCAATGTCTGCAGATTGTAATTTTTCAATTACTAAGTTAAATTTATAAACTTGACCATAAGTGTATTCTTTATTTCTTTCATCAGCCGTAGCAAAGTGTGTATATATGCCCTCTATAAAAATATTTTCAAGTTGATTAATTCTAATTATTTCAGTTATAGATTCATCATTTATTTGAAATCCTATTCTACTCATTCCTGTATCTATTTTTATATGAATTTTAGCTTTTTTGTTATGTTTTTTTGCAATTTCATTTGCTAAAAACGCAGTTTCATATGAAAATATAGTTAAACTGATATCATTAATTATAGCTTCTTCTAAAGATTCATTTGGTATATATCCTAAACATAATATAGGTAATCCTATATCATTTTGTCTAAGTTCTAGACCTTCTTCAAGCCTAGATACTGCTAAATAATCTACATTTTCTCTTTCTAAAAACTTTGATATTTGCACTGCCCCATGACTATATGCATTAGCCTTAACCACTCCACAAATTTTAGTATCTTCTTTTAATATTTTTTTTATATTTTTTAAATTATTTTTTATATTATCTAGATTTATCTCCGCCCATGTAGGAGCTGTTATATTTATCTTCATTGTCTATCTCCTTGCTATTTCTTATACTTAAAATCAGAATAATTGACTATAAATCTGGTATTCCCTTCCTGATCCAATATTTCTAATTTAGCAGGATAATTTTCTTTTGAGTCTATATAAAGTATCTGCTTGTTGAAATATTTAGTGTTTCCAGGTATCGATACTGTAAGCATTAAATACCCATCCTTCATTCCAATCTCTACATCTTCCCCTTGTAGATAATTCTCTACAAAATCTCCAACAAATAAATGCTGACTATCTTTCCCTACATTAGGTAAAATCAATTTTTCTTCTACCTCTGGGTTAGTTACAATTATCTTATCTTGTTTGTATTCTATAGTCTTACCCTTAAGATGTTCTGGTTTTAAGGCGACTAATTTAAAGTTTCCAGGACCATTATATTCATGTAAAAAAGAGTATTTATGAGATTTCTTGTTTCCTATAACTTCTATATCTGCTTTACACTTATAGTACTTCATTTTCGATATGTCATTTTGAAAGTTTTTGTATACCTCTTCTTTTGTGGACTTGCTTTTTTCACAACCTATAAATATAGTCGTAAAACTTATAACTAAAATCAAAAATAACGTCCACTTGCGTTTCACACAATACCTCCTAATTTAAAACCTATTCTTCATACATAGATTTTATTATATCGTATCTACAAATTATACCCTTTATTTTGCCATTTTCATCAACTACAGGAACCCTGTTTACTGATCTTTTTATCATTATATTTGCAATATCATCAAATGTATCATTCTCATAAACTTTTATTACATCGTTAGACATTAAGTCTTTAACTTTAGTAGCTGCTATATCTTTTATATCATGTTCTATCTTTTTAAAATCATTAATACATATTAACCCTTGTAAAAATGTTATGTACTCTGGAGGATCTACGTATTTTTCTTTTTTCATTATATCTGTTTCTGAGATAATACCTACAACTTTATTATCTTTATCCACTACAGGTACTCCACCTATTTTCTCAGTTATAAGAATGTTAGCTATATCCTGTATATTGTCAGTTTCTCTTGCTACCTTTACATTAGTAGTCATTATATCTTTCGCTTTTTTAGTTTTCATCTTATCACTCCTTAACTATTACCATAGCATTAGCTACAGCATAATTTTCACTATGAGATATAGAAACTTGTATTTCTAAAACATTATAATCTATGCACATTTGTCTTAAATTATTATAAGTTTTAACTATAGGCTTTCCATTTTTATCTCTTGAAACCTCTATGTCATCAAAATTAAAATTTTTTATGCCTGTTCCAAAAGCTTTGCTTATGGCTTCTTTTGCAGAAAAATTTCCAGCTATAGTTTCAGCTCTAAAGTTTTTTGATTCAAAATACTTTATCTCTTCATCAGTGAATATTTTATTTAAAAATCTTTTTTTATTTTTTAATATGTTTTCTATTCTTTCTATTTCTACTATATCTATACCTATACCCAATATATTCATGGATACCTCCAAATTTATGTATATATTACTATTTTGTTACTTAAATTCAAATCTATTCAATTGTTTATACTAAATTTTATTTTCAAATCTATTTTTATATTACTATAGAGAAATTTATTTTAATAGTTCCACAAGCATTTAAATTTAAGTGAATAGTGGTTATAAATTTACTTAGTTGTAAAAAAATAAAAAGGCTAGAGTTAAACTCTAGCCTTTTTTCTATAACCATTCTGCAGATTCAGTTAAAATAACAGCTTGCTCTTTTTCAACTTGAACGAATCCTCCAGATATTTTTGCATCTTTAAATTTACCTTCTCTTTTTAGACGTAGAGTTCCATCTGATAATCCTGCAACTAAAGGTCTGTGGTTTTTTAATATACCTCTATCTCCTTCAGTAGTTCTCACTATTATCATCTCTGTTTGACCTTCATAGAAGACTTTTTCAGGAGTAACAATTTTAACCGCAAATTCGCTTGCCATTATTATCTACTCTCCTTCGCTTTTTCAACTGCCTCTTCTATACTTCCTACGAATAAGAAAGCTGATTCTGGTAAGTTATCATGCTTACCTTCTAATATTTCTTTGAAACTTCTTACAGTTTCTTTAACAGGTACATATTTACCTGGTATTCCTGTGAACTGCTCACCAACGAAGAATGGTTGAGATAAGAATCTCTCTATCTTTCTAGCTCTGTTAACAGTTATCTTATCTTCATCAGATAATTCATCCATACCAAGTATAGCTATTATATCTTGAAGTTCTTTATACTTTTGAAGTATAGATTGAACTGATACTGCTATCTCGTAATGCTCTTTACCAACTATAGCTGGATCAAGAACTCTAGATGTAGACTCTAATGGGTCAACAGCTGGGAATATACCTAGAGAAGCTTTTTGTCTAGATAAAACTGTTTTAGCATCTAAGTGAGTGAATGTTGTAGCTGGTGCTGGGTCAGTTAAGTCATCGGCAGGTACATATACAGCCTGAACTGATGTTATAGACCCTTTGTTTGTAGATGTTATTCTCTCTTGTAATCTACCCATCTCTGTTGCTAATGTTGGTTGGTATCCAACTGCTGATGGAGTACGTCCAAGAAGTGCAGAAACCTCAGATCCTGCTTGAGTGAAACGGAATATATTATCTACGAATAATAAAACGTCTTGTCCTTGTTGATCTCTGAAATATTCAGCCATTGTAAGACCAGTTAAAGCAACTCTCATTCTTGCTCCAGGTGGCTCATTCATTTGTCCGAATACTAGAGCTGTTTTGTTTATAACTCCTGTATCGCTCATCTCATGGAATAAGTCGTTACCTTCTCTTGTTCTCTCTCCAACACCTGCGAATACTGATATACCACCGTGTTGAGTAGCTATATTGTTGATAAGTTCTTGTATAAGAACTGTTTTACCAACTCCAGCTCCTCCGAATAGACCTATCTTACCACCTTTTAAGTATGGTGCTAGTAAGTCAACAACTTTTATACCAGTCTCTAATATCTCAGCTCCTGGGTTTAATTCATCGAATGCTGGTGCTTCTCTATGTATAGGGTTTTTAGGAGCATCTTTTGGAGCTTCTTTACCATCAACTGGCTCCCCTAATACATTGAATATTCTTCCTAAAGTTTCTTCTCCTACAGGAACACTTATAGCAGCTCCTGTATCAACAACTTCCATACCTCTCACAAGTCCATCAGTTGAACTCATTGATATACATCTTACAGTGTCATCACCAACGTGTTGTGCAACCTCTACAACTATTTTCTTATCTCCGTGCTTTATCTCTAATGCATTTAATAGATTAGGTAAGCTTTTTTCATCATTGAACTTTACGTCAACAACTGGCCCGATAACCTGAACTATTTTACCTATGTTTGCCATGTCCTAACCTCCTTATTTATTGAGCTGAAGAAGCTCCTGCAACTATCTCAGATATTTCTTGAGTAACTGCAGCTTGTCTTGCTCTATTGTATTGTAATTCTAAATTAGATATCATTTCATTTGCATTATCTGTTGCTGATTCCATAGCTGTTCTTCTTGCCGCTTGCTCTGAAGCGTAAGACTCAGCTAATCCTCCGTATATCATTCCTGATACATACTTAGGAACTATAAATCCAAGCACAGCGTCTGGAGAAGGTAAGTATTGAACTGCCGCTCCACTTTGCTTCTTCTCTTCACCTTCGTTAGCTTCTATACTTATTGGTAAAAGCTTAACTAATCTCGGTTCTTGACTTAATGCAGAAACGAACTCTGTATATATTAATTTAACTTCGTCTATGTCTCCGTTTTGATACGAATCCATTACAGTTTTTGATATATTCATTATATCTTCATAGTTAGCATTTTCAACAGAAGGTATTGATCCTATTACTTCAAAGTCTCTTTTGCTAACAAATTCTTTTGCTTTTTTTCCTATAGTAACAACTTTAATATTTTTATGATCTTGAGTTTCAGCAGCTAATGTTTTAAATACATTTGCATTGTATCCACCTGCAAGACCTCTATCTCCTGCTATTACTACATAACATCTATTTTTAACTTCTCTTTGTTTAAGAAATTCACTTTTAACTCCGCTCGTACTCTTAGCTATATTCTCTACAGCTTCTTTTAAAGTGTTAAAATACGCTTTAGAACTTTCAGCTTTTTCCTTAGCTCTTCTAAATTTAGAAGAAGATACTAATTCCATCGCTTTAGTTATTTGTTTCGTATTTTCAACACTGGCAATACGAGTTTTGATTTCCTTCATTCCAGCTCCTGCCAATTGAGTTACCTCCTTTTTTTAAAAAGGATTACGCTTCTATAACAAATTTCTTTTTGAAATCGTTTATAGCGTTCGTTAATTCTTGAGCAAAGTCTTCATTTGCAAGAATTTTTTCTCCTATTTGTGGATAATTAGCATCTATAAATTCTAATAATTCTGCTTCAAATCTCTTTATGTTATTTACAGGTATATCTGCTAATAAGTTATTTGTAACTGCAAATACCATTACAACTTGATTTGAAACTTCCATTGGTTGATGTTCTCCTTGTTTTAGAACCTCAACTATTCTTTCCCCTTGAGCAAGTCTCTTCTTAGTATCTTCATCTAAGTCAGATCCGAATTGAGAGAATGCAGCAAGTTCTTTATATTGTGAGTAAAGAAGTTTTAATGGTCCTGCAACTTTTTTCATTGATTTTATTTGTGCAGATCCTCCAACCCTTGAAACTGATATACCAGGGTCAACTGCAGGTCTTATTCCTGCGTAGAATAATTCTGGTACAAGGTATATTTGTCCATCTGTTATAGATATAACGTTAGTTGGTATATAAGCAGAAACGTCTCCACCTTGAGTTTCTATTATAGGTAATGCAGTTATTGATCCTGCTCCTAATTCGTCAGATAACTTAGCTGCTCTTTCAAGTAATCTTGAATGTAGGTAGAATACGTCTCCTGGGTACGCTTCACGTCCTGGTGGTCTCTTAAGTAATAATGACATTTCTCTGTATGCAACGGCATGCTTAGTTAAGTCATCATATACTATTAATACATGTTTTCCATTGAACATGAATTCTTCACCCATAGCAACACCTGCATATGGAGCTAAGAATTGAAGTGGTGCAGGTTCAGATGCAGTAGCAGAAACTACTATCGTATAATCCATTGCTCCACCTTTTTCTAATGTACTAACAACTTGAGAAACAGTAGAACGTTTTTGTCCTATTGCAACATATATACATATAACATCTTTACCTTTTTGGTTAAGTATTGTATCTATACATATAGATGTTTTACCTGTTTGTCTATCTCCGATAACAAGCTCTCTTTGCCCTTTACCTATTGGTATCATGGCATCTATAGCTTTCATACCTGTTTGTAATGGCTCATGAACAGATTTTCTAGCCATTATTCCTGTAGCTTCAGATTCAACTGGTCTGAATTTAGTTGCATTTATAGGTCCTTTTCCATCAACTGGTTGACCTAATGAGTTTACAACTCTACCTATCATTTCGTCTCCAACTGGAACTTGAACTATATTACCAGTTCTTTTTACGATGTCTCCTTCTTTTATTCCAGAGTCATCTCCTAGCATAACTGCCCCAACCATTTCTTCTTCAAGGTTAAGAGCCATTCCGTATACTTTACCTGGGAACTCTAATAACTCACCAGCCATAGCTTTTTCTAACCCGTAAACACTAGCTATACCGTCCCCAACTTTTAAAACACTTCCTGTATCTGTTAACTCTACTTTATTTTCGTAATTCTTTATTTGCTCTTTTATTATAGCACTTATTTCTTCTGGTTTTAAATTCATGGGTTCACCGCCCTCCTAAGATATTACTTGAGATAGTTGTTCCTTCATCTTATCTAAACGATTTTTAACTGTTCCATCTATCTCTTCGTTTCCAAGTCTAACTAGGACTCCACCTAATACAGACTCATCTACTTCATTTTTTAAAATAACTGTTTTGTTATATTTAGTTGAAAGCTTAGCTTGAAGTCCTTCAAGTTCTTCACTTTCCATAGGAACTGCTGTTATAGCAACTCCCTCTAATATATTGTTTTTATCATTTAATAAAGCTTTAAAAGCTTCTGCTATACCAGTTATTAAAGATAATCTATCTTTATCAGCTAATATTTTCATGAAATTTAACATTTCTTTATTTAATTGAGATCCAAATACATTAGATATTAAATCTTTTTTATCGTCCTTTGAAACTATTGGAGATTTTAATATATTTGCAAACTCTTTATTTTCATTTATTATATCTACTACAGCCTTTAGCTCATTATATAGTTTTTCAGTCGACTTAGAGTCTTCTCCAACTTGGAATAAGGCTTCAGCGTATCTGCTTGCAACTATATTTATCATTGAGCTTCGCCTACCTCTTTTATAAAGTCATTTATTAGCTTTTCATGCTTAGACTTATCTAGGTCACTTTCTATAACCTTAGATGCTGCAAGTAAAGCTATTGAAGATATATCATCCTTAACTTCATTCATAACTTTTTGTCTTTCTTGTACTATATCTTTGCTAGCTTTTTCTTTTATGCTTGTAGCTTCATTTTTAGCTGTAGATATTATTTCCTCTGATTTTTGTTCTGCTCTTACAGTTGCTTGTTTTATTATTTCTTGCCCTTGCTCTTTAGCAGAACTTATTTTTTCTTCAAATTCTTTTTTGAACTTTTCACCCTCAGATTTAGATTTCTCTCCTTGAGCTAAGTTTGTTTGAATATCTTTTTCTCTCGCTTCTATTATTCCTAAAACAGGTTTAAATAAAAGTTTCTTTAAAATAACAAACACTAAGAATGTATTTATTAATTGGAATAGTAATTCATATGTTAACCCAATTAGTGGTTTTAATTCCATCCTTATTCCTCCTTTCTACTAATCACAATTCGTAATTAGGAGATGGTTCCCCACCTCCTATTTATAATGCCTTAAACCTTAATTCTTATAATTTTGTTATGAATGGATTAGCGAATAGAAGTATTATAGCTACAACTAAACCATATATTGCTGAAGACTCTGCAACTGCAGCTCCAAGTAACATTGTTTGAGTTATATCACCTTTAGCTTCTGGTTGATTTCCAACTGCCTCTGCAGCTTTACCTGCTGCGAACCCTTGTCCTATTCCTGCTCCTATACCTGTTGCAACTGCGATACCTGCTCCTATAGCTGAACCTGCTAATAATATAGCTGTTTCCATGATTGTTTCCTCCTTAAATTTCAATAATTTTTTATTGTTTTTTGTTTATTTACATATCAATTACTCTGTAGCATTTGATACAAATACCATTGTAAGCATTATGAATATGAACGCTTGTAATACACCAGCAAATATATCAAAGTATAAATGTAATGGTACTGGTATTATTAATTGTCCAAAAGGTATATGTATACCTGTCAACTTCATTGACACGAATCCTAAAAATTCATATAAAAGTGCCATGATAACAGATCCTCCTAATATATTACCAAATGGACGGAAACTTAATGATATAGGTTTTGCTAATTCCCCTATTATATTAAGCGGTAATAAGAATGGTATTGGCTCAAGTAACTCCTTGAACATTCCCATACCTTTTTTCTTGACACCTGCATAGTAAATCATAAAGAATGTTATTAATGCCCATGCTAATGTAGTGTCTAAATCTGTTGTAGGTGATCTAAATCCTAATAGTCCTATAAGGTTTGATGTTGCAAAGAATAAGAATAAACTTCCTATATATGGAACAATAAAAGGTAATTCCTTTATAGCTGTTGGTCCCATAGTTGCCTTTACAAACTTATCAAATCCACCTATAACAAACTCTAAAAATATTTGTACTTTACTAGTCGGAACTTTCTTTAAGTTTCTAGTTAAAAAATAAGATGCTATAGCAAGACCTGCTAATATTATCCAACTTGTTATAACTGTATCACTTAACTTAAAATTTCCAAAATATAGTATATATTGTGCTTGCTTCACAGTTACGCCTCCTTTCTTTTAAGTTTGTCTACTACTACTCTTTTGCCTAATATAGAAAACTTAGTGCTCAATAAGCCTATGGTAGTTCCAATAACACTTATATGTGGAGATTTTGCTGAAACAAATAAAACCACACCTACTATTGTCATCCTTATTATGTATCTACTAGTTGAATATATTTGAGCCTTAGCAGGAGGATACGTTACTGATTTTTGTAACGAGATAGCTAGTAATCTAAAATTTAACATAGCTATTATGCTCCCAAACAAAAGACCTGTAAGCATTTCTTTTGGAGAGTTTGATAAAAAAACAATAAGTATTGCTGCGATTAAATCAATTATGAGTATACCTTTATTTACGTCTCTTATTTGTTTTCCTAAACCATCATTCATTTAATCACTTCCTTCTTGCGTATACAATTAAGGTTTTATAAACACCACTAAATGCACCGCCTATTCCTAATAAAAGGAAAATCAATAATAAAAATGGACTAGTTCCAAATTTATCATCTAAGTACTTTCCTATAAAAGCACATCCTAAAATAGGGATTAAAATCATCAATCCTACTTGGCTTATTAAAGAAATCATACTAAGAGCCTGTACATATTTTCTATGTTTATCTTCCATAAATATCATACCTCTTGTATCGTAATTTATTTTAATTCTATTAATCCATTGTATGTAAGATGTTTGTTTGAAACATTGAATATTTTAATTGTAAATTATATTTCATTATTATATTTCTTTTAAATATTTTTATCAATACCTAATATTGATTTTTAAATTTCAGTTTTTTCATTTTTGTATAAATTTTGAATAATTTTTTTTTAATTATTCAAATGTATATATTATGAAATAATTGTTGTATAATTTATTTCATTTTTAAGTTTATACTTATATAATCTTCATTATCCTAGTATTTATGCACATTTTTACTTTTAAAAACATTTGAAAAATTTAAACTTTTTAATTTATTTTTTTGATATAAATCCATAAAAGATATATATATATTATACCTTTTATGAAAATTTTTCTACAAATAATTACATTTTAAAAAAATATTTTAAAATATTTTTTTAAATTTAATTTTTTTATAGTATACATTGGTTATTTTAATAAGTGTTTTCCTAATGTTTAAGTTAATAACTCAACGGAAAAAGGCATCTATAAAACTTTATAGATACCTTGTTTAAATTTATTACTTAGTTCCAAATAATCTATCTCCAGCATCTCCTAGTCCTGGAACTATATATCCATGATCATTTAATTTCTCATCGATATTAGCTACATATATATCAACATCTGGATGATATTTGTGAACTTCTTCTATACCTTCTGGAGAAGCAACTAAATTAACTAATTTTATAGTTTTAGCTCCATCTCTCTTTAATACATCTATCGCTGCTACAGCAGATCCACCAGTAGCTAACATTGGATCTACTACTATCATTTCTCTTTCTTGTATATCTTGTGGGAATTTACTATAGTATTCAACTGGTTGTAAAGTTTCTGGGTCTCTGTATAAACCTACATGTCCAACTTTAGCTGCTGGAACTAAGTTTACAAGTCCATCTACCATTCCTAATCCAGCTCTTAATATCGGAACTATTCCTAATTTCTTTCCAGCTATAACTTTTGCTTTAGTTTTAACAACAGGAGTTTCTATTTCTATTTCCTCTAAAGGTAATTCTCTTGTTATTTCATATCCCATAAGCATTGTTATTTCTGTTAGAAGTTCTCTAAAATCTTTAGATCCTGTATTTTTATCCCTCATTAAAGTTAATTTGTGTTGTATTAATGGATGATCTGCAACTACTACTTTTTTCATTATGTAAGCCTCCTAATTATTTTGTTCTATGTCATTTAACATATTTACTCTTCTTAAGTGTCTTTCACCTTCAAATTCAGTGTTTATCCACGCATCAACTATCTCAAGAGCTAACCCTTTTCCAATTACTCTCTCTCCTAAAGAAAGCATGTTTGCATTATTATGTGCTTTTGACATTTTAGCTGAAAATGTATCTGAAACAACAGCACATCTAATACCTTTAACTTTGTTAGCTGCTAATGAGATTCCTATACCTGTCCCGCAACATAATATCCCATAGTCTACGTCCTTGCTAACAACAGCTTTGGCAACCTTTTCTCCATATATAGGATAGTCAACTGAATCTACTCCATTTTCAGTTCCAAAGTCTACACATTCAATTCCTTTTGATTGTAAATGCTTTTTTATTTCTTCTTTTAAATTGTATCCACCGTGATCGCTACCTAAACCTATCTTCATAGTCCAATACCTCCAATACTTTTGTATACATAGATTTATACTTAATTTTATATTATACTAAACTTTAAATATTTTTGCATCATTTATACATAATTATTTCATATATTTTTTGTACTTTATTATTTATAATTCTATAATTTTATACCCAGCTGACTTCATTAATCTATTCATTATAGCTCTACCCACTCCATGATTAGAGAAAGCTTCAGAATATATTATATCCATTTCTTTTTTATCCATTTCTATTAATGCATTAAAAAGGTTACTTCCAACTTCTTCTAAGTTATCTCCAAGACCTATTACTTCACCTTTATAGTTTTCTTTATTTTTATTAAGGCACATAACCCCACATCTTAATCCTTTTTCTTCATTTTCAGCTATTAAAGAATTTATTTTATTAACTACTTTTGAATCTTCTCCACTTACTATAAAAACATCTCCATTTGGTGAATAGTGTGTATATTTCATTCCTGGTGCTTTAGCTTTTTTTACGTCTGCCTTTCCTTCAATAGATGGATCTATAAGAACTTCTCCTATTAAAAGTTCCATCTGCTCTTTAGTAACACTCCCAGGTCTTAAGATCATAGGTTTTTCAGATGTCATATCTACAACTGTAGATTCAAGTCCAAAATCACAATTTCCTGCAACTATGATTCCATTTACCCTTCCGTTCATTTCATCGCATACATGCTCTCCCTTTGTTGGAGATGGTCTACCTGATATATTAGCTGACGGAGCAGCTATAGGTACTCCTGATTGTCTTATAATTTCTCTGGCAATAGGATTCGAAGGCATTCTTATCGCCACAGTGTCCAAACCACCACTAGTTCTTTGTGGAACTATTTCCTTTTTCTTAAAAATCATAGTAAGTGGACCTGGCCAAAATTCATCCATTAGAATCTTAGCTTTTTCATTTATATCAGTAGCCAATTTAGTTATTTCATCTTTTTCACATATATGTACTATTAAAGGATTATCGCTAGGTCTTCCTTTTGCTTCATATATTTTTTTTACAGCATCCTCATCTAAAGCATTTGCACCTAAACCATAAACTGTTTCTGTAGGAAAAATAACTGTTTTTCCTTGAGATAATAATTTTGCATGCTTTCTTATTTCTTCTATATCTATATTTGATTCGTCGATTTTACTTATTTTTGTATTTATCATTAGTATACCTTCCTTCATATTTAGTTTATATATAGCTGACTACTAAAATTCCAATCAAAAAACCTATTATAGAATAAATAGATTTCGCTGATGGAAATATTTCTTCTAAAACTACATACATCATAGTTCCTGCTGCTATAGCTAAGAACCCCCCTATTAAAGAAGTACACATACCTGCGAAATATGCGCCAAAAAAACTACCTATACCCATAGGAATTCCTGCTATTAATGTTAATAATACAACTTTAAATGTGCTCATTTTACTCCCAGCTAAACTAAGCGCCATTGCTAAACCTTCTGGTATGTTATGAATACCTATTACGATTGCTAAAGTAATTCCTAGGTTTTCAGTTGCTATAAATGAAGATCCTATCGCTAAACCTTCTGGTAAGTTATGTAAAAGTATACTTAAAAATATTAAATATCCTGATTTAAGATCCGATTCTACTTCTAGTTTATTTTTTATTAACATAGTAAGTAAAGCTCCAGCAAATACAAACAAACTTGTATAAATAACCCCTATTTGATTCATGGATTCTTTAAGAAGATCAAATACTACAACAGCTAGCATTACGCCTCCAGATATTCCCATAAAAAAACTTATATATCTTTTTACATTTTTTCTAAAAACAGTGGATATAATGCCCCCGATTCCTGTCCCTATAACTCCAGATATCAATCCAATCAATGTTATTCGAAACAATTTTTGTTACCCCCTAGTATTATTTAACTTGCTCTAAATTTTATGTAATATAAATTGCTATTATTACAATACTAGCTAATAACTCTTTTTGCTTGCAAAAAATCCCTATTCAAAATAGGGATTTTTTATATTAAAACTATATAGACATCATTTTTTCAGTTTGATCTACAGTTATTAATGCATCTATCATTTCATTTAAATCTCCATCTAAGAATGCATCTAATTTGTATAAAGTTAAGTTTATTCTATGATCACTTACTCTTCCTTGAGGGAAGTTGTAAGTTCTTATTCTTTCAGATCTATCCCCTGTTCCAACCTGACTTTTTCTTTCTGCAGCTATATCTTTATGTTGTGCAGCAACTGCTTTATCATATAATCTAGCTTTTAATATTTTTAAAGCTTGTTCTTTATTCTTTAACTGAGATTTTCCATCTTGGCAAGATACTACTTCTCCTGTAGGTATATGTGTAACCCTTACTGCAGAGTCTGTAGTATTAACACTTTGCCCTCCATTTCCTGAAGAACGGAAAACATCTATTCTTAAGTCATTTGGATTTATTTCTACTTCAACATCTTCTACCTCTGGTAAGACTGCAACCGTTGCTGTTGATGTATGTATTCTTCCTCCTGATTCAGTAGATGGTATTCTTTGAACTCTATGAACTCCTGATTCATACTTAAGAACAGAATATGCTCCATTACCTTTTATCATGAAAGATACTTCTTTATATCCTCCAACACCAGTGTCACTGGCACTTAATAATTCAATTTTCCATTTTCTTCTCTCTGCATATCTGCAGTACATTCTAAATAAGTCCCCAGCAAATAGAGCTGCTTCATCTCCTCCAGCTCCACCTCTAATTTCAACTATAACGTTTTTATCATCATTAGGGTCCTTTGGTAATAATAGTATTTTTAATTCTTCCTCTATAGGCTCAACTTTTTCTTCCATTTCAGATAATTCCATTTTAGCTAATTCTCTTAGCTCTTCATCTGATTCCTCTTGTAAAATAGTTTTAGAATCAGCTATCGCGTTCATTACTTCTTTATATTCTCTAAATTTCATTACAATTGGCTCTACTTCAGCATGTTCTTTTATAAATTTCTGCCATACTTTTTGGTTATTTATTATTTCCGGGTCTGCTATTTTTTCACTTAGTTCTTTATATTTATCTTCTAGTA
>NZ_JBOGBV010000010.1:0-11377 GCF_051656405.1 Paraclostridium sp.
AATTATAGACAATAAAAAAAAATAGTGGTAATATATATGGGCATTAACCAATGCGGGCGGGCGAGGGAACCAAAATAAAGAGGAAGAAGGATGGAACAAAAACTATCAAGCAGTAAATTAGAATCAATTGCAACACAAAATTTTAAGACAGAGATTTTAGCAGGAATCACAACATTCATAGCCAGCGTGTATATCATAATGACTAATGCATTAATATTATCTGATGCAGGTATAAGTCCAGATGCAGCTATGATAGCTACAGTACTTACATGTACTATATCTACAATTCTTATGGGAGTATTCTCAGATACTCCACTTATATTAGTCCCTGGAATGGGAATAAACTCATTATTTACTTATACTATTGTTCAATCAATGGGGTTGTCATGGCAAGAAGGTTTAGCAGCAGTCTTAGTGAGTGGTGTAATATTCACTTTAATAGCAAGTACAAAGCTAACTTCAATTCTTATGAGCTCGATACCAAATAACTTAAAACATGCAATAACTACAGGAGTAGGATTTTTAATCTTATTCATAGGCCTTCAAAAAAGTGGTCTTGTTGTAGGTAATGAAAATACTATGATAGGTATTGGTAATATTGCAGACAAGGAAACCCTTTTAAGTATAGTAACTTTAATTATCATATTAATATTAAATATGAAAAACGTACCAGGTAACTTACTTATAAGTATAATAATCGGTACAGTATTATCACTTATTATGGGAGTAACTAGTCTAAGCAGTTTAGATTTTGCAGGATTTAACATAGGTGCTATTAAAGAAGTATTTTTAGGTATGTCATTTAAAAATGTTTGGTCTATACCGTTTATGGTAGCAGTATTCTCTATAACAATTGTAATAGTATTTGAAAATATGGGAATTTTATATGGTCAATTAGGAGCGCTAAAAAGAGAAGAAGATTTCCAAAAATCATTTAAGGTAACTGGAATATCTAATATAATAGCCGGAATATGTGGAACAAGTCCAACTATAGTTGCAGCTGAAAACTTCTCAGGGATCAGTGTTGGTGGTAAAAGCAAAGTAGCTGCATTTACATCTGCTACATTATTCTTACTATCATTGTTCTTAATACCTGTATTAAAACTTATACCAGATGGTGTCATAAGTAGTGTTCTTATATTTATAGGGATACTTATGATACAAACTTTCTTTGACTTAGAAAAAGGAGATTTGATAGAAACTATATCTATAATCTTAATGATTACGATAATACCTTTTACTTATAATATTGTAAATGGTATATCTATTGGATTTATAGTTTATACAATTCTTAATTTAGTTATAAATAAAGGGAAAAATGTTTCTGTAGCTATGTACGTACTTAGCGGCTTGTTTATTCTTAACTTTGTAATGAGTACAGTTATGGGAACTATCCATTAATATATTAAAAAAGGCGTCGCTCTACAATAGGGCGCGCCTTTTTCATTTCTATGCTATATTATTATTCCTTCGAAGTGATCTACTTCGTGTTGAATAATTTGTGCTGTAAATCCTGTAAATACTTGCTTATGTTTTTTAAAGTTTCTATCTAGATACTCTACCTCTATTTTTTCATATCTAGTTGTTTTTCTAAATCCTTCTAAAGATAAACAACTCTCTTCAGCTTCATAAGGAATCTCTTTTTTTAGTATAACTGGATTTACCATAGGAATTATCATCTCCCCTACACTAAATACTAATATACGCTTTTTTACTCCGATCATATTAGCTGCCATTCCTACACAATGGTCTAAATTTGCTCTTAATGTATCTATTAAATCATTTATAACTTCTACATCATCTTTTGTCGCAAGTTCTGATTTTTGTTCTAAAAATAATATATCCTTTACAACTGCTTTTATCATACTTATTAACCTCTCTAATTTATCTAAATTAATATAAGTTTATATTAGTACAAGTATGTATTTCAGTCAAATTATTAAATATATTAATTTTCTTCTACCCTATATCTAAGAACAGTTTTTAGTTTTGATGCTTCAGTCTTTCTAAAATCTGAAAGATATATTTCTCTATGAGCTTTTGTTTTTATCTTTAAATTATTTTCATTGCAAAACTCTTGCATAGCTGAAAAAGTTCTTGGTTCATCATCATATGGTCCCACGTGAAGCATTTGTACTGAAGTTCCTTCTTTAATATTTTTAAGCTCTACTTTTTCTAATAATGGATTTGACTTTTTCTTTTTTGCAATATCCATAGCTATATTGAAAACTTCTTTATTTACAAATTCAGGTTGTCTAATCATTAATGTATAAACTAACTCGTCCTTGTTAAGAGCTTCTTCAGCTCTACCTTTTTCAGTTAAGTCCCATATTCCTTCTAATGGATATACTGTGTATTCAAAGTATCCTTCTGGAGTGATACCTTTTTTAGGCATCATTCTTATAGCGTAAGCTAGTGAGTATAGTGTTTCTATCGCTTTTGAGAATCCTTCACTGTTTGGGTTTCCTTGCCCTTTTAGAGTTAGAAATTTGAATTCAGGTATTTCTACTAGTTGAGGTTTTTCTTTTGGTATGTAATATTCTTTTTCTTTTTTTCTCCATTCATGTTTCATGAATATCCCTCCTTTTTCTCTAAATTTATTAAAACAACTTTCATTATATTAATTATCTTTTTTTATAGCAATTTTAAAAAATCATAGTAGTAGCTTAGCTTATCCAACTAGAATTTAATTAACATATTTTTAATTTTTATTTCAATAAATTAAAATCTATATTAATAATAAATAAATCACCTATTATATCTACTTTTAAGTTTCCATCTTGAGCTTCTACAAACCCCTTAGCTATTGCAAGTCCAAGCCCAGATCCTTCTGTGTTTCTTGATAAATCTCCTCTTGTAAATCTTTCAGTTATTTCATCTGGATTAAAGTTAAGCTTGTACTTAGACACATTCTTAAAACTTATATATATCTTATCATTTATTTCTTCTAAATCTAAATATACTCTAGTTCCCTCTAAAGAATATTTCAGTATATTAGAAATTATATTTTCAAATACTCTAAAAGTCTTTTTACCATCTGCTAATATGTATACCTCATGTTCAGGTGTATTCACTATAAATTCTAGTTTAGATTCATTTATATATTCTTCCATCTCTACTAGAGTTTGCGTAAGTAATTGGTTTATATCTGTTTTTTCTATATCTAATTCTATATCGTTACTTCCAATCTTAGATGCTTCAAATAAGTCCTCGATTAAGACTTTTAATCTTTGAGACCTCTTATCTAAAACTTGTATATAATCTTTTATGTAATCAGGTTGTATATCTTCATTTTTCATTAAACTTATATAGTTAATCATAGCTGTAAGAGGAGTTTTTAAATCATGAGATACATTTGTGATAAGTTCATTTTTCATTCTCTCACTTTTTAGTCTTTCTTCAACTGCTACATTTATAGTTTGTCCCATTTCATTTATATCGCATACTATATCATTAAATAATGAATCTTTTTTTATTTCTATTTTATATTCTATATTTCCATCTTTTATTTCAGAAATTCCATTTCTTATTTTCTCAATCTTTTTTACTTTATCTATTATAACTAAAATAGCAATTATGCATAAAGTTATATATATATACGGAGCAATATACATTATAAATTCATTTACTATATAATTATCATCAGATATAAAAATTGAAATAACTTGTATTAATAATACTAATATAAACACCCATATATATTTTATTACATTGTACAATGTAGCATTTTTTATCTTTAAATCACATAATTTTTTTGTTATTAATATCTTAGAAATAAACTTTCCTTCTTGTTTTTTACCTCTCAATAATTGACTTGAATAATATACAATATAAAGCAACCCTGTGTTAACAATAGGATAGAAAATACTCCACCCATATACTTCAGATTGTAATATTGATAATATTAATGCTAATAAAATTAATAATAAATTTGTAAATATAACTTTCTTATTTCGATTTTTATTCTTCATCATATATAAAACTAAGTACGCGACTAATATTATTAATGCTATTATTTTAGAATATATAAAAATCTTTGCATCTCTATTATTTTTAGTAAATTGTATATATCTTATATATAAAGGGTCCTTATCGTTAGTATTTTTATACTCTCGTATATTATAAGTATATGGTATCGCTACATAGGTGCTAACATCTTCTTTTCTTGTCTGTGATAAGTTTCCAAAATTCTTGGTAGATACTCTAACTTTCTCACCATCTATTAGCTTATACATAGTATTTTGTTTGAAGTTAATTTCATATATCTCTGCATAGTTTTCTACAGATTTCATATATTTATTAAATTCAAAAATATTATTCGAATATACTTCCTTACTTTTATTATTCATAACAAATATCTGAGCACAAGTGTTATTAGAAATAAATTCTCGGCTTTCATTTCTATAATTAAGCATTTTTTCACTTGCATTATCTCCAACTACTGTATATACAGAATTGGTTGCTATTTCATATAAAGTCCTTTCCAACTCATAACTTTTATAAAAATCTTTATTTAAGCAGTCTATATAAAAATATATATTTTGAATATTAGCGCTAATTATACTTATACAAAAACATATAACTAATGCTGCTAAATTTTTACGTCTTATCAATTTTATATCCAACTCCCCACACCACCTTTATATATTTTGGATCTTTAGGATTTATCTCTATTTTTTCTCTTATCCTTCTTATATGTACTGCGATTGTTCTGTCACAATTATATCCAGGTTCTTCCCATATACTTTCATATAGTTGCCTAGATGAAAATACTCTTCCTTGATTTTTTAATAACATTTCTAATATCTTATATTCCATTGGAGTTAACTTTACTATTTCTCCATCTACTGTAACTTTTTTACTAGCATTATCAATCACCAACGCTCCATTTTTTAATTCTTCTAGATTTTCTTGTTTAAAGTTTCCTAGTGCAATGTAACGTCTCAAGTTAGACTTAACTCTCGCCACTAATTCTAGTGGGTTAAATGGTTTTGTTATATAATCATCCGCTCCCATGTTAAGCCCTATTATTTTATCTGTATCTTGAGTTTTCGCTGATACTAGTATAATTGGTATATTCTTTTGTTCTCTAATTTTTAATGTTGCACTTAATCCATCCATTTTTGGCATCATAATATCCATTAGAATTAGATGAATCTCCTTTTCAACTAATAGCTCTAATGCTTCTACTCCATCATAAGCCTTGTATACTTTTAACCCCTCGTTTTTCAAATGTATTTCCATAGATTTAACTATATCTTTATCATCATCAACTAATAATACATTCCCTTTTATCATTTTCCTCACCTCGATTCTCATTTTACCATGTTTATACTTTTAGTAATAAGCTAATTATGTTTATATATAATAGTATAAGAATTATTTTTTAAGATAAAATCAATGATTTATTAAGATTTTATTAATATTTATAATCAAAAAACACATCAACATAATTATTGATGTGTTTTATATATTTACCCTCCATTAACTTCTAATCTACTTGTTATTTCCTTATATATTATTAAAAAATTCATCTATTTCATCATCTTTATTTTCTGGTACTCTTTCTAAATATACACTTTTTTCTTTTATTTCTTCTTTACTTTTTGTTATATAATCTATTTTCTTAACTATATATCCTAAAGAAATTAAAGATATTGTATAAAATACAAATGGTATAACTGTAACTAAGTAATAATTTATTACCTCTACTAACTCCTTTTTAGGATTAAATCCCTCTTTAACTAAATCTGATATGTAAACATTTGATTTGTATATAATAAATATAGTGCTTAGAGCCATTAATGTTGCACATATATATAATATGACTGTAAGCTTTGGTGCTTTTTTTATATCTACCGATTTCATAATATTCTCCTATCATATTACTATATTTAATTTTTTTCTATTAGTTATTACTATTAGTTTTTTCCTTTTCATCTTTTATAAATAATAGTTTTCCAGATTTTAACCCCCAAATTTCATCAAGATATGAGCAAACTTTTTTTGAGTGAGTTACAATGATAACACACTTATTGTGCTTATGAGCTAATGATACTAAAATATCCATAATCTTTTCTTCAGTTTCATTGTCAAGGTTTCCAGTTGGTTCATCAGCAATTATTATATCTGGATTATGCGATAGAGCCCTAGCTATACCAATTCTTTGTTGCTCTCCTCCTGACAAATTTAAAATCTTTCTATTTGCTTTATCAGAATCAATCCCTACACTTTGCAGTAAATTTTCTATATATTCATTTTTATCTTCTTGCTTAGAATTGCTTATATTCATAGATAATAATATATTTTCTTTAGCCGTAGCATTTAATAATAAATTGTATCCTTGAAATATGACCCCTATATCCTTTGCTCTATACAAATCTCTATCTATATTTTTTAAACTGTTATCATTGTATAAAACTTCTCCACTTTTACATGTATCAAGTCCTGATATTAATGATAATAAAGTACTTTTACCTGCTCCTGATTTTCCTATTATTCCATACACTTTTCCTTTTTCAAAATCTATATTTATATTGTTAAACACATCTCTGTTAGCACCTTCATATCTATAACTTACATCTTTTAAACTTAATAAACTCATATTCTTAATTCCTCTCTGTTAGTATTTTTCTTGGCTCATATCTATTTATATATAAAATACCTATTCCAGCAGATACTAATCCTAGCAATAGTGCTATTAGTGTAATACTTAAAATAGCTTCCCCACTTAAAAATACGTCTAATTTTTCTAACGCTGGTGTTGTTGTGCTTGAGCCAGCAAATCCAACAGTCATACTCATTGATTCAGCTTGTTTTTGAGCATCTATTTGACCTTGTAAAAGCATATTTGAAACTGGTTGAGCTGATATACTTCCAATAGTTAATCCTATACTTAACGAGATAAGTATCATAGATAAAGTTTCAAAAATTAAACCTAGCGCAACTTTGCCTTTTTTCATACCCATAGCTCTTAAAACACCTATTTCGTATTTTCTTTCACGAATAGCTAAAATAGAAATTAAAACTAGTATGCTTCCTCCAAATCCTAAAACTAAAGTCATAAATATTTTTGAAATACTTTTTAATCCTTCTACCGGTTTAACAATACTGTTGTAACTACTTGCATCTACAGATAAATCAAATAAATCACTTAACCCCATTTCATGAGCTTCTTTATTAAAATCATCTACTGAGTCCGGGTCCTTTAAGTAATATTTTGCATCCATACTAACTAAATCTTCTTTAGATTTTTCATCATATGCTTTTAAAGTATCATATGTAGTAATAATCTCATTACTTCTATTTAACATATGATGCTTAATTCCGAAATCACTAGATTTTGCTCCATCATAATATATTCCTGATATAGTTAAATCTAGTGACTCTAAGCTATCCGGGTCTTGAGGATTTTTAATATTTATTTTATCTCCTACTTTTAAATTATTTAACTTTGCAAATTCTTTACTTATTATAGCTTCATTATTTTTTTGTGGCATTTTTCCTTCTATAATTTTTCTTGTTCCATTTTTAAATTCATTTTTACCCTCATTGCTAAGACCACCTAAAACATTTAAGTTTGGACTTTTCTTAAGATTTGATTTACCCCCGATAGCTACAACATTGCTCAAATTCAAATCATCTGAACCTTCAGGTTGGTCTAAAGCTTTTATTTTGTCACTATAACCACTAAATGCTAAACTAAATATAGTTTCCTTAATATACTTAGACTTAGAAAGTTTTTCTTTAATATCATTAGGTACTCCCTTATTCAATTCCTCAACTTTACCTTCGTTTATTTTATCCTGTGTCTTTTCCATGTTTGGTTGAATAAAAACTTCAGCTCCAAACCTATTTTTATAATCTTTTATTATCTCATTTGATGTTGTGTTAATAATAATAGATATTGCCGTACAAGAAAGTATAGCGGTCATTATAATTCCTAATAATATATTTCGCCCCTTATTCCTTGACAAATTTTTTAATGCATTTTTAAAAATATACATATTAAATTCTCCTTTTCTTTAGGTTTTACTGTAAGCAAATTATAATAAATATATTGTTTACTCAATGTTAACCCTCAACTTAAAATCTAAAAATAAATATTAATTCTTGTATTCAGAAAAGGTTAAATAAAAACAAGACCCTTTATTTATTTCACTGTCTACTACTACTATTCCATTACATAAATCACACACATGTGATACTAAACTTAGACCTATCCCGTATCCATCTTTTTTTAAATCATTAATTCTATATTTATTATTAAATATACTATCTATAAAATTTTTTTCCATACCAATTCCGTTATCTTCTACTTTAATTATCACACTATTATATTTGTTTCTTACTGATACTCTTATCATTTTATTCTCGCCATATTTTACTGCGTTATCAACCAAATTACTTACTGCTCTATATATCCACCTTTCTTTAGCCAAAATAGTTGTATTATTTTCTTCATCAAAATCAAATTCAATATTTTTATAATTTTTTTGATACATGTCACAAATACTAGCACATATTAAAGAAACATCTACACGAACCATCTCATCATCAGATTTTAAATCGCTTAAAGTTAATACATCATCTATACTGTCAGCAATATTATCTACCAATTTAATATATTCTTTATTGTTGTCTATCTCTAAATTTGTTCTTAATATAGCAATAGTATTTTTTTGTTCATGTGATAAATAAGAATTTAATTTTTTATAGTCATCTAAATTTTGTTTAAACTTTTCCTTTATATTTTCATAAGCTATCCCAAATGTTTTGCTTACTAAGTATGGATTAAAATCATCATCAATCTCATTTAAATTCTTCACAATATTTTCTATTTCTTTATCATGAATCTTATTTAATACTATCCATAATATTAAAGACGATAATATTAAAACAAAGAAAAATATTAAAACTATACTTAGTATGTCTTTAAATCCTATCTTCAGATAAGCTCTTCCAATTTCAGCTACATCTACTAACTTACTTGTGCCTGTCATTTTATGACTTTCAAAGTTTTCATTGTACTCTTTTAAATTTAGATAACTACCTTCTTTTAGTACTCTATATATTAAATTTTCTTCGTTAGATACAGAAGTGCTAACAATAATAGCTTTCGCATCTTTTATATTTGTTTTAGTTTCTAGATTATTAAAAGATCCTTTTATTTTATATAATCCAACGCCTATAACAAGTGATAGTATTAATGAATATATTATTATAACTAGTCCACTTTTAAAGTTTACTCTACGCATAAACAATAGCCCTTTCCTCTAACATTAACTAAAACTTCTTGCCCTTGTATATTTTTCAATTTATTTTTTAACCTTGATATATGTACTCTTAGTACTGATGAAAACGGGTCAAAGTTTTCGTCATATACATGCTCTACAATTTCCTCGCTAGAAACAACTGCAGGGTGTTTATAACAGATGTACTCTAATATATCAAACTCTTTTATTGCAAGTATTACCTCTTTTTCATCTATATACACAGTACGATTTACTGGATTAAGCTTTAAAGTTCCAATGTTTATAATTGGATTTGTTCGTCCATGGAATCTTCTTATTACTGCATGAATTCTTGCTCTAACTTCTAATAGTTGAAATGGCTTTGTTATATAGTCATCTGCTCCATTATCTAATCCTATCGCTAAGTCTGATACATTATCTCTTGCTGTTATTATTATTATTGGTGTGTCTATTGATTTTTTTCTAAGGTATTTTAGTACTTCTATTCCATCAGTATCCGGAAGGTTTAAATCTAATAATATAACATCGTATTCATTAATACTTGCTTTCTCCTCGCCTTCTTCTCCTGTGTTTGATATATCTACTTTGAAATTCATATTTTCTAACCCTTTTTTCATTGAGTTTGACAGTTCTATATTATCTTCTATAACTAGTAATCTCATTTTTAGCTCTCCTTATAAATCAATAAATTAAAATTTTATATCATTATACTTTATCATATTTAATGTTTATCCAATGTTAACAGGTTATACAATATAAATAAAAAAAATGTAGTTACTAAGTTTTCACACTTAATAACTACATTTTATTTAAAGAGTACTATTTTTTATCTATTTATTTTCAGCTAATACTTGTTGATACGCATCAGTATCTGTGTAAATTTCATCCTTTATTGGATTAAGTTTATTTTTTCTTACCTTATTAAATTGGTAAATTGCTAAAGCTGCATTCACAGCTAAAGATATTAAACTTACCACAAAGAAAGCTGTCTTGTTATGTGTTGTAGGAACTGGTGCTATCCTATCAGCAAATTGAGGAACAGTCATAACAAACATAATCCAAAGGGCTAATGTTTGAGCACGATGTTGTAACCAAGCTCCTTTTTTTATAAAGAAAGTTGGTATTGTACATGAAAGTAATAAAGCTGCTCCACAATAAATTGAGTGGTCTGATATACAGTTATAAGTATATGCAAAGTTCCATACATCATAAGCTATAACCCATGTCCATATCATATCTGGCCATATCATATCCTTTGTTTTATCTTTAGATATAAATATTCCATAACAACCACAAATTGTAACTATATTTAATAACCCTGCTATACCATTCATAATATTCCAAGGTCCAGATATCGTCCAAAGATTATCTACAACTCCACCATCAGTTAATCCATAAGTGAAAATTTGAAAGTCTCTAATAGAAGCTTCAAATATATTTAATGCTAAAATAATCGCTGGAAGAGCCAATGCCCATTTTTTCTTTTGTAACGATGGAATATATCTAAGAGCCATAAACCAAACACACCCAGCAAGTGCCGAATAAGTTTTCACCCAGTTAAACCAAGTTCCTGTTCCATATTCATTGCCTGGCGCTGCTGTAGTTGGCCAAACAAAAATTGTTAAAAATATAGGTACTATTATAAATAATAATATTCCCGTCCATTTTGTTGATCTTCCAAGTTCATTGAATGCCATCAATGCAAGTAATACAAATAGGAAAATTCCCCATCCTTCAAAGGTCATTTTTTCATATAAAATTCCCATAATGCACCCCTAATCTATTTTATTTTAATTTTATTTTGCAAATACATCCTTAACTTTCTTTCCTATTATTCTACCTTTTCGTCTTATAACGTTTTTAACTACTGCTGGTTTTAAATCTTCATAAGCTACACCTTCTGCATCATATTTTCTTACTAATGATATAGCGTCAAACTTACATTTTGTAGTACATTGACCACAACCTACGCACATATATTCATCTACAACAGTAGCTCCACAACCTAAACATCTTTCTGTTTCTTTTTTCATTTGTTCTTCTGTAAAAGTAAGACGCATATCTTTGAAAGATTCTTTTGCATCTACGCCAGATTTATGATTTGGTCTTTGTCTTGGCATATT
>NZ_JBOGBV010000011.1:0-38912 GCF_051656405.1 Paraclostridium sp.
CCCTAATATTATTTTAAGAACCTTTGTTTAAATTGTTGTATCAATATTTACATAATTGCGGATATATTATAAAATAAAAGTTATGATAATAATAAAAAGGAGGAATAAAAGGTGGACAGCAAACAAAGTAGAACGAGAAATTTTAGTATAATAGCGCATATAGACCATGGAAAGTCTACCTTAGCAGATAGATTAATTCAACATACAGGACTTGTTAGTGAAAGAGAGATGAAAGATCAGTTATTAGATAACATGGATCTTGAAAGAGAAAGAGGAATCACTATAAAGCTTCAAAATATTAGATTAGTTTATACGGCTAAGGACGGAGAAGAGTATTACTTAAACTTAATAGATACTCCAGGACACGTAGACTTCAACTATGAGGTTTCAAGAAGTTTAGCAGCTTGTGAAGGAGCATTACTTGTAGTAGATGCAGCGCAAGGTGTTGAAGCTCAGACATTAGCGAATGTTTATTTAGCAATAGATCAAGATTTAGAAATATTACCAGTTATAAATAAAATAGATTTACCGAGTGCAAGACCAGATGAAATAAAAACAGAAATAGAGGATATAATAGGGCTTGATGCAAGTGAAGCTCCACTTATATCAGCTAAAAGTGGTTTGAATATAGAAGATGTACTAGAAGCTATAGTTAAAAATGTTCCAGCACCACAAGGTGATACAGAAGCTCCTTTAAAAGCATTAATATTTGACTCATATTATGATGCATATAAAGGGGTTGTAGCATACGTTAGAGTATATGAGGGAACAGTTAAAAAAGGTATGACTATAAAAATGATGAACACTAACAAAAAGTTTGAAGTAACTGAAGTTGGTGTTATGGCCCCAGGACAAAGAGAATTAGACGAGTTAAGTGCTGGAGATGTTGGATATATTGCAGCTAGTATAAAAGATATAAGAAGCTGTTGTGTTGGTGATACAATAACTGATGCTAACAACCCAACTGATGATCCAATGCCGGGATATAAAAAGGCAACTCCAATGGTTTACTGTGGTATATATCCAGGTGAAGGAGAAAAGTACGAAAATGTAAGAGATGCTTTAGAGAAACTACAAGTTAATGATGCAGCTCTTGAATTCGAAGCTGAAAGTTCAGCAGCATTAGGATTTGGATTTAGATGTGGATTCTTAGGACTATTACATATGGAGATAATCCAGGAGAGATTAGAAAGAGAATTTGATCTAGACATAATAACTACAGCACCATCTGTTATATATAAAGTAACAAAAACTGATGGGGAATTAGTTATGGTACAAAATCCAGCTAACTTACCAGAACGTGATGAGATACAAATGATAGAAGAGCCTATGGTAAAAGGAGATATAATAGTTCCTAAAGATTATGTAGGTACTGTTATGGAACTTTGCCAAGAGAGACGTGGAGATATGATAAATATGGAATACATAGATGAAAAAAGAGTAATGCTTCACTATGATCTTCCACTTAATGAAGTTGTTTATGATTTCTTTGATGCTCTAAAGTCTAGAACAAGGGGATACGGATCATTAGATTACGAGTTAAAGGATTATGTTCCTTCTAAGCTTGTAAAATTAGATATATTAATAAACAAAGAACAAGTTGACGCACTTAGCTTTATAGTTCATGAAAGTAAAGCTTACTCAAGAGGGAAGTCAATGTGTGAAAAACTAAAAGGTGAAATACCTAGACATCAATTCCCAGTGCCTATACAAGCGGCAGTTGGTAATAAGGTAATGGCTAGAGAAACTATAAGTGCACTTAGAAAAGATGTTCTTGCTAAGTGTTACGGTGGAGATATATCACGTAAGAAGAAACTTCTTGAAAAACAAAAAGAAGGTAAGAAACGTATGAGACAAATTGGATCTGTAGAAGTTCCACAAAAAGCATTCATGTCTGTATTAAAATTAGATAGCTAATTATTAGAAAATGAAGGGAATTTTTCCTTCATTTTTTTTGTGCAAATAATCAAAAAATGTAGAAAATTTAGTATAAAAACTAACTAAAATTTAATAAAATAATGTGGTAATGGTTATCCTAAATTATAAAATAAATGAATTTAATTAAAGTACTGTAAAAAAATAAATAAAAGTGTCGAAATGTATTGTTATTTATAAAAAAATGTAGTAATATTCATATTGGACATTTTAATAAAGCAAAAGTATAAGGAGGAAAACGATGGGCAACAAAGGACTTCAAAAAACTTTAGGTTTTTCGGCAGCGCTTTCTACAGTTGTTGGTATGGTTATAGGTGGAGGGGTATTCTTTAAACCTCAAGCTATATATTCAGCAACAGGTGGAGCACCAGGTTTAGGTATGTTAGCATGGGTTATAGCTGGGGTTATAACAATAGCAGCTGGACTTACAGCAGCAGAAGTATCTGCAGCAATACCAAAAACTGGTGGTATGATGATATATATCAAAGAGATATATGGAGACAGATTAGGATTTTTAACAGGGTGGATGCAAGCGGTATTATTCTTCCCAGCGACAGCAGCAGCATTAGGCGTAATATTTGCTCAACAAGCAGCTACTTTAATAGGTCAAAGTGAAACTAATATGGCAGTTGTATTACCAATAGCATTAGGAATTATATTATTTTTAGCAGTATTAAATACAGTAGGATCTAAATTAGGTGGAACAATACAAACTGTAGCAACTATATGTAAATTAATACCATTAGCTGTTATAATAGTATTCGGATTTATAAATGGATCAGGAGATAACTCTATAACAACTCCATTCATAGGTGAGAACTTATCTATGGGAGCTGTTTTAGGTCAAGTTTTAATAGCAGCATTATTCGCATATGACGGATGGATAAATGTTGGCTCTATAGCAGGAGAAATGAAAAATCCAGGTAAAGACTTACCAAAAGCTATAGTTGGTGGTTTATCAATAGTTATGGCTGTTTATGTAGTTATAAACTTAGCTTACTTATGGGTTGTACCAGCTAGTGAAATGGCAACAGTAAGTGCTCCAGCATCATTAGTTGCAGAAAGAATATTTGGACCAATGGGTGGTAAAATAGTAACAGTTGGTATATTAATATCTGTATTCGGTGGATTAAATGGATACTTATTAACTGGACCTAGAGTATCTTATGCATTGGCTTGTGAAGGTACATTACCAGGAAGTAAAGCATTATGTAAGTTAAATAAAGGTGGAGTTCCAGCAAATGCAATATTCTTAATGGCAATACTTGCTTGTTTATATGCATTATCAGGACAATTCAACTTATTAACAGATTTAACAATATTCATAATATGGGTATTCTATGTATTAACGTTCATAGGAGTAATGAAGTTAAGAAAAGATCAACCAAACTTAGAAAGACCATACAGAGTGCCTTTATACCCAATAATACCATTAATAGCAATATCTGGTGGATTATTCGTTATAGTTAACCAATTAATGAATAATACTTTAGTAGCTGCCGGTGGATTAATAGTTACAGCTATAGGGTTACCAGTTTACTCAGTAATGTCAAAAAAGCAAAAAAAATAATTAACTAATTATTTAATAAATAGATAAAAAAGAGGTAGTAATTTTACTATCTCTTTTTTGTGCTTAAGGAAATTATTATTTGATGTATATAGAAGTTTAATCAAGGAATATTTTATATGAATTTTAGATGAATAAGATTAGAATAGTTATGTTTTGAGGTATAATATATATAATTATATTTAAATATTAAGGAGTAATTATGTTAGGACTATATATACATGTGCCGTTTTGCGCGCAAAAATGTTATTACTGTGATTTTAACTCGTATAAAATTAATAGTAATCAAAAGAAAGAATATCTAATAAATATAGAAAGAGAAATGAAATTTTATAAAGAAGAATTTAAGGACAAGTGTTTTGATACAGTATTTTTTGGAGGAGGAACTCCAAGTATTTTAACTGTAGATGAACTAAAAGAACTTGTTAATAATATACATGAGAATTTTAATATAAAAAAAGATGCGGAAATAACTATTGAATGTAATCCAGGAACAATAAATAGAGAAAAACTTGAAGATATGAAAAAAATGGGTATAAATAGATTGAGTATAGGGCTTCAAGCTACTCAAAATTATCACTTAAAATCTATAGGAAGAATACATACCTATGAAGAATTTGAGAAAAACTATTACGATGCATTAGATATAGGGTTTAAAAACATAAATATAGATTTAATGTATGCGCTTCCAAACCAAAAAACTCAAGAATGGAAAGATACATTGGATAAAATTATAAATTTAAATCCGTCACACATATCTGCGTATTCACTTATATTAGAACAGGGAACGAAGTTATATGATATGTATCAAAATAAAGAATTTGAATTACTAGATGAAGATACAGATATAAATATGTATAACTATACAATCGATACTTTAAAAAGACATGGATATAACCAGTATGAAATATCTAATTATTCGAAAGAAGATTTAGAATGTAAACACAATATTATATATTGGAAGTGTGATTACTATTTAGGCCTAGGGCCAGGAGCATCAGGATTTATAGGAGATACTAGATATTCAAATATAGAAGATATATGTGAATACAATAAGTGTATTATGCAAAATATAAAGCCTGTTAGTGAAGAAATTAAATTAACGAAAAAAGATAAGATAGAGGAATTTATATTTATGGGACTTAGAATGAATGAAGGCATAAATCTAGATGTATTTAAAGAAAGATTTGATACAGATTTTTATGATATATATCAAGAAGTTATGGATAAGCTTATAAAAAGAGAGCTTGTCAGATTCGATGGAAAAAACATTTCTCTTACTCAAAAAGGAAGAGAAATTTCTAATAGTGTGTTCATAGAATTTTTAAATTAATCAAAAAGTGTTGACAAAGCAAATTTAAAGTGATATAAAATATATATAATCTTTTAGCACTCCAATTAAATGAGTGCTAACAAAAGAGGAGGCTTTGGATTATATGGAATTAAATGAAAGAAAACTAAATATCCTTAAAGCTATTGTTAAAGATTATATAGAAACTGCAGAAGCTGTAGGGTCTAGAACTCTTTCTAAAAAGTATGAGCTAGGAGTTAGTGCAGCCACTATAAGAAATGAAATGGCTGACCTAGAAGAATTAGGATATTTGATTCAACCTCATACCTCCTCAGGGAGAATTCCTTCAGAAAAAGGATATAAGTTATATGTTGATTCTTTAATGAGTACATGTGAATTAAATGATATTGAAAAACATTTAATAGAAGAGTCAATAAGCCAAAACATGAATTATATGAAAGATTTGATACATGAAACATCTAAGTTGATATCTAGGTTAACTAATTACACAACTATAGCTGTTACTAAAAATACATCAAATATTCAAGTTATAAAACATGTTCAATTGGTTGGATTAGATGAAAAAAGTATGGTTTTAATAATAGTTACAGAAAAAGGTGAAATAAAAAATACTATTATATCAACCAATATACAGATTGATCAATCTAAACTTAATTTAATTTCTGATAATCTTACTAAGAAGCTTTCAGGAAAAAATATAACTGAAATTGATGAAGATTTTCTAAACTATATAAAATATGAAATAACAGAAAACTCTTTATTTATTGATAAGCTTATTGATGCGCTAAACTTCGATTTTGAAGAAAGCAACACAGCAATATCTTTAAGCGGAGCAACTAATATATTTAATTTCCCAGAATTTAGCGATGTTGTTAGAGCTAAAACATTTCTAAATATGCTGGAAGAGAAAGAAAATATATCGAGTATGCTTAAATCTAAAGGAATACAAAAAGAAAACCTAAATATAATTATCGGAAGTGATAATGAATGTGAGGTAGCTCAAGATTGTAGTATTATAACTGCAACTTACAATATAGATAAAAATGTAGTAGGTAAAATAAGCTTGATAGGTCCAACAAGGATGGATTATTCAAAAGTATACTCTATATTAAATTACATGGGACTACTACTAAACAAAAAATAGTTAGGGGTGTAAGTTTTGGAAAACAATATACAAGAAGAATTACAAGAAGATATAAAAGATAATGAATCAGAGGAAGTTGAAGAAGTTATCGAAGAAGCCATAGAAGAGGCTACTGAAGCTAAAGAAGTAGATGAAGCTGATGAAAAAGATAGCAAGATAGAAGAACTTACAGATAATCTTCAAAGACTTCAAGCAGAGTACGCAAACTATAGAAGAAGAACTCAACAAGAGAAAGAAACTATGGGTGTATTTGCTAATGAAAAAATACTAAATGAATTAATACCTGTTATGGATAACATGGAAAGAGCTATGGATGCTTGTACAGACAAAGAAGATAACATGTATAAAGGCATAGATATGGTGCAAAAACAATTAAAAGCTACATTTGAAAAATTCGGACTAGAAGAAATAGAAGCTGAAGGTCAAGAATTTGATCCAAACCTACACTTAGCAGTTATGCAAGAATCAGTAGATGGAACACCAGCAAACCAAGTGGTTATGGTTTTACAAAAAGGGTATAAATTAAGTACAAAGGTGCTAAGACCATCAATGGTTAAAGTATCTTGCTAACATAGAATAAAAAAATAAAATTGAATTAATATCAATTAACATATAAATTTTTAAGGAGGATATTAAAATGGGAAAAATAATAGGAATTGACTTAGGAACAACAAACTCTTGTGTTGCAGTATTAGAAGGTGGAGAACCTCAAATAATAGCAAATAGCGAAGGAATGAGAACTACACCATCAGTAGTTGCATTTACAAAAGATGGAGAAAGAATAGTAGGAGAGCCTGCTAAAAGACAAGCAGTTACTAATGCAGATAGAACAATAATATCTATAAAAACTCACATGGGAACTGATTACAAAGTTAACATAGATGGAAAAGATTATAGTCCACAAGAAATATCAGCTATAACATTACAAAAATTAAAATCAGATGCTGAAAGCTACTTAGGGCAACCTGTAACTGAAGCTGTT
This sequence comes from Paraclostridium sp., assembly GCF_051656405.1. Lineage (GTDB taxonomy): Bacteria > Bacillota > Clostridia > Peptostreptococcales > Peptostreptococcaceae > Paraclostridium. The sequence goes on from NZ_JBOGBV010000011.1 coordinate 6,941, forward strand.
ATAACAGTTCCAGCATACTTTACAGATGCTCAAAGACAAGCAACTAAAGATGCAGGTAGAATAGCAGGACTTGATGTTAAGAGAATAATAAATGAGCCAACTGCAGCTGCACTTGCTTACGGTATGGATAAATTAGATCAAGAAAAGAAAATATTAGTATTTGACTTAGGTGGAGGAACATTTGACGTATCTGTACTAGAAATAGGAGATGGAACTTTTGAAGTTTTAGCTACTGCTGGTAATAACAGATTAGGTGGAGATGACTTTGACCAAGTTATAATAGATTACTTAGCTGAAGAATTCAAAAAATCTGAAGGTGTAGATTTAAGAAATGATAAAATGGCTCTTCAAAGATTAAAAGAAGCTGGTGAGAAAGCTAAAAAAGAATTATCTTCAACAATGAGTACAAACATAAACTTACCTTTCATAACAGCTACAGCTGAAGGACCAAAACACCTTAACATAGATTTATCAAGAGCTAAATTTGATGAATTAACAGCAAGCTTAGTAGAAAAAACTATGGAACCAACTAGAAGAGCATTACAAGATGCTGGACTTTCAACTTCTGATATAGATGATGTATTATTAGTAGGAGGATCTACAAGAATACCAGCTGTTCAAGAAGCTGTTAAGAAATTTATAGGAAAAGAGCCTCACAAAGGTATAAACCCAGATGAATGCGTTGCTGCAGGTGCTGCTATACAAGGTGGAGTTCTAGCTGGAGATGTTAAAGACTTATTACTTCTAGACGTTACTCCATTATCTTTAGGAATAGAAACTATGGGTAATGTAATGACTAAGATAATAGAAAGAAATACAACTATACCAACTAAAAAATCTCAAGTATTCTCAACTGCTGCAGATAACCAAACTGCTGTTGATATACATGTTTTACAAGGTGAAAGAAGTATGTCTTTTGACAACACTACTTTAGGTAGATTCCAATTAACTGATATACCACCAGCTCCAAGAGGAATACCTCAAATAGAAGTTACTTTTGATATAGATGCTAACGGTATAGTACACGTTACAGCTAAAGATTTAGGAACAGGAAAAGAGCAAAAGGTAACTATAACTTCAGGAACTAACTTAAGTGAAGAAGAAATACAAGCAAAAGTTAAAGAAGCTGAGATGAATGCTGAAGTAGATAAACAAAAGAAAGAAAAAATAGAAGCGTTAAATCAAACTGAAGCTACTATATACCAAATGGAAAAAACTTTAGCTGATGCTGGAGATAAAGTTGATGCTAATGCTAAATCTGAAGTTGAAGCAGAAATAGCTAAATTAAAAGAATTAAAAGCTAAAGAAGACGTTACAGCTGAAGAATTAAATAAATCTTTAGAAGAATTAAACAAAAAGTTCCACAAAATAGCTGAGCAAATGTACCAACAAACTGCTCAAGATCAACAAGCACAAGGTGGAGCTCAAGAAGAACCTAAAGAAGATGACAATGTAGTAGATGCTGATTTCAGAGAAGTAGATGATCAAAAATAGTATTTGAAAATCAACGTTACTTGTATATAATAAATATATAAAATTAATAATAGCTTGTAGACGTCTACAAGCTATTGTTATGTAATACGAAGGTGGTGGCAAGCGTGGCTAAAAGAGACTATTATGAAGTATTAGGTGTCGATAAAGGTGCTGATGCACAAACGTTAAAAAAAGCATATAGAAAACTTGCAATGAAATATCATCCAGACAGAAATCCAGATGATAAAGAAGCAGAAGCAAAGTTTAAAGAAGTAAACGAAGCATATGAAGTATTATCAGATGATACAAAAAGATCTAATTATGATCAATTTGGTCATGAGGGTGTAAATGGAGGCTTCGGAGGACAAGGCGGATTTGGAGGCTTTAGCGGTGGAGCTGGAGGCTTTGAAGATATATTCGGAGATATATTTGGTGATATGTTCGGAGGCGGTTTTGGCGGCGGAAGACCTAGAAGAAGAGGTCCTGAACGTGGAGCTGACATAAAACAAACTGTAACTATTACATTTGAAGAAGCTGCATTTGGAGTTAAAAAATCTATAAAGATAAATAGAACTGAAGAGTGTAGTGAATGTCATGGAAGCGGTGCAAAAGATGGAACATCTAAAAAAACTTGTCCAACATGTAACGGTTCTGGAGAGGTTAGAACAGCTCAAAGAACACCCTTTGGAAATATAATGAGTACTAGAACTTGTTCTACATGTAACGGAGAAGGAGAAGTTTTAGAATCACCATGTCCTAAATGTAATGGAAATGGAAAGATTAGAAAAACTAAAACTATAGAAGTTGATATACCAGCAGGTATAGACAATGATCAAATAATTAAGTTAAGTGGTCAAGGTGACTTAGGATCAAAAGGTGGACCTAGGGGAGACTTATATATAATAGTAAATGTTAAGCCTCATACATTATTTACAAGAGATGGATATGATGTATACTTTGAATTACCTATAACATTTGTTCAAGCTGCACTTGGAGACGAAATAGAAGTTCCTACTTTAGATGGTAAAGTAATGTATAATGTTCCAGCTGGAACTCAAACAGGAACAGTATTTAGATTAAGAGAAAAAGGTATATCAAAAATGAGAGGAAATACAAGAGGTGACCAATATGTTAAGGTTACAGTTGAAATTCCTAAAAAATTGGATGATAATCAAAAAGAACTTCTAAAAGCATTTGCGGAGTCTTGTGGAGATGAAGTTCATGAAAAAAAGAAGACTTTCGGACAAAAGATAGAAGATTTTTTTAAAGGAAAATAAAAGTATAAGATAAAATGAACTCTAACTAAAGAGTTCATTTTTTTGATGTATAAAAAATTCTATACAAACAAATAGATTTTATTGAAAATATCTATAAATTGAATAGTTAGTTGACTATACTATTTTGTTTATATAACATTTAAAGAGGGGGGGATTTTTATGAAAAAATTATTTGATAGCTTGATATTCAAACTAATATTAGCTGTCTTCGTAGGTCTATTAATTGGACTTTATTCACCAGAATCTTTTATGAATGTTATAGTAACATTAAAGTATATTTTAGGTCAGGTAATTTTCTTTGCAGTTCCTTTAATAATAATAGGATTTATAGCTCCATCTATTGCAAAACTTAAAAGCAATGCTTCTAAATTCTTAGGATATGCTATAACTTTTGCTTACATATCTTCTATCGGAGCAGCTACTTTTTCTGCTATTTTCGGATATATGTTAATTCCAAAATTATCAATACAATCAACTACAGACACTTTAAGAGAATTACCAGCTCTTATATTTCAATTAGACATTCCTCAAATTATGCCTGTTATGAGTGCTTTATTTTTATCAATAATCTTAGGGCTTGCAACTGCTTGGACAAAGGCAGATTTATTTGAAAAACTACTAGATCAATTTCAAGATATAGTTCTTAGTTTAGTAAAAAAAATAGTAATTCCATTGCTTCCAATTTTTATTGCAACTACATTTGCAACATTAGCTTATGAAGGGTCTATAACAAATCAATTACCAGTATTTATAAAAGTAATCATTATAGTTCTTATAGGGCATTTTATATGGCTTGCATTTTTATATGCTTTAAGTGGATTTATGTCGGGCAAAAATCCTATGGAAGTGTTAAAACATTATGGTCCTGCATACTTAACTGCTGTAGGAAGTATGTCTTCAGCAGCAACTTTACCTGTTTCAATTGAATGTGCAAAAAAGTCTAAAGTTCTAAGAAAAGATATTTTAAACTTCTCAATACCATTATTTTCAAATATACATTTATGTGGATCAGTTTTAACAGAAGTATTTTTCGTTATGGTAGTTTCACAAATTCTTTATGGTAAGTTGCCAGATGTATCATCTATGATACTATTCATAGCTTTACTTGGTATATTTGCCATAGGTGCTCCAGGAGTTCCAGGAGGCACAGTTATGGCATCACTTGGATTAATAACTAGTGTATTAGGATTTAATGAGACAGGAACGGCTCTTATTTTAACTATATTCGCTCTTCAAGATAGCTTTGGAACAGCTTGTAATGTAACTGCTGATGGGGCATTAACGCTTATGCTTACCGGAGTAGCAAATAAGAAAAATATAAAAGAAGAAAGCGAAGAAAAATCAATATAAGATTAATATATAAGGCTATGGATATTAAGTTCATAGCCTTATTTTTACATTGTTTTCCTATATATAGTTAAAAACTATAAAAGATATGTAAAATATTGTAAAAAACTATACTCGTTGACTTTGAAAACTATTTTGCATACAATGTTCTTCGGGAGCGACAAATATACTCATATCAGGAAAGGGGTTTACACATGAAAGACTTTTTAAAAACTTATAAGTCTTCATTTGTGTTACTAGGTTGTACAATAATTGGAGCCATAGTAGGACTTATACTAGGGCCAAAAGCTACAGTTCTTAAACCATTTGGAGATTTATTCATCAATTTAATCATGATGATAGTAGTCCCACTTGTGTTCTTCAGCGTTGCATCGGGGGTTGCAAACGTCAATAGCATGCAAAGATTCGGGAAAATAATGAAAAATGTAATTATTGTTTTCACATTAACTACATTAGTAATGGCAGTCGTAGGTATTATAGGTACTATAATTTTCAATCCATCAAAAGGAATCGATATTCACTCAGTAAAAGAAATGATGGTTGCTCCAGATCAAGAGAAATTAGCATCAAAAGGAAATTTACTAACTCAAATAGTAAATTCAGTTACAGTTTCTGATTTTAGTGAATTGTTCTCAAGCGGTAACTTATTACAATTAGTAGTATTTGCAGTACTAATAGGAAGTTCAATTGCCGTTTTAGGAGAAAAAGCAAAGACTATAAAGAACATACTTAATGAAGGAACAAATGTAATATTAAATGTAGTAGGAATTATAATGAAGTTGGGTCCTATAGGTTTAGGATGTTATACAGCATCGATTATAGGTGAACTAGGTCAAGAAATAATAGCAGGGTACATAAGGGTATTTTTAACTTACTGTGTATTAGCTGCAATATACTTTGTAGTATGTTATACATTATATGCATACTTATCAGGTGGTAAAAAAGGAGTTAAGAAATTCTATGAAAACTCTATAAGTCCAATAGCTACAGCTCTTGCGACATCTTCAAGTTCTGCTTGTATACCATCTAACTTAGAAGCAAGTAAAAAAATAGGGGTACCAGATGATATAGCTGAAACAGTTATACCTTTAGGGATTAATATACATAAAGATGGTTCGGTATTATCCGTTATAGTAAAAGTTGCATTTTTAACTGGAATACTAGGTGGAAATATGGCAGACCCATCGAACATATTAAACTTATTAGTTACAGTACTTGTTGTTGGAGTATTTATGGCTCCTGTAGCAGGTGGCTGACTTATAGGTGAGATGCTCGTGGTAAGCATCTTCGGATTCCCTGTTGAAGCAATTCCTTTATTAACAGTAATAACTACAATAACAGATATACCTAACACTGTACTTAACACAACTGGAAATACAGTAAGTTCTATGCTAGTTGCAAGACTAGTTGAAGGTAAAAATTGGTTAAAAGAAGAAGTTGAAACTTTTAAAAAGGCAAGTTAACAGGGAAAAGTAGTAATCTTAGGTTAAGATTACTACTTTTTTTACGATTAAGGAAATTATACTTAATTAAATTTTGTAGATAACTTATGTAACATAGTGATACAAATGTTTTGGTGAAAGTAAAAAATGACATTTTGAGCAACGGACGGAGTCGTTGGCGACATGAGCGAAGCGAATTTTTTATTATATATGTAAAAATTAAGACTTTATTTTAGTATGAACAACTTTCAAGACTTAAACATAATATATAGTATTCTTTAAAATTATTATGAGGTGGGAGGGTTTATGAGTAAATTTAATTTTATGATAGATGGAAAACATATAACGAATGAAGAAGAACTTCATCAGTTTATACTAGATAAAATAAACTTTGATAAGGAAGAACTTGTATTAGATGATAGCTATAGGGGTAGAAAGAAAAAGAAACCAGAATGCAAGCCTCATGGACCAAGACCTGTTTGTCTTAAGTTAATGTTCCCGTATAAGGTTGAGGTTATGTGCGGTTGTAAGCAAATGATATTTGGAATATTAGTAGATGAGCACGGCCACCCTGTAAAGAATCCTCTTATTGAATTTGAACTATCTGATTACAGCATAGGAAATCTTAGCTTTAGTCCAGCTCTTAGTTTTGGAGATGGATGTTTTTGCACAACATTTGTAGGGGAAAGGGTAGGTTGCGGATTTTTAAAAATGTGTTGTAAGGGAACTGATTTAGATAGAGTTATACCAGTAGAAGTTACCCCTAATTGTGGATGTTAGAGAAGAGTATTTTTAAGCTCTTCTCTATTTTTACTTTAAATAGGACAAGCCAAGTTAGATTCAAAATTTAATTAAATCCATATTCTTTTTAATTAAAATAGAGTATTATATAAAAAGAGGTGAAGACATGAAACAATATAAACATTTAATATTTGACTTAGATGATACTTTATTAGACTTTCAAGATAATGAAATAAACTCTTTAAAGGTTATCTTTAAAAAGTACAATATTTCTTTTGATGAAAAATCATTTAATCAGTATAAGTCTATAAATAGAGGATTTTGGAGTCAGATAGAACAAGGGACTATAGAAAAAGAAGAAGCACTAACTAAAAGATTTGAAGAGTTTTTTGCTTTGTATGGATATGATGTTAAAGGTGAAATAGTAGAAAAAGAATATCAAAAGTGCTTAACTAAAGGGCATAAAACAATTCCTAAAGCTATGGAGACTTTAATGCAATTAAAAAATAGAGGATACAAGATATTTGCAGGGACTAATGGAATAGGAACGACTCAAAAACAAAGACTTAAAGATTCAAAAATGATGTATTTATTTGATGATATATTTATTTCTGAAGAAATGGGAGTTGAAAAACCAAACTCTAAGTTTTTCGAAATAATTTTTGATAAGTACGATTTTATGAAAAAAGAAGATACTCTTATGATAGGAGATAGTTTAGCTTCTGATATAAAGGGTTCTAATAACTTTGGTATTGACTGTGTATGGTTTAATCCTTTAGAGAAAAAATCTAACGATATAAAACCTACATATGAAATTTCTGATATATCTGAACTATTATCAATGTTAAACAAAGAGGCTAGCGTAGCGGTTTAATACTATAAGTAAAAATTTTTATTTTAAAATTTCAAATGTAATAAAAAACGGTATAGGAGAAATTCTATGCCGTTTTTTATTCACTAACCAAAGTTTTTATGCATAGTATACAGCAAAATGTTTTTTAGGAGGGGTATATGATAAACGATCAAAAGTATGTTATTTTATCGCTTGAGGTACATTTATTTTTTGCAAGAATAATGAAAGAACATTCACTTTTTTTAGAGGCTGGATTTACACCCAAGAACCCAAATTTGGCAAATAGTGCAGAACATTATAAAAAAGAGTTTGAAAAATTATTATCATATGCAATAAGCGCTAGCAATGGAATAATTAGATCTGAGGTTTTAAAATCTGGAGAAATCATTACTGATTATACATTGGGGACAGAACAAAAAACACAAAACTTAACAGGAATAGAAATAAATCAAAATATAACTATGTTAGAGGCTAGATTGCGTAGCGGAAATAATCCACAGGTTAGTAGTAAATTAATAAATTATGTAAGTGAGCTTAATAGTAATGCAAAAAAAATTATTAAAGGTCTTATTAATTTTAAACAAACAGTATTAGACGGAGTATTATCTTGTAATTTATTTACAACTAATTATCCATTACTTATTGAACATATAATTCGTGAAGCAAAATTATATCTTTCGTTAATAGAAGATCTTGATAATAGGGTTGATATTGACTCTAAAGATGCTAAAGAAACTGAGTTATTCTGGGATCAAATCATGATGGAACATGCACTATTTATTAGAGGATTACTTGATCCTTCTGAAAATAAATTGATTGAAACAGCAGATGAATTTGCGGATGATTTTAATAAACTTATAAAAGAGGCAAAAGCAATGACCGATGTTACAATAAAAAACACTATAGATGAAACTTTAAATCAAACTATTGAACTTAAGAATTTTAAACAAGCAGGAACAGAAGGAATTGCTAGCTGTAAAATAAAATCTATAATACTACCACTTCTTGCAGACCATGTATTAAGAGAAGCTAATCATTATATTAGGTTGCTAGAAAATTATAAGTCAATGTAATTACAGATAATACATTTTTATTTTTTACACAATATAACTTTTAAGCTAAAAATGGACTCTATTTATTAGAGTTCTTTTTTAGCTTAAAATTTATTTACAAAGTTTACTAAATATATTATTATTTAGAAATAATATAAAAATATTGTATAATATATCAGATAGATAAAAGAAAAATAGGTATAAAATACATATTAAAATGATTTAGAAATGAGGCGATATTGTGACTTATGAAATACAAGAGAAAAGGCCATACAGACATTTTAAAGGAAATTTATATTATGTACATAGCATAGTTAAACATTCAGAGACGGGAGAGGAATTGGTATCATATCAAATGTTGTACCCTCCGTATGATATGTATGTTAGACCACTTAAAATGTTTCAAGAGAAGGTAGAAGACGGAAGAGAAGATAATATAACTAATCAAATTTATAGATTTGAAATATATACAGGAAAATAATTAAGAGGTGATGATATGGCAGGTATAAAATTTGATATACAAGAAAACTTTGGTGTTCTTTCAGAATCTTCAAATGGATGGACAAAAGAATTAAATTTAGTAAGTTGGAATGATAGGCCACCTAAATTTGATATAAGAGATTGGGATTCAAACCATGATAAAATGGGAAAAGGGTTAACTTTAAGTACAGATGAATTAAGAGAACTTAAAAGAATTCTTAATGAGATAGACTTATAAAATTTAATAATTATATTTTCATGTACCCTATATATCAAACATTGATAAAAATGTTTGTTTATATAGGGTGTTTTTATGTAAAAAAACAAGAAAATTTTCAAAGCAAAAACCAGCTAAAGATAAGCTGAATTAATGGTTACGAAGGCAATCATTAAAAAAATGAATGATAAGTATGAAAAACTTGAATTAGCAAAATTGATTAAAACTGTGTAAAATCAATACTTGTGAGGTATATATATATATGTAATTGAAAATTAAATTAGACTTAAAAAAATAATTTATAAATACAAAATATCATAATAGAGGGTGGTTAAATGAATAAATATATAAATAAACTTGAGAATATGCATATAGGTATAAGTGGAACATGCTTAGCGTTTATAACACTTAGTAACAGTTGGCAAATTAAAGATATCGGATATCTAAAACCAATTGCTATAGCTATAGCATTAGGAATGCTTACTCTAATGCTTATAAGAGCAGTTAAATTCCCAAAAGTAATGTATAAAGAATTAAAAGATCCAGTTGTAGGAACATTTTATCCAACGCTTGGGATGGTAACGTGGTTAGTTTGTGGATACTTCTATCCTAAGTTTCCAACTATATGTAGTACATTATGGATAGGGGCAGCTATTTATCATTATGCAATAATTATTTTTTATACAGTAATAAGATTTAAAGAAAAGAAATTTAGTAATATAATGCCAACTTGTTTCATTGTATATACAGGTATGATAACAGGTAGTGTTGCTAGTAAAGGTATGGGAGGTATAATACCAGAAATAGCTCAGTTTATGTTAATGTTTGGATTTGTATTCTACACAATACTTTTACCAGTAGTTCTTTATATAGTATTTAAAAGTGAGATACTAGATGATAAAAAATTACCTACTGTTGGTATAGTTTGTTCACCTGCACCACTTGGAGTTGTAGGTATATTAACAATAGATCCAAATCCTAATATATATATGTTAACTTGGTTAATAGTAACAGGATTAATTCTTTTAGTAGTTGTATATGGGTATATACTAAAATTATTTAAAGAAGGATTTAAACCAACATATGCATCATTTACATTCCCATTAGCAATAGCTACTTTAGCAGCTTATAAATTATCTGTATACTTTACATCTATAGGGCATGCAAAATTAGGAGAAGTATTTAATTTATTAGGTAATATAGAAATATTTATAGCAACATATGTAGTATTCTTTATATTATTAAACTTCTTAAATATGTTCTTTAAAGCAATAAACCCAAGAGTTGGAGAATACTTAGAGAAAGAAGAAGAGTTAATAGGTGGAACTCTTTACTCTAATGAAAAATAAAATTAAATAAATTTTTACTAAAAGAAAAGAAACTATATTAAATAATATAGTTTCTTTTTTTGATCCTTTATGCTTCAAAAAATACCGCTTATATAACTAAAAATACCTTTTAGATATAATTTGTGGAATTAAAAAATTGATGATGTATAATTAAACTCAGATAGGGGGGGCGAGGATATGAAAATAGACATAGACATAGACAAAAGGTATGAAGAAATTCAAGTTATACTAAGGTCAAATGAAATGAATGATGAGACTATAGAAATTTTAGAAAGACTAAAAACTACAAAAAATAAATATATTTTAGGTAAGTCAGATAAAAAGATATATATAGTAGATGTAAAAGATATATATTTTTTCTATAGTGAAAATCAAAAAGTATTTGTTGAAACTGAAGATTTTAGATACGAGGTAGATGAAAGGCTATATGAAATAGAAGAGAATTTTAAAAATACATCATTTATTAGAGTTTCGAAATTTTCTATTGTAAATTTTAAAAAAGTTAAAAACATAGACATGAGTTTTAGTGGAAATTTAACTATTAATTTTATAAATGGTAAAAAGGAAAGTATATCTAGAAGATACATATCAAAAATAAAAGATTATTTAAAAAATGGAGGTTTTTAAAATGAGTAAATATATAAAAACATTTATACATAGAGGGATTTTCCAGGGAGTACCAGTAGGTGTGTTCATAGGTCAATTAGTATTTTTTATGATTTTATTAACTAACGATATAAGTAGTTTTGAAACAACAAGAGAACAATTTTTTACGCAATTTTTAGCTTCAGCATTTATTGGATTTTATTGTACAGGGCTAAGTGTTGTATATTCTATAGAAGAATGGAGTTTATTAAAACAGACTTCTACAAATTTAATACTTATTACAATTGTATATTTTCCAATTGCATATTTAACAGGGTGGATGCCTAAAAACTTTTTTGGCATAGCTTCATTTATTTTGCTATTTATAGTTTTTTATGTTGTAGTATGGAATATATTTAGTCATAGAGTAAGAAGTATTAACAAAAAACTAGGAAAATTAAATAAGTAGATATTAAAAATTTGCATTTAACTTATATCTTGGTAAATTTAATTTATATAGGGTATATATCTTACTAAAAAAGATTTATAAGTAGGAGTAATCTTATGAAAATACAAGATATAGTTATAAGAATTTTACTATCTATTTTTATAGGTGGTATAATTGGTTTTAATAGAGAACGAGAAAATGTATCGGCAGGATTTAGAACTCATGCATTAGTTTGTTTAGGAGCAACAATAGCTGCATTAATACAAGTAGAGTTAGCGAGTTTAGCACTAAGCCAAGTAACAAGTGAGACAGCACTTTCAGGAATAGTAAAAGTGAATGATGGAAGATTTATTGGACAAGTAGTTTCTGGAATAGGTTTTTTAGGAGCTGGAACTATAATAAAAACTAAAGGTTCTGTTAAAGGCCTAACTACAGCAGCTTCTATTTGGACAGTTGCATGTATTGGAATAGCTACAGGAATGGGGTTTTATGAAGTAAGTATTTTAGGTGGTATTAGTACAATAATAGTCCTTGTAGTTTTAAAGAAAATAGAAGGTAAGTATATAAATAAATCTACAAAGATAAAACTTATTATAAAATACAAATCTAAAACCGAAGCTATAAAAGAATTAAAAAATTCAATTGAAGATTTACAGTTACAAATTGAATCTATAGAGTTTGTAGATGAATTTAATGTTATATATACATTAAAAGACTTAAAGCTTATATGTACAAATGATTTGATAAGTTTACTATCAGAAAATGAAAGTATATTAAAGGTAAGTAAAATTGATAATTTTTAAATTAGGAGTGTACCAAAAGGTACCTCCTATATTTAGTTGAACTTATATCCATATAAAAAAATATTTAGACTAGATGGAATTGTATCAAAATAAATTTCTTTTTCATTTAGACGATTAAAATTTTGACTATCGTAAAATCCATAGTTACATCTAGTATCCGTATATAAATAGATACTGTTAACTTTCATATCAATCATATAATTAGATAGATATTTAATTAATGTTTTTCCAACTCCAAGGCCTCTAGACTCTTCAGACACAATAAATAATTGAATGCAACCTTGGAAGTCATCTTCCTTTCCTTTGATAATTTCTTTATAAGTTTGTGATACTTTAGAAAATTCCTTTATAGCATTTTTATTTTCTTTACTAGAAAAAGCTAATTTTACACCACTAGAAACCCAACTTAAAATATTAGAAAATTTTCTTAAATGTTTTTTATCATTTTTTGCATTTCCTAATATTAGTCCAATAACAACATTATCTTTTACAGCAACCTTACTAAATGAACTATCTAAAAGACATCCCTGCAAGTAAATATTTAATATAGATTCTAATAAATTACTATTTTTTATAAAATCGCTAAACCCAAATGCATTATTAATCAATTCTTTAATACGATTATAATCTTTTTTCTCTAAATCTCTATAAACTACATTTTTCATATAAACACACTGTCCTTTCTAACTAATAAATTAAAAGTGAAATTTCTGTTGAAAATACCTTATAATGATAGTAATGTATACCCTAAAGGGAGAGTCAATTTGAAAAATTTAAAATTAGGGGATGAAAATTTATGAAAAATTTATACTCTATAGGAGAGGTTTCAAAAATAAAAAAAATAACTGTAAAAGCATTAAGGTATTATCATAAAGTTGGAATTTTAATTCCTAAATATATAGATGATAATACAGGATATAGATATTACTCGATAGATCAATTCATACATATTGATATAATAAAGGGATGTAGAGCATTAGGAACTAGTATAGTTGAGCTTCAAGAAATTTTTAAGGATTGTGAAACAGAAAAGCTTTTAACATTTTTACATGTAAAAAGGGAAGAAGCTGAAGAAAATATCACAAAAATGAAAGAAATAATAGCTAATATTGATAGTTTAAATAATAGTGTTGAATACTCAAAAGTATTAATAAAAGATGGGGAAATCAGGATTAAACATTTTGATGATCGATATATAGTAGTAGCACCGTGCAAGGAAGTAGGAGGTTTAAAAGAACTTATTCCGTACTCAGAATTAGAAAAAATTATTAAAAATAAAAATTTAAGTATATCTATAGAAAGAGGAATTGGATATGATTTTAATTCTGAGGGAGAAGTAGAACCATTTTATGTATTTAATGAAATAATCAAAGATGAAAATACCAAAATAGATAAGCATATAGATTTATTGCCTAAAGGAGATTATTTGACCTTAGCATATACAAAAGAAAATGAGGAAGAATGTATAAATAAAATTGTAAAATATATAAAAGAAAATAATTTAGAAATAAAAAAATTTATTGAAGTTGAGTTATTTAATGATTTTTTTAATACTAAAACATATAGTTGTCAAATTCAGATACTTATATAAAAAGGTTGTAAAAGTTTTACAACCTTTTTGTTTTATAAAGATACAAGAGCTACTGACTGAATTTGAGCAAGGACTAATTGAGATAAAGCATCTATTAAGTTTTTATTTATAGACATATCTTTTAAAGCTAAAAAGTTCATAAAGCTATTTATTGATATTTTTTCATATATGTATAAGTAAGTATGCTTATCTTTTAAAAAATCTTTATTCTTTATAGAGTTATTAATTAAAGAAAGCTCATCTACAGTTGACCCTATTACTGCATGCACACATGTATATTCTCTATCTAAATCGTAATTTTTTATATAATCACATTTAGAGCTAACTAAGTTGTTCAAACTAATTATAGTATTATAAACATTTTTAGAAGAGTAGTAATTAGATTGATCTTTAACTTGTTTTGATATAAAATCGTATCTATTTTTTATTTGAGGTAGTTGTGATTTATAACTAATTAAAAGATTTTGTAACTGAGTGTTATATTCAATTTCTGTATTTTTGTTTTTAAATTCTAAATCTCTATATTTTAAAGAAGCTTCTTCTAAATCTCTAAATAGCTTAATATCTTCAAGTTTTTTCATGTTAAACCTCCATAATGACTAATTAATTTAAGTTAATTATATTATATAAAATAGAATAATTTAAGAAAATGTTTTCAAAGTAGGGCTGTATATTAATTTTATATAAGAATAATGAATATAAACTTAAGTTTGTACACTTCTTACAATTGATAAAAATAAAGAACTAATTAACAAAAAATAAGCTAAAACTACACTTATATTATAAAAGCTATACTAAGTAAATATAGATGTTTATATCAAATTGACAGTGAAAACGTTTCTAAATATAATGAGACTATATTAGCGAAGGGGGAGAAAAAACATGAAAGATATGTTTTATACAATAGATAAACTTAGAAATAGAATACATGAACTAGATGATTATAGATATAGAGATAAAGTAGAACTTGAATATTTTAACACGAAGTTAAATGGGGACAGAGATATAGCGCCTAATATTCCAACTGAGTATGATGGAGTTATAAAAATTGGGGAGACATGGAAAGGAAGAGATTTATACCTTTGGATGCAAAAGGAAGTTGATATACCATCAAACTGGGAGAATAAAACTGTTGTTGGTATATTTGATTTTGGAGAAACTGGAGCTGGAAACAACTCTGGATTTGAATCGTTATTTTATCTAAATAATAAGCCTTACCAAGGGGTTGATAGCAATCACAAAGAAGTATTTTTACCGAAAGATATTAATGGAACTAGCGTGGAATTAATATTTAGACTATGGACTGGGCTAGAAGGAGGAGGAATTCCAAGAGAACAAGAGCATCGTATAAATAGAGCTCAATTAGCGTGGTTAGATGAAAAAGTAGATGATTTATTCTACAATGCAAGTGTAATTTTAGAAACGATAGGAGAGTTAGACGAGTATTCTCCAGATAAAGTTCACTTAATAAAAATACTAAATAATGCATTTAAATTAATTGATTGGGCGTATCCAGGTAATGAAGATTTTTATAATTCACTACATGAAGCATCAGATTACTTAAATAAAGAAATAGATAAAATTGATAAACATTCAGTAGTTAATGTAACTTGTATTGGACACACTCATATAGATGTTGCTTGGCTTTGGAGATTAAAACACACTAGAGAGAAATGTGCAAGATCATTTTCAACAGTATTAAGATTAATGGAAAGATATCCTGAGTACATATTTTTACAAACACAGCCTCAACTATATGAATATGTAAAAAATGATTATCCAGAATTATATGAAGCTATAAAACAAAAGGTTAAAGATGGTAACTGGGAAGTTGATGGTGGAATGTGGTTAGAAGCAGATTGTAACATACCATCAGGAGAATCTTTAGTAAGACAAATTTTAGTAGGGTCAAGGTTTATAAAAGAAGAATTTAATAAAGATGTTGAATATTTATGGTTACCAGATGTTTTTGGATACTCATGGGCGTTACCTCAAATATTAAAAAAATCTGGTATAGATATGTTTATGACAACTAAGATAAGTTGGAATCAATATAATAGAATGCCACATGATACGTTTAAGTGGAGAGGAATAGATGGTTCAGAAATACTAACTCACTTTATAACAACTCCAGAACCATGGAGTCAACCTGGATCTTGGTTCTATACATACAATGGAAGACTTACACCTAAAACAGTAAAAGGGGTATGGGATGCATATACAGATAAAGGAATAACTAATGATTTATTAGTATCTTATGGTTTTGGAGACGGTGGCGGTGGAGTAAACCGTGAAATGTTAGAGTATAGAAAAAGATTAGATAAAATGCCAGGATTACCTAATGTAAAGACTGGAAAAGCTAGTGAATACTTTAGATGTTTAAAAGAAAAGGTAGAAAAAACTGATGAATATGTTCATACATGGGATGGAGAGTTATACTTAGAATATCATAGAGGTACATATACAAGTCAGGCATACACTAAACTGATGAATAGAAAACTAGAACTTTTATATAGAGAAACAGAGTGGTTATCAACTTTAGCTTGCTTAACTAACAATGATTGGTCATTATATGCTAATAATGAAATAACTAAAGGATGGAAGACTATACTTAGAAACCAATTCCATGACATAATACCTGGTTCATCTATAACGGAAGTTTATGAAGATGCAAAACAAGAGTATAAAGAAGCAGAAGATATCGCGTTAGATATACAAAATAAACTTGAAGATATATATATAAATAAAGATGAACATACTTGGACAATAGTAAACAACTCTAACTGGGATAGGACTGAATCTATAGATATAAAATGTGATGAAGATGGAAGTTTTTATGATGAAGATGGAAATAAACTAAAATATCAGAGAAATAAAGAAGAATATACAGTAGAAATTAAAGATATTCCAGCACTAGGATATAAAAGAATAATATTAAAAGTAAATGAGATTAAAAATGAAAATAACTCAGTATTTGAATACTGTGATGGTAAAATTTCAACGCCTAAATCCGAAATAAAGTGGAATGAATATGGACAATTAATATCTATATATGATAAAGAAAACAAAAGAGAAGTATTGGCTAAGGGTGAAAGAGGAAATATTCTTCAAATGTTTGAAGACAAGCCTATGGCACATGAAGCATGGGATATTGATATATTCTACCAAGAGAAAGTAAGAGAAGTAAAAGATTTACAAAGTATTGAGTTAATAGAAGTTGGAAATCTAAAAGCTGTTATAAGATTTAAATATAAGTATATGAACACAACAATAAGCCAAGACATGATAGTATACGCTAATAGTAGTAGAATAGATTTTGAAACAAATGTTGATTGGAGAGAGAAAAAGCAATTACTTAAGGTGGCATTTGTAGTAGATATAAGAAGCACTATGGCTACATACGATGTTCAATTTGGAAATGTAAAAAGACCAACTCACTGGAATACTAGCTGGGATAGAGCTAGATTTGAAAGTGTTGCACAACAATGGGTTGATTTATCTGAAAGAAATTATGGGGTAAGTTTATTAAATAATTGTAAATATGGGCATGACATAAAAGATAATGTAATGAAATTGACATTGTTAAAATCAGCTACACACCCTGATCCAGTACAAGATCAAGGAGAACAAAACTTTACTTATTCACTATTACCTCATAGTGGAGATTTTATAGATGGAAACACAGTAAAGCATGCATACGAACTTAATCAGCCTTTAAGAGCTATAAAAGGAATGTTAAAGAGCGAAGTTAAAAAGCAATTATTTAAATTTAATGATGCAAACATATTAGTTGATGCTATAAAAAAAGCTGAAGATGAAGATATGATAATAATACGTTTCCATGAATATTCAGGAAGTAGACAGAATGTAAGTATAGATAGTGATTATGAAATTACTGGATGGATGGAGACAAACTTAATGGAAAAACCAATAGAAAATTTAAGAAATGAAAACTCTATAAATGTTGTTGTAAATCCATATGAAATTAAAACACTTATGATAAAAATGAAGTAATATAAGTCCCTTAGGGGCAGGCTTGTGGTATAAACAGTTGGGTTCTTCACACAAAGCACTAAGAGCATGTGCTTTAAGTGTTTCGAAAACAACTATTTATACCACTTTGCCTTATAATAATAGGACTTCAACACTTTGGTGGTGGAGAGAATTAGTATTGGGGGATTTTTTTATGAAAAAAACTGCACATATAATATCTCATACTCATTGGGATAGAGAGTGGTATTTACCATATGAAACACATCATATGATGCTTATAAAAACTATGGATACTTTACTTGATACATTTGAGAAAGATCCAGAATTTAAATATTATCATTTAGATGGACAAACAGTTTTACTAGAAGATTATTTGGAAGTTAGACCTGATAGAAAAGAACTTTTAGAAAAAGTTATTAAAGAAGGAAGACTTAAAATTGGACCTTGGTATGTTCTTCAAGATGAGTTTTTAACAAGTAGCGAATCAAATGTTAGAAATTTACAATATGGTCATAAAGATGCAAGTAATTATGGAGTTAAAGCATGTAAAATAGGGTACTTTCCAGATTCTTTCGGGAATATGGGGCAAGCCCCTCAAATACTAAAGCAAGCAGGAATAGATGCTGCAGCTTTTGGAAGAGGAGTCAAACCAACTGGCTTTAACAATGAAGTAAGTTCTGATGATAAATTTGAGTCTCCATATTCTGAAATGTATTGGGAAAGTCCAGATGGATCAAAGGTGTTAGGGATACTATTTGCTAACTGGTATTGTAATGGTATGGAAATACCTACTGATGAAAAAGAAGCTAAAAATTATTGGAGTAAGAGAATAGATGATGCTGGAAAATTTGCATCAACAAATCATTTGTTATTTTTAAATGGATGTGATCATCAACCTATTCAAACTGATTTATCAGAAGCGATAAAAATTGCTAAGAACATATATAGTGATATAGATTTTATACACTCTAACTTTGAAGATTATGTAAATGATTTAAAAAGTAATATAGATAAGGATTTACAAATTATAAAGGGAGAATTAAGAAGTCAGCAAACTGATGGATGGTATACACTTGCGAATACAGCTTCATCGAGAGTTTACATAAAGCAATGGAACCAACTTTGCCAGACTTTATTTGAAAAAGTAGCTGAACCGATAGCAACTATGGCTAGCCAATATGGTTTTGAATACCCTCATCATTTATTTGAGTATGGATGGAAATCTTTAATGAAGAATCATCCTCATGATAGTATTTGTGGGTGCAGTGTAGATGAAGTCCATAGAGAAATGGTGGCTAGATTTGATAAAGCTAAGGACGTTGCTAAGTACATTGTAAATGAAAGTTTAACTTATATATCTAGTCAAATAAATACATTGAAATTTAAAGAATTAGGAGAAAATGTATATCCATTCTTAGTTTTAAATACATCAGGGTATGATAGAAAAGGATTAGTTAAAGTTGAGGTTGATATAGTAAGAAAGTATTTTAAAGAAGGTCATCCAAATGAAATAGCAAAAGAAATGAGAACCATAAAGCTTCCTAAGTTTAAAGTGGTTGATATAAATGGAAATAAAATAGATTCAAATATAACTGATTTAGGAATAAAATTTGGATATGATTTACCAGATGATAAATTTAGACAACCTTATTATTCAAGGTTAGTAAGTGTTGAGATTGAAACTGATTATATTAAGTCTTTTGGATGGGATACATATGCTTTAGTAGAAGATGATTCAAATAGCATTGAAAATAGTATCAATAGATTAATAAATGAAAATATATTAGAAAATGAAAATATAAGAGTTGAAATGAATGAAAATGGAAGTATCAATTTATTAGATAAAAATACTAATAAAGTTTTCAAAGATTTATGTATATATGAAAATACAGGTGATATAGGTAATGAATATATTTATAAAATGCCAGAGGGTGAAACACCATTAACTACTAAGGGAATAAAAGCTAAGATAAATATAAAAGAAGATTTACCATATAAAGCTGTTGTAGAAGTTATTCACAAGTGGGATATTCCAAAAAGTGCAGATTACTTGTTAGATAAAGAAATTGAAGAAGTATTAGAATTTAAGTATAGAAAGGCACAAAGAGTTGATGAAACGGTACAGATGAAAATAAAAACTACCTTAACTTTAGAAAAAAGTGCTAAGGGTCTAAAGGTTGAATCTGAATTTAATAATATCTGTAAAGATCATAGAATGAGGATGTTATTTAATACAGATGTAGAAAGTAATGTTCATTATGCAGAATCAATATTTGAAGTAGCAAAGAGAAATAATATTCCAGATACATCTTGGGAAAATCCATGTAATTGCCAACACCAACACACATTTGTAAATATACATGACGATAACTATGGACTTACAATTGCAAATAAAGGTTTAAATGAATATGAAATTTTGAATAATGGTAGAAACACAATTGCAGTTACATTATTAAGAAGTGTTAGGGAATTAGGTGATTGGGGAGTTTTTGAAACTCCAGAAGCTCAGTGTTTAGGAAATCATAAAGTAGAGTTTGAAATAATACCTCATGGTAAAGAAGTATTTGATTCTTATAAGGAAGCTCATTTATTCCAAATACCTATAATTTCTAAACGAATGTCTATACAAAGTGGAGAAATACCTTGTGCAAACGGTTTACTAAATATAGAGGGGTATGGTATAATGTGGTCAACATTAAAAAGGGAATGTAAAAATGGAAATAATATATTAAGAGTATACAATTTAAATAAAGAAGAAACTATTTTGAATTTAAGTAGTTGTAGTTTATTAGGGGATAAGTATAGAGCGAATATATTAGAAGATAAAATCCAAAAAATTACAGAAAATAAAATCCACTTAAGACAATCAGAAATAGTAACTGTAAGCATAGGGAAGTAAATTAACGTAAAAAGGTTATCTGATTGGATGACCTTTTTATTTTTTTAAATATTAATATTGAGGTGATATGTTATGAAAATGGAATCTGTTATATTTAATTTTTGCAGTTGGATATGGAAGTTTGCAGTACTAAATCTTTTTTGGTCTGTAGGAACTTTACTTGGAGGGGTTGTATTAGGAATAATGCCATCAACTGTTGCAACTTTTTATGTTTTAAGAAAATGGGTTCAAGGGGATATAGACATTAATATTTTTGAGTCATTTAAAGGAGCTTATAAAAAGGAGTTTTTAAACTCTAATAAGTGTGGAGCTATATTTTTAGGTATATTTTTATTTTTAGCATTTGATTTGTGGATTTTATACCAAATAGATGCTATATATGCAACTGTAATTTACATATTAGTAAATGCAACTTTATTTTTTTCTGTTATTGCATTTATATACTTTTTCCCAACTTATGTGCACTTTGAATTATCGACTAAGGATTATATAAAAAATTCATTTATGTTATCAATGGGAAGTCCTAAAGAGACTATTTTAATATTAATTGGAATAGCACTACTTGCATACTTTGTAAAAAGTAGTCCTGGATTATTAATATACTTTGCCGTAGTTGTACCCGGGTATTGGGTGATGAATATTTTATATAAAAAGTTTTTAAAGCTTCAAAGGGCATAAAATTTACATGGGGAGAGGGGTAACTTGAAAAAACTATATAATTTATACACATCTAAAAACCTATTTAGCAAGATGCTACTTATATATTCAGCAATAACCATTGTATCTATTTGTTTACTATCTAATATATTTTTAAAGTATTATTTAGAGAGTGAGCTACAAAACGAGTTAAATATACATTCAGAGATGATATTTAATATAGAAAAAAGATTCGAAGAACAAGATATAGTAAGTACCTCTCTTATAAATGGAATAAATACACAAAAAAAAATTACTGATGAAATTCAGATGTTAATAAACTCAACGTATGAAGATTATATAAGCTACAAATTAGATAAATTTTCAAGCACAAATGTAAAAGAAGCAGACTTAGACTATGTAGTAAAAACTATATTATCAGGTAGAAGTGATGCGTTAGCTATTATAATAAATGATAAAAACAAAGAATATGTAAGCGAGCTTGTTTTTAAACACAGTGATTGGTATAAGGTGAAAAATAAGTTAAAAAGCAAATATATTAGGAAAATAACTAAGCCTATAAAAAATATAGATTCTACTTATGTAATAGGGTATGTTGATATATATTTTGATTTAACAAATATAAATAACTTAATTGATGGGTCGAATTTAAAAGGTAGGCTTTTAATAGCAGATAATTCTAATGATATAATACTAGATTCTTATAGGGAAAAAAGTATATGGAAAGTAGATCAAGTTGAAGAAAAATATTTAGATAAGAATAGTAAAGTCGCAAGTGTAAAACAAGATGTACAAACCAAGTATAAATATATTAGCGTAATAAAAAATGAAGATTTAGGAATTGGAAGCATGATTTTTAAAATATCCTTAATTTCATTGTTATGTATTGCACTAATACTTCTCATTACGTACCTTGTAATAAAAAATTTCTCTGATAAATTAAGCAATATGATGCAAGGAATAGAAAATATAAAAAGAGGAGATTTAAGTGTACGATTTAATGTTAAAAAAGAAGAAGATGAACTAGATATGATTGCAATTGAAATTGATAGAATGTGTGAGAGTTTGCAAGAAAATATAGAGAAAACATATAAGTCTGAAGTAAAGCAAAAAGAAGCGGAATTAAATGCACTTCAAGCTCAAATAAAACCACACTTTTTATACAATACATTAGAGGTTATTAGGATGTGTGCTTTAGCAAGTAAAAATAAAGAAGTTGCGAATATGATATATAATTTAGCTAGTATGTTTAAGTACTCTACATATAATAATGCTTCAGATGTTAAATTGTCAGAAATGATTAATTACTGTGAAATGTATTTAAATTTATGTTGTACAAGATATAAAGGAATAATTGATTATAAAGTATATATTGATGAAGAACTATTAGATTTTAAAGTTCCAAAATTTATATTACAACCAGTAATAGAAAACAGTATAAATCATGGTATGGCAAAAGATAGAAATGATAATTTTATATCTATAAAGGCAAATATAATTAAAGAAGATATAGAACTTATAGTTGAAGATAATGGAATTGGAATAAATAGTGAAAGAATGAATGTGATTGAGGAAAACTTAAATCAAAATTTACAGAAGAAAAGTTCAATAGGATTAATGAATATAAACAGCAGACTTAAAATTAGGTTTGGTGATAAATATGGAATACATATAAACAGCGAGGAAAATAGAGGTACTATAGTTAAACTTAAAATACCTATTTTAAAGGATGGAGTTAAAAATGTATAAGTTATATTTATTAGACGATGAACCATTTATTTTAGAAGGTCTTAAATATATTATAGATTGGGAAGAATATGGATTTGATGTAGTAGGAACTTCAAGTAACGGAGAAGATGGATTTAACTTTATAAAAAATGAGGATGTAGATTTAATAATAACTGATATAATGATGCCGAAAATGACTGGGCTAGAACTAATTAGCAATTTGAAAAAAATTAACCATAATGCTAAGTTTATAGTACTAAGTGCATTTCAAGAATTTCAATATGCAAAAGAAGCTATTAGTATGGGAGCTGAAAACTATTTAACTAAACCTATAGATGAAGAGGAATTGATACAGACTATAGAAGAAGTTAAGAAAAAAATTGAAAAAATCAAATTAGAAAAAGTAGATACAAAAATATTTAAAAATGATCTCATATTAAAACTAATATGCAATAAAAATAATGATGGTGTATTGGATAGATTAAAATTAGAAGGTGTAAATTTTAATTATAAAAATTTATGTGTAGTAATATTAGAGTTTGCAGAAGGTGGCAATATAAACAATCTTATATTAAATCATATTGATAATTTAAATTATCAATATTGTGTAAATCTTCAAAATCAAATTTTAATTATAATGGATAAAGAATCTGTAAATAAGGATGATTTAAGAAATTTAAAAAATAATCTTAGTAGTATAATGAATGAACAAATATATATAAGTAGAGGTAAATACGTTGACTCAATAGATAAGTTAAATTGTAGTTATCAAAGTGCTAAGGATATTCATGAATATAAGTTGGTTTATCCAAATATATCTTGGATTAGAGAGTACAAAGAAAAGTCATATAACCTTGAGAATATAGATTATATAGATTTCGATCATTTAAAAAAGCTTCTGTTAAATAAAGATAATAAAGAATCTTTAAATCACGTTGAATCTATATTTAGTAAATTAAAAAAGGATGAGAATCTTACAGTAAAGCAAATTAAAACAAAGTCTATTGAAGTATTTTTAAATGTATATAATTATTTTAATGACTCTAAGATTATAAAAGGTTTAGATTTATATCTTGAAAAAGTTATAAATTCAGTTAACTTAGATCAAATACAGGTTGAGTTAAATAATATGATTAAGCATAGACAGTCAAAATTAGAAGAAACTGATGATAGTATAAGCCCTATAATATTAAAACTCTTAAGAAACATAGAAAAAAATTATAGCAAAGACTTAAACTTAAAGGAAATAAGTGAAACTTATAATATAAATTCTATATATTTAGGTCAATTATTTCAAAAAGAAACAGGTATATTGTTTTCAGATTATCTGAATAATTTTAGGGTTAACAAAGCAAAAAATTTACTGGTAGAAACAAGTTTAAAAGCTGCAGAGATTGGAGAACTAGTAGGTTATGCAAATAAGAATTATTTTTATAGAAAGTTTAAAGATATAGTTGGAATTACACCTAGTGAATGGAGAAAAATAAACTTATAAAGATATGCCTCTAATTAAGAGGCATTTTTTATGCAATAGTAAGTGTATTTTTATAAAAATAGGAAAACGTATACATAAACTAAGGAAAGTGTAGCGAATCTAAAGATAGTAAACTTTAGAAAGGCTTTTCCTAATGATAAAATATAATTAGGAAAAGGGGTGACGCTGATGAAGAAATTCATGAAAGATTTATGGAAAAATAGAGCTTGGTTATTTATGGTATTACCAGGAACTATATGGTTACTAGTATTCTCATACTTGCCTATGTTTGGGACAGTATTAGCGTTTAAAAATTATAAAATGCACCCAGGCGGATTTGTACAAAGTTTAATAAATAGTGAATGGGTTGGATTTGATAACTTTAAATTTTTATTTACAAGTGGAGATGCATTTCGTATAACACGAAATACTATTTTGTATAACTTGGTGTTTATAGTGCTAGGACTTATATTTGCTGTATTTGTTGCTATAGCATTAAGTGAAATAGCTAATAAAAAATTAGCAAAAGTATATCAAACAGGGATGTTATTCCCACATTTCTTATCTTGGGTAATTGTAAGTTACTTTGTATTTAGTTTCTTAAGTACAGATAAAGGTATGGTCAACTCTATACTGTCTACATTTGGGGTAGAACCAGTAGCTTGGTATAGTGAACCGAAACATTGGCCTTTCATATTAATCTTTATGAATATATGGAAGGGAGTAGGATATGGAAGTATAGTTTACTTAGCTGCAATAGTAGGAATAGATAGAACATACTATGAAGCTGCTACTATAGATGGAGCTAGCAAGTGGCAACAAATAAAGAATATAACAATACCTCTAATAGTACCACTTATGATTATACTTACGATAATGGCTATAGGTAGGATATTTAACTCAGATTTCGGATTATTCTACAATATACCGAGAAACTCAGCTGTATTATACCCAGTAACAGATGTTATAGACACATATATATATAAAGGTCTTATGAATATGGGTAATATTGGTATGAGTACAGCAGCTGGTTTATATCAAGCAGCAGTTGGATTTATATTGATAATGACAACTAATAAACTAGTTAAAAAAGTAGATCCAGAATATGGTTTATTCTAATAAAGAAAGGAGATAGGCAATCATGGAAAGTTTAGTATCTAAAGAACAAGAAAAAAAGCCTAATCTTTTAGGGAAAAAAAAGAAGAAAGCATATAATGAAGGATTTACAGGAATTACTAATGTAATTTCAAATATTATACTAGCTATAATGGCTATAGCATGTGTATTCCCATTTGTATTTGTAATAATAATATCTTTAACATCAGAACAATCATTATTACAAAATGGATATTCAATATTCCCAAAAGAGTGGAGCTTAGATGCTTATAAATATTTACTTACATCAGGTAAACAGTTAATGCATTCTTACTTAGTTACTATAGTAGTAACTGTTGTAGGAACAATAATAAATGTAAGTATGGTATCAACTTATGCTTATGCAATATCTAGACAAAACTTTAAATATAGAAAACAATTCACATTTTTAGTGTTTTTCACAATGTTATTTGGCGGAGGGATGGTTCCTTCATACATAGTAATGACTCAGGTATTAGGTCTTAAAAATACTATATGGGCATTAATATTACCATTAGCATTTAATGCATTTAACATAATAGTTATGAAGACATTTTTCCAAAGGTCTGTTCCAGAATCTATAATAGAATCTGCAAGAATAGATGGAGCAAGTGAATTTAAAATATTTATAAAAATGGTTATACCTTTGGCATTACCAGGTATCGCAACTATTGCGTTATTTAGTACATTAGCATATTGGAACGATTGGTTTAACGCCATGTTATATATAGACCATCAAAATTTAATACCACTTCAACATATGCTTATGAAAATAGAGAAAAACCTAGAGTTTATAAGACAAAATGCAATGTTAAGTGGAGAAGTAATGCAAAATTTACCACAAGAATCAGTTAGAATGGCTATGGTAGTTATATCTACATTGCCAATAGCATGTAGCTATCCGTTCTTCCAAAAATACTTTATAAGTGGATTAACAGTTGGAGGAGTAAAAGAATAATAACTTACTAATAAAATTGGGGAGGAAGTAATATGAAATTTAAAAAGGTATCGAGCCTATTTTTAGCGGCGACTTTAGGGGCAACAGTTCTTACAGGATGTAGTAGTTCAAATGATGATAAGGGTGCAGCAAAAGACTCAAATGGAAACACAGAATTAGTATGGTATATGATAGGAACTCCACAACCAGATCAAGCTAAGGTTATGGAAGAAGTTAATAAATATACAAAGGAAAAGATAGGTGTAACTATAGATTTAAGAATGGTAGACTGGGGAGATTATGGCCAAAAAATGCAAGTTATAACTTCATCAGGGGAGCCATATGATTTAGCATTTGCAAGTGACTATGCAATAAATGCACAAAAGGGAGCGTACTTAGAAATAACAGATGAAATGTTAGATAAAAATGCTAAAGAATTGAAAGAGGCTATAAACCCATTATTCTTAGAAGGGGCATCTATAAACGGAAAATTATATGGAATACCTGCGAATAAAGAAGTTGGACAACAAATGGGATGGGCATATAATGTTGAAATGGCTAAGAAAGCTGGAGTAGACATGTCAAATGTTAAAACTCTCGAAGATTTAGGTCCAGTATTAGAAAAGGTTAAGGCTAAGAACCCAGACTTAAAAATGCCAATGGCAGCAGGAGCAAACTTCATGCCATACATGCCATATGACTTATTATTAGGTGATAACTTACCATTTGCAATATCTTTAGAAGGAGATACGAAAAAAATTGTAAATCTATATGAACAAGAAGATGTAAAGAAAACTTTAAATACACTAAGAGATTTCTATAAAAAAGGATACATACATTCTCAAGCTGCAACAGATACTGATCCACATGAGATGAGTGTTCAAAACTGGTTCGTAAGAAAAGAACAATATGCACCAGGAGCTAAGGAAATGTGGTCATCTAATGCAGGGTACGAAATTGGATATACACCAATGCATGATCCTTTAACTATAAATAATTCAGTTACTGGATCTGTAATGTCAATATCTGCAACATCTCAACATCCAGATGAGGCTCTTAAGTTCTTAAACTTATTAAATACAGATGAGTATTTAAGAAACTTAATAGATAGAGGTATAGAGGGAGTACACTATAAAACAAATGAAGATAAGACTATAACTAAAACTGAAGAAGCTAAGGGATATAATATGCCATCTTGGGCTTTAGGAAATGTACTTATAACTAAATCATTTGATACTGATCCAAAAGATAGAATCGAACAATATGAAGAGTTTAATAAGTCAGCAGTTGCTTCTCCAACATTAGGATTCTATGTAGATACTACAGAGATAAGCAATGAAGTAGCTAATATATCAAACATAGTTCAAGAATTTAAATCGCCATTATTTACAGGATCTGTAGATACAGATAAGTATTTAAATGAGTTAAATAAAAAGTTAGATGCAGCGGGAATAGATAAAGTTATGGAAAACATACAAGCTCAATATGATAAATGGATGGCAGATAAAAAATAATAAAATTATATTTAAATTATATTAAGAGGCTATCAATATGGTAGCCTCTTATGTAAATTATGGGAGGAAATTATGTACAGTTCAATAGATAAGTTAATAATAACAGTGAAGGAAAAATTTAAAGATGATAAAAAAATAGCAGAGATGTTTGAAAAGTGTATCTTAAATACTATAAATACTACTGTTAAGAGAATGGAAGATGATACTACATATGTACTAACTGGAGATATACCAGCTATGTGGCTTAGAGACTCTGTTTGCCAAATTAGACCATATTTAGTTTTAGCTAATGAAGATAAAGAAATAGCAGATATGATAGAGGGGTTAGTAGAAAGACAATTTAGATATATATTAATAGACCCGTATGCAAATGCATTTAATGAAAGTGCAAATAAGGCGGGGCATCAAAGTGATTTAACAGATATGAAACCAGAAGTTTGGGAAAGGAAGTATGAAATAGATTCTTTATGCTTTCCTATACAGTTGAGTTACTTATTATATAAAAATACAGGTAGAACTTCTCAGTTTAATGAAACATTTGTAAAGGCTGCAAACTCAATAATAGAATTATGGAAAGTTGAGCAAAATCACGAAGAAAAGTCACCGTATTTATTTGAAAGATTAGATTGTAGACAACTAGATACCCTATCAAGAAGCGGAAAAGGACCAGTTCATAAACAAACTGGAATGACTTGGTGCGGATTTAGACCAAGTGATGATGCTTGTACATATAGTTATTTAGTTCCATCTAATATGTTTGCGGTAGTGGTATTAGGCTACATAAACGAAATAGCGACAAATATAATAAATGATGATATGTTAGCTAAAAAAGCTGAGATGTTAAGAAATGAAATAAATGAAGGAATAGAAAAATATGCAGTTTATAATCACCCAAGATGTGGAGAAATCTACGCTTATGAAGTTGATGGGTTAGGAAATTATAATTTAATGGATGATGCAAATTTACCAAGTTTATTAGCAATGCCTTATTTAGGCTATGCTGATTTAAATGATGAAAGGTACATAAATACAAGAAAATTTATACTTAGCACTGAGAACTCGGAGTTTCATATAGGAAAATATGCTAGTGGAGTTGGAAGTCCACATACTCCAGAAGGATATATATGGCATATATCTCTTGCAATGCAAGGATTAACTACAGATGATAAAAATAAAAAAAGAGAATTAATAGAAATAATGAAAAATACTGATGCAGGGACTTACTTAATGCATGAAGGGTTTAATCCAAATGACCCAAATATGTTTACTAGAGATTGGTTCTCTTGGGCTAATATGATGTTTTGCGAGTTAGTGTTAGATTACTGTGGGATAAAAGTAAAAAAATAAGTGTAGGATTTGCTAATAGATAGTGTGCTATGAGGTTAAGATAATTGTTTCCTTCACACAAAGACCTGAAAATAGGTCTTTAAGTGTTTCGTCAACAACTATCATAACCTCATTTACACAGAATGTATATTAGAAATAAATACAACTTATTTTTAAAGAAAAAGAATTTATATGGAGGTCTACTATGGATTATATATTTCCGAAGGATTTTTGGTGGGGGAGTGCTTCTTCTGCAACTCAGATGGAAGGTGCATTTGATATTGAAGGAAAAGAAAAAAATATATGGGACTATTGGTTTGAGATAGCGCCAGAGAAATTTCACAATGAAATAGGGCCAAGTAATACTAGCCAATTTTATTATAAATATAAAGAAGATATAAAATTAATGAAAGAGTTAGGACATAATTCATTTAGATTTTCAATAAGTTGGTCTAGGCTTATAAAATCAGATGGAAGTACAAATAAAATAGCTGTAGACTTTTACAATGATGTAATTAATACTCTTTTAGAAAATAAGATAGAACCTTTTATAAATTTATTCCATTTTGATATGCCTATGTATTTACAAGAACTAGGAGGATGGGAAAATCGTGATGTTGTAAATAGATATCAAAATTTTGCAAAGATATGTTTCGAATTATTTGGAGATAGGGTTAAAAATTGGTTTACGCATAATGAACCGATAGTACCTGTAGAGTGTGGTTATCTAGGCGAATATCACTATCCCGCTGTAGTGGATTTTAAGAGAGCTGTACAAGTTGGATACCATATAATGCTATCGAGTGCTTTAGCTATTATGGAGTATAAAAAATTAAATCTAGAAGGGCAAATAGGGATAATAATAAACTTGACGCCTTCATATCCTAGAAGCAATTCAAAAGAAGATTTAAACGCATCTAATACTGCAGATTTGATATTAAATAGATCGTTTTTAGATCCATCTGTACATGGAGAGTTTCCTAAGGAGTTAGTAGAATTTTTAAAGAGTCATGATTTAATTCCTATCTATAAAAATGAGGACTTAGAAATTATAAAAAATAACACTGTAGATTTATTAGGTGTTAATTATTATCAACCTAGGAGAGTGAAGGCAAAGGAAAGTGCAAAAGGAGATATACTAACACCAGAGAGCTTTTTCGATTTCTATAATATGCCAGGAAAAAAAATTAACCCTCACAGAGGATGGGAAATCTATGAAAAAGGTATTTATGATTTAGCTATTAATATAAGAGACAATTACAATAATATACCTTTCTATATATCTGAAAATGGCATGGGGGTAGAAGGTGAAGAAAAGTTTAAAATAGATGGACAAATAAATGATGACTATCGTATAGAGTTTATAAAAGATCACTTAAAATATCTTCATAAGGCTATTGAAGAAGGATGTAATGTTAGAGGATATCATTTATGGACATTTATGGACAACTGGTCTTGGTTGAACTCATATAAAAATAGATATGGATTTGTAGAAGTTAATATAAATGATGAATATAAAAGAACTCCTAAGAAGAGTGCTTATTGGTTTAAAGAATTGATTGAGAATAATGGATTTTAAATTGTATCCATAATAGTTTGAAATGAGTCTAATTAGCTATTTCCTTCACACAAAGTGCACAAGACGCACTTTAAGTGTTTCGTCGATAGCTAACAAGACTCATTTCAAGAATAAAAATGGAAAAATTTAAAAGCACATTATTTCTTGTGGAGGGGGATTTGAGGATGAAGTATGTTGTTTTTGATATAGGTGGAACTAATATTAAATACAGTTTGATGAATAAAGATGGTGAAATGTTAGATTCTAATTTAGTTCCTACACCTCAGCAGGGGGAAGGCAAAACTTTGGAACTTTTAGTTGATATTATAAAAAATTATCAATTAGAAAATGAAATTGACGGAGTTGCTATGAGTGTACCTGGAGGAATAGATGATGATGGATATATACATTTCATGGGTTCTGTATTTGATTTGCAGGATATGTATTTAAATAAGTATATAAAGAAACACACAGGACTTGAATGTGTATATGATAATGATGTTAATTGTGTTGCTATGGCTGAAAAGTATAAAGGGAATGCGATGGATAATAAAAATTTTGTATGCATAACGATAGGAACTGGAATAGGTGGAGGCGTTTTTATAAACAACCAACTATATAGAGGACATAGAGGTATGGCTGGAGAGTTTGGGATAAATATATTAGAACACAGAAAGTCCGAACTTCAAAGTTTAAACTATAAAACATTTAGTAGAGTCGGATCTACCTATAATTTGATTGATAGAGTTAATAAACTAAAAAAATTAAATTTAGATGGGAAAAAAGTATTTGAGTTAGCTGAAAGTGGAGATTTAGAAATTCAAAAGGAAATAGAAGAGTTTTACTTTAGTTTAGCTGTAGGAATTTACAACATTGCTTACAGTTTTGCTCCAGAGAAGATTTTAATTGGAGGAGGGGTAAGTGTTAGACCAGATCTAATAGAAAATGTTAAAAAAAACTTAGAATTATTAAATCCAGAAGTGCTTGATATGGTAGATATTGATGTTTGTAAATTTCAAAATGACTCAGGTAAAATAGGAGCACTTTATAAATATTTGAATAGTTAGTAAATATTTTATAAATGGGAGGGGATC
>NZ_JBOGBV010000012.1:0-36171 GCF_051656405.1 Paraclostridium sp.
AGTGCAGGACCAAGTGGATTTGCATCTGGAAATATGATGGCAATAATACTTTTAATAGTATTAGTAGGACTTACTGCATGGCCAATAATAACATCTAAGGTAAAAAATAATGAAAAATAATGAAGAAGTTTTAAATTTAGTTTTTAAAAAAAGTGAGAATATTGAATATGAAGTAAGTTCTGATGGTATAGTCACTATACTTGAAAAACAAGATCATAAGGTTCAGAACTTTTTTAGAAAATTAAAATTTAAAATTCCTATGTATAAAAAGATGGAATTAGATGAATATGGCAGTTTTATATTCTTACAAATTGATGGTAAAAAAAATGTAGAAGAAGTAGGAATAAAATTAGAAGAAAAGTATGGAGAAGAATCACACCCTCTGTATGAGAGATTACTTTTATTTTTAAATCACATTGATGTTAACTGTCATTATATTGAAAAAATTGATTAAAAAAGAAGAGGATATCTTAATATTTACTATTAAGATATCCTCTTTTTATATTATGAATTGTAAAGATTTGAAACTTTTTTCCAATCTATTATATTCCATATGTTATTTACATAGTCAGCTCTAAGATTTTGATATTTTAGATAATAAGCATGCTCCCAAACATCAATTGTAAGGATAGGGACTAAACCATCTTGAAGGTTTGTGTCTTGGTTTGATGTAGATTTTATAAATAAATTTTTATTTCTATCCATAAGTAAAGATGCATAACCTGATCCAAATTGTGCTATAGCTTTTTTACTTAATTCATCCTTTAAATTGTCAACATTTCCAAAAGTTTGGTTTATTTTTTCTAGTAAGTTACCTTCTGGAACTAGAGAAGCTTTGGGAGATAGAATTGAAAAATATAAGTTGTGATTATAAACCCCACCACCTTGGTTTATAACTCCTTGTCTAATTTCTTCTGGTAAGTCAGACACATTTTTTAGCAATTCCTCTAAACTTTTTCCATCAAAAATATCTTCATAGCCTTTTAAAAGATTATTTAAATTATTTACATAAGTTTGTAGATGTTTACCATAGTGTATCTCTACAGTTTTAGCATCTATATATGGTTCTAATTCATTGAATTTATATCCTAACTCTATTTTATCATACATTTAAAACACCCCTTTTTATTAGTATAATATATATATTCCCTTAAGTTCAATATATAAACTAATTTAATAAAAATAATCATTATCACTTTTGAAAATAAGTTTTAGCAATCTTAAAATTTTACTTTTTATGATATTTATGTAATTATATTATTAAATTAAACAAATTAGAAAATTATATTTTTAGAATTAATAATTGGTAACAATTAAAAAATAGTTGTCAGGAGATAAGTTATGGAAGTGACATTCATGCATAAAAATAGAGAAATAAAATTTAATATAATTTATAGAAAAAGGAAAACGATGAGTCTAGAAATTAAAAAAGATGGGATTATTAATGTAATTGCGCCTAATGGTTTGGACGAAAGTTTTATAGTTGATAAAGTAAAAAATAAATCTGATTGGATAATAAAAAAATTAGACGAAATTGAAGTTCTAAATAATAATCGATATATAAGAAGTTATGAGAGTGGAGATATATTTTTATATTTAGGTAAGGAGTACATATTAGAAGTTTTGGTAGATAAAAGCATAATTGGAACTAGTGTTAGTTTAGAAAATAATAAATTAATAGTTAGATCAAACTCCAATAATAAAGATGTTATACAACGTGCTTTAAAAAATTGGTATACTGATGAAACATTAGGTATTGTTAAAGAAAGAATAAACTATTATAATCCCTTTTTTGTAGATACAGTAACCGCTATAAAAATTAAAGATCAGAAGTCAAGATGGGCTAGTTGCACTTATAAAAATGAAATACTATTTAATTTAAGATGTTCTATGATGCCTATACAAATAATTGATTATATAGTTATACATGAAATGTGCCATATGGAGCATAGAAACCATTCTAAGGACTTTTATTTAGCTGTGGAAAGAATTTTACCGGATTATAAGGAAAGAGTTAAATGGTTGAAAAATAATGGAGTGCGAATGAATTTTTAGAAAATTCTATAAAATGGTTGACAAAGTATAATAAAGTGTATAATATGTAAAATATAAATAAAATTAAAGGCGAAGAAAAGGAAAGTAACTTTAAGAATACTTTTACAGAGAGCTTTTGTTGGTGAGAAAAAGCAAAGGATATTAAAGTGAAAATGGCCTTGGAGCTGTGTACCGAGATCTTTATGATTTAGGCTACAACGGGTTCACCCGTTACAGTGATAGAGTATAACCAAAATTTTGGCGTACTTGATGAGGTTTGTATTGCGAAATACAAATAAATTAGGATGGTAACACGAATTCAACTCTCGTTCCTAAGATTAAGTTCTTAGGGTCGGGAGTTTTTTTATTTCCAAAATTGAGGTTATGTTAAAACAATAAAAAATGAAGGGAGATTAAACAATGAAAAAAGAAGTAAAAAGAGGTAATCCATTAGCTTTATTACCATTAGGGGTATTTTTAGTATTGTTTGTAGGAAGTGGAATTATAACTGGGGATTTTTATAAGATGCCAGCATTAGTAGCTTTCTTAATAGCAGGAGGTATAGCTTTATTATTTAATAAAAAAGAAAATTTAGAAACTAAGATGAATGTATTTTGTAAAGGTGCAGGAGATACAAATATTATATTAATGGTTATTATATTTTTATTAGCTGGAGCTTTTTCAAGTGTAGCAAAGGCTATGGGTGGGGTTGACTCAACTGTAAATTTAAGTTTATCAATATTACCATCAAATCTTTTAGTAGCAGGATTATTTATTATAGGATGTTTTATATCAATATCTATGGGAACATCAGTTGGGACTATAGCTGCATTAGCACCGATTGCTCTAGGCGTAGCTCAAAAAACTGGCATTCCAGTTCCGTTAGTAATAGGGGCAGTTGTTGGAGGAGCTATGTTTGGAGATAACCTATCAATGATATCAGATACAACAATAGCAGCTGTAAGAACACAGGGATGTGAGTTAAAAGATAAATTTAAAATGAACTTTTTAATAGTATTACCAGCAGCTATTGCAACAGCTATCATTTTAACAGTAGTAACACTTGGATATGGGAATGTAGCAACTCAATCTTATGAGTATGATATTATAAAAGTTTTACCTTATATATTAGTTTTAGCAGGAGCTTTAATAGGTGTAAATGTATTTGTTTTGCTTGGAAGCGGAATATTGTTTGCAGGAGCTGTGGGAATATTTTCTAATTCATTTGATATTTTAGGGTTTATAGGTGCTGTATCAGAAGGCTTAGGTGGAATGTATGAACTAAGTTTATTAGTAATTGTAGTTGGCGGAGTTGTATCATTAATTAAGTTTAATGGGGGAATTGATTATATACTATATTTCATAACTAGCAAAATAAAAAGTAAGAAAGGTGCAGAGTTTGGAATAGCAGCATTAGTAAGTGTTATAGACTTATGTACTGCTAATAACACAATAGCAATTGTAACAGCGGGACCTCTAGCAAAAGATATAGCCGAAAAATATGATATAGATCCAAGAAAAACAGCTAGTATATTAGATATATTTTCATCATGCTGGCAAGGTGTAATACCTTATGGAGCTCAGTTGTTAACAGCAGCAGGGATAGCGGGAATATCACCAGTTGAAATAATAAAATATCTTTATTATCCAGGATTAATGTTTGTTTGTGGAATAGCAGCAATTACTTTTTCACAAGTAGTAGTTAAAAAAAGTAGTTTAAAAGAAAATATATAAATTAGAATAAAATTATAAAAAGAAGTTAGAACATAAAATTGCTTATACTGTGCTAACTTCTTTTTAATTTTCATTATAAAAACTATATTTTAGTTAATATAATAGTATCATTTTTGAATTTAATATTATAATCAGCAAATATAACTAAAGTTTCATGAAGTCCGACACTTGAAATAACACCCATTCCTTGTAAAAATGAAATATTAGCCATGCCAGCAATCATAGGGGCAAATCCTATAGAGCCCATAAAGGCTGAATCAGCACTTTTATTTCTTAAGCTGTATTTACATCTATTTCTATCAGAATCTTTTATATTTACGTTATCAAGAACTTTTAATCCTTTTACAATTCTTTTATCAGTTACAGTAATTTTGTTTTCTCTATTTTTTAAAGCTAAATCTAATTCAAATTTTGTATCTGCTGTATGCATAAAAAATTTCCTTTCTAAAATGTAAAATTATAATAATATTATAGCATGAATGTATATACAAGCTAACAAGTAAATTAAAAAAATATTGAAAGTTATTGAAAATCATTATCAAGAGTGGTATTATTTAAATGTATGATAATTGTTTTCAAATGAAATGTGAAAATAGATGAAAAATAATCTTAAAAAGGGGAGATGGTTTCGTGAGTGTAAATAAACTTTCGACAGGAAATAGCGCAATAGTCGATTATGTATTTGGTGAAAATGATTTTACTAAAAGGCTATTAGCTTTAGGCTGTATAGAAGGGACTAAAATTACTGTGAAAAAAGTAGCTCCATTAGGAGACCCAATTATAGTAAATTTTAGAGGGTTTGATATAGCTTTAAGAAAAAAAGAAGCTGAATATATAAAAATAAAATAGCATTACAGGGGGATTTAATTATGATTAATGTAGCATTGGTTGGTAATCCTAATGTTGGGAAAACGACTGTATTTAATGCAATAACTGGTCTTAGTCAAAAAGTTGGGAATTGGCCGGGAGTTACGATAGAAAAAAGAGAAGGGCATTTTGGAAAAAATATAAATATTGTAGATTTACCAGGAATTTATGCAATGGATACTTTTTCTAATGAAGAAAAAATATCTAAAAACTACTTAGATGAAGAAAATGTTGATGTAATAGTAAATGTAGTTGATGCAGCTAATTTATCAAGAAACTTATACTTAACAACGCAGCTTATGAAATATAACAAGCCCATAGTGATAATTTTAAATATGGTAGATATGGCAAATTCAAAGGGCATAAAAATTGATCATGAAAAGCTTGAAAAAGAACTTGGAGTAAAGATAGTTCCTATGATAGCAAAGAAAAAAGTTAATGGTGATATTCTTGAAAAAATAATTTTAGAGAATTCTAAATCGTTAGTTATATATAAAGAATATCCACATGAAGAATATAAGACCTATAAAGAATTAGAAAAATCATTAAGTAAATGTATAATAACTGAAAATGACAATAAGAAAAATTTAAGTGATAAAATTGATGACATAGTTTTAAATCCTATACTGGCGTATCCAATATTTATAGGACTATTATATACCTTATTTAAATTTACTTTTGATTGGGTAGGAGGACCATTACAAGAATTTTCAGCAGGAGCAATAGAAACGTACATACAAGGACCTGTAAGTGAGTTGATAGCAAATTCAAGTCCGTGGTTTTATTCTTTAATAGTAGATGGAATTATAGGTGGTCTTGGTGGAGCACTACCATTTTTCCCATTAATATTTGTACTATTTTTAGGTATAACACTACTTGAAGATAGTGGGTATATGTCAAGAATAGCATTTTTAATGGATAAAGTTATGGCAAAAGTTGGACTATCAGGAAAAACGTTTATTCCTATGGTTATGGGTCTTGGATGTTCTTCACCTGCTATAATGGCAACGAGAACATTAGATAGTGAACAAGATAGAAAAATAACTGCTCTTATAGCTCCATTAATGACTTGTGGAGCGAAGTTACCTATATATGCAATGTTTGTTTCTATATTTTTCCCTAAAAATGCAGCTTTAGTTACAACATCTCTATATTTAATAGGAATAATAGTAGCTATCTTTGTAGCTTTATTCATAACTAGAAGTCAAAACTCATACTCAACTTCACCGTTTATAATAGAACTTCCAAAGTATTCTATGCCTACAGTTAGCCAGTTACTTAAAAATACTTGGAATAAATCAAAAGGATTTTTAATAAGGGTGTGTACTATAATGTTTGCAATGTCTATTGTTATATGGGCATTATCATCATTTAATTTTAGTGGATTTACATCTGAAATAAATGAAAGCTTTTTAGCAACTCTTGGAGGACTAGTAGCGCCTATATTTACGCCGCTTGGGTTTGGAGATTGGAGAGCAGGAGTTTCTATATTAACTGGACTTTCAGCTAAAGAAATAGTTGTCGCTACAATGGAAATTTTATATGGAGATCTAAATACGGTTCTTCCTACAATGTTTACAACTGTAACTGCATATGGATTCTTAGTGTTTAGTGCGCTTTACACTCCTTGTATAGCAGCACTTGCAACTATGCAAAAAGAGTATGGGACTAAGATGACTTTAGTATCATTTTTATATCAATTCTTTATTGCATGGGTAGGAGCATTTTATGTATACCAAATAGGTACATTAATTACTACAGGATTTGTTATTGAAAATATAATGGCACTAATTATAGGAACTATAATTATATTTGCAATAGGAATGATTATATTTAAAAAACTACAAAAAACAAATTTAAATAAAGAAGTAGATGTAAAATCTAAGCTAAAAGCTGTTATTCAATAAAGGAAGAAGGTGAACTTATGAGTGTGCTAGTTTTAGGTGGACATGAATGTATGGAGAAAGATTATAAAAGTCTTTTACGTGAAAAAGGTTATAATACGAAAATATATACAAAAATGCCATCTGGTCTTAAAAAAAGAATAGGAAATCCAGATGCTATAGTTTTATTAATGTCAACAATATCTCACAGTATGGCAGAACTTGCAATAAGAGATGCTAAAAGAAAAAAAATACCTGTTATAAAAGTTAAAAACAGTAGTAAAGAAGCTTTTTATGACTGTATAAAAGATATTGATAAATGTATCGGAGATTGTAGTCAATGTAAATTAAAATGTAGAAGCTAGTCAATATGACTAGCTTTTTATTTTTGGCTATAATTACAAAAACCATATACTTAATATGGAATTTAATAAGTTAGCAAATTAAGATAAAGTTAGAAAAAATACTATCTTTTTTCCAATTATTGGTATATTATATAAAATATAATTATAAAACAATCTATAAATTAGGGAAAATATAGATTGTTTTTATATATTTTAATTAGGGAGATGGTTTTATGAATAAGAAAAAATTAGTTATAGGGATAATAATATTTGTGCTAATATACGCAATACTTGGGGCAGGTATAAAAATAGATAAAAATGGATTTCATGGAGTTGTTAATTGGGGAGATGAATTTATAAATATTTTTTAATCAGAAAAAATATTTACATATCAAAGCTGAAACTTAGTTTAATTGGTTTCGGCTTTTTTAATTATATTATTTAATTAATTAATGAAGCTAAACTAAACCTTTAGAAAATCTTTAGATTTATATACTGATTATCTTAAAAATTTAAAGTTATTATATAATTACGATAAAGATAATGAAGGAGGTTTTAAGAAGTTGGTTAAATTAAAAAATACCTTATGATATTATATATATAGAAAAATAATAAAGTGGGGTAGAAATAATGAATTTTAATATTTTAGTTGTAGAAGATGAACAAGATATAGCTTATGCAGTAAAAGCTTATTTAAACAATCAAGGATATAATGTATTTATTGCAAATAATGGGGTTGAAGGATTATGTATATTAGAAAAAGAAACTATCCATTTAAGTATAGTAGACATAATGATGCCTAAAATGGACGGAATCGAGTTTACCATGAAATTAAGAGAAAATCATGATTTTCCAGTTATAATGTTATCTGCAAAATCTGAAGAAATTGATAAAATAACAGGATTAAATATAGGAGCTGATGACTATATTGAAAAACCTTTTAAACCTTTAGAGCTTTTAGCTAGAGTGAATTCTCAACTTAGAAGGTACAGAAAGTTTTTAAATTTAGTTGAAAAAAATATACCAAATGAAAACATACATACTATAGGTGGTTTAGAACTTAATATAAATACAAAGGAAGTTTGTGTTGATGGAAACTTTGTAAAAACAACTCCTATAGAGTTTAAAATACTTACTTTGCTTATGAAAAACCCAGGAAGGGTATTTTCAGCAGATGAAATATATGAGAAAGTATGGAAAGAAAGAGCTGTAAATACAGATACAATAATGGTACATGTAAGGAATATAAGGGAAAAAATAGAAATGAACCCTAAAAATCCAAAATATTTGAAGGTGGTGTGGGGCGTTGGATACAAAATTGAAAAACAATAAACTATATGTAAAATTAATAATAGTAATGACGATATTAATAGCGTCAATAGGAATGGTATTATCTTATCAAAGTATAAAAAAGTATAGTAATCATTTTGGATATAATATATATGAAGATAATAATGATTTCTCAAGAGAGTTAATAGAATCTACATATGGACTTTACTATAAAATTTATGATGAAAATAATGAGAAAACAAGACCATCAGATCTTATGTTAGAGCTAAAGCCTGGTGTAGATACTAATGATGATGAATATAAAAAGGAAACCAGAGATACCTTTAATAGTGAGATAAATGATTTTACTGAAAATTTAAATACAAATTTAAGAAATTTAGATTATTATGTTGTAGATAAGTCTAAAAATTTAACTAAAAAAAGTCCAAGTGGAAATTTAGATTTACTAGATAGTAATGAAAAAAATACACAAGAAAACTTAAAAGATAAATATGATTTTTATATATCTATTGACTTTGATGATAAAGGAAATATGAAGATTACCAAACTACATGGAGCAGATGAAAGAACTATCGAATCTAATTTAAACCAAAATAAAAAACTTTCTGGATATGTAGGAGAAGATATTTATGAATTAAAACCTATAAAAAATATGAAGTTTATATATGGAGTACCTGAAGATTTAAAATATATGGATAGTATACAGTATAAGAAAATAAGTGAGCAAGAGCATTCATACACTATGGCTTCTAGAGCTTTTATAAATATAGGGATAACATTTGTTATTTTGGTTGCACTAGTTATTCCATATAAGGAAATCAAAGAGTTAAAAATATTTGAAAAAATAACAAAAATACCAGTAGAATTAGTGGCATTTTTAGTTTATCTATCATTTATTTATGCCTACTTGGCTTCTGATTTACTTATAATAAAAACAGTAATGAATAAAGCGATAATAAGTTTTACTCAATTACAATTTACAACAGATATGAATAATATAATTAATTATTTAGTTAATCTGATTTATTGGGTAGTTTTATTTACAGTAATGTTTACAGGGATAATTTTATTAAAACACATTATAAAAACTAGACATACAACATACTTAAAAGACCATTCGTTGATTTATAAAGGTACAAAATATATAAATAAAAAATTAAGAAAAACAAAAAAATGGATGTTTGATATAGAGTTAGGAAGAAACAATAAAAAGAAAATAGTATCTATGTTAATTCTTAATTTAATTGTAGTAAGTTTAATATCGTGTACTTGGTTTTTTGGATTAATATTAGTTCCTATATACACTTTAGTTTTATACTTTATTATAAAGAAGAAGTATCTTTCTATAAATAGAGACTACAATAAATTACTAAATATAACTAAAGAGATAGCAAATGGAAATTTAGGTACAGAATTAAATGATAATGTAGGAACGTTTAATGTATTAAAAAATGAGATAGATAATATTCAAATAGGATTTAAAAAAGCTGTAGATGAAGAAGTTAAAAGTCAGAAAATGAAGACAGAATTGATTTCTAATGTAAGTCATGATTTGAAAACTCCATTAACATCTATAATAACTTATGTTGATCTATTAAAAGATGAAAATTTAACTGAAGAAAAACGAAAAACTTATATAGATACATTGGATAGAAAATCTGAAAGATTAAGAGTTTTGATAGAAGATTTATTTGAGGTTAGCAAAGTCAATAGCGGTAATGTACATTTAAATATTATAGATGTAGATGTAGTGTCTTTGATGAAACAGACATTAGTTGAAGTAGATGATAAAATAAAAGCTTCAAATTTAAAAATAAGAACAAATTTCCCAGAAGAAAAATTAATATTGAAATTAGATAGTCAAAGAACGTTTAGAGTATTTGAAAACCTGTTAATAAATATAAGTAAGTATGCGATGGAGTACTCTAGAGTGTATATTGATATAATAAGTGAATCTGAAGTTTTAAAAATAAGCTTTAAAAATATGACATCTGAAGAGATTGATTTTGATGTAGAAGATTTAGTTGAAAGGTTTGTAAGAGGAGATAAATCTAGGAACACAGAAGGTAGCGGTTTAGGTCTTGCCATCGCAAAGAGCTTTGTTGAGCTTCAAGGCGGAAGTTTTAATGTTAGTACTGATGGAGATTTATTTAAGGTAGTTATAACTTTAAAAAAATAGAAGTAAAATTTGTTATAGAGCTGTAAATTATGTTTAAAGAGTAAGCATGATTTTACAGCTCTTAAATTATTAAATTTAT
This sequence comes from Paraclostridium sp., assembly GCF_051656405.1. Lineage (GTDB taxonomy): Bacteria > Bacillota > Clostridia > Peptostreptococcales > Peptostreptococcaceae > Paraclostridium. Next base: position 10,411 of record NZ_JBOGBV010000012.1, read on the forward strand.
ATATTTTTAAAATGAATTTTAAAAATATATAAAAAATTTTATTTTAAAAAATATTTTTTTAAAAGTGATTAAAGTATAGTAATATCAAAGGTTTAAAGGTAAGAAAAAAGACAGTAAGAAATATTATTACACCTTAAGAATGAGTAAAAAATAACAAACTTTATTGACATATTTTTGAAATTATATTATTCTGTAAAAGTCAATAAATCAAATAACCAAGTAATTAACTTAAAGTCAATTGGAATGGTAGACATACTTAGGGGGGATATGCATGAATAAACTTTTAAGCTCCGTGAAAAGGTTAACATTGTTTTTTATAGGAATGAGTATAATTCAATTTGGAGTAGCGTTATATTTAAAAACAAATATAGGCTCAGATCCATTTACAGTTTTTACACAAGGATTAGCGTGCGCATTAAATAGCATTGGGGTAAACGCTACTACAGGAACTGCAAATAGAATAATCTTAATTGTATTATTTACAATAATATTTTTAGTTCAGAAAAATCATATCAAAATAGGTACTTTAATATGTGTTATTGGAGTTGGGCCAATTATTGATATGGCTGTAAACGTTGTTACATATTTTCCAATTCAACACTATAGTTATATTGGAAAAGTAGGTTTAGTAGGATTAGGGTGTTTTATCATAGCTGTAGGATTTTCTATTCTTTCATCTACTAAGGTAGGTATGGCACCAAATGACATAATACCGTTTATTGTAAAGGATAAAATGAAATTAGAATATCGTTGGATAAGAATGGGAATTGATGCTACATTTTTGATTGCAGGATATTTATTAGGAGGTACAGTAGGACTTGGAACAGTTATATCAATGCTTATAACAGGTCCATTTATACAAACATGCCTTCCATATGGAGAAAAATTAGTTAACTTTATTTTAAATGAAGAACCTGTAAGAAATAGTGTTGAGGACTTTAACATATAATATAATAAAAACTCTTTCTTAGTTAAATTAAAATTACTAGGAAAGAGTTTTTTTATTTAGAAAAATTAAATATCTAAAAGAGTTTCAAAATTTCTATTATAAAGCAATTCATCAATTTTAGAAATATTAAGGTTTTTATTAATTCCAAAGATTAAAATACTATCTCTAGGATTTTTAGGATATAACTCTCCTACATTTCCTAATTTTAGAGCTTTATTGCTTTCTTCTAAATTTAATTTAGCAGATAAACATAGTTGAATAATTTTATCTCTGCTTGGTTTTTTACTTCCGTTTAAAATTTGATATCCATAAGTCCTATCGATTTCAGCATTTTTTATAAGTAAACTCTTGCTTATATTTTTTTCTTTACATATGTTTTCAAAAAAACTAGGAAAGCTTAAATCAGAAAAATTTTCTTTAGCAATTTTAATAAACTCATCTAGACAAGATTCATTTTCTATATTGCTTAAAACACTCATAAGTTCAACTGTTTTATCCTTATTCATATAAATAATTCCACCTCACATATTAATATGATATAATTCTATGGAAGTAAAATCAATAAAAGAGGTGCAAAAAAATTGAATATAGATGAAGAATACAAGTTATCGCTATATGAAGAATTAAAATCTATACATAAAAGTAGAAAAAGTGAAATATTTTTAGTTCAAAATACTTTAGATGAAAAATTTTATATAAAACGAGTATTAAAAGAGTATACGCTAGAAGTATACGAAAATTTAACTCATATAGACAGTAAGAATATGGCTAAAATATATGAAGTTTTTGAACATGAAGATAAATTAATAATAATTGAAGAGTTTATAAGTGGACATACGTTGCAAGAAATTTTAAAAAGAGAAGGGAATTTAAGTGAAGATATTGTAGCAAAATACATGATTGATTTATGTAATGTGTTGAAAAAAATTCATAATTTAGACCCTTGTATAATCCATAGAGATATAAAGCCTGCCAATATAATGATAAGCAATGATGGAGTATTAAAACTCATAGATTTTGATATATCAAGAGTATATAAATACGGTGAAAGCATGGATACAACTCTTTTGGGAACAAAGGGATATGCATCGCCAGAACAATTTGGGTTTGACCAAACGGATTGCAGAAGTGATATATATGCTATTGGGATAATGATGAATGTATTGACTACAGGAAAGCATACAAAAGAAATAGAAAGCGAGGGCAAACTAAAAGATATAATAAAAAAATGTACGAAAATATCTGCTAATGAAAGATATCAAAGTGTAGAAGATTTAAAAGTAGATTTAGAAAAGTTAATTAGTACAGATTGTAAAGAAGTAAAGAATTTATATAAAGTAAATAAAAAAACAGATAATGATATGAAAAATTTAAATATTAATATGAAAAAGAATAACAATTTATGGGATATATTACCAGGGTTTAGGTCTAGAAATAAGTTAAATATGATGTTAGCTATTTTATGGTATTTATTTTTGATTACTGGTCTAGTTTTTGTAGATAGTACAACAACATTTATAGAAAATATACTTGTAATAGGATTATTGTTATCATTATTTTTATTATACACTAACTTTTTAAATATAAAGAGTAAGTTACCTATGATACGAAGTAAAGAAAGGTATTTTAGTATATTTGGATATATAATTTATAGCTTTATACTTTTTATGGTTTTTGGTTTAGGACTTGAGTTACTTAAATAATAAAAAATGTGTATGCTAATAGCATACCAATAAATTAAAAATAAATTTTATAATAAAATCAAGAAGTAATTATTATTGGAGGTTTTATTATGAAAAAAGTTATAGTGGGTATATTAATAGGTATTGTAGTTGTTATAGGAGGGTGTGCAGCAATGTTTACTGCTGGAGTATCTAGTGTTGATAAAGCGGTAAATCAAGTGAAAGAAGATACTGTCAAGAATGATAGCAAAGTACAAGACTTAGCTAAAGATATGTCTTGGGAAGTAGAAAAAGATCAATTTACTACTAAAATAGTGGGAACATTTGAAAACAAAAGTAATGAAAAAATAGATTATTTACAGTTTGATTATAAATTAATAGACAAAGAAGGAACAGTTATTGAAAGTTCGTTTACTAATGAGACAGATATTATGCCTAAAGAGAAAAGAAAAGTAGAAATATTATGTTCTAAGAATAATTTTGATAAGTATGAAATAACAGCTAAATCAAGTGCATTTTAATAAAAAAGAGTTGCCTTTAATTAAAGGCAACTCTTTTTTTGGCTTAAGAAAATTATATTTATATTATCATGTAATTAAAATTTTATGATAGCATATTTATAAACATTATTATAGTAGGGATTGCAACTAGATCAATTAAAAAGGCACATACAATTGGTATTGTAAAAAATGCTTTCTCTGAGTACCCATATCTACTACATATTGAATTCAAGTTAGCAAGTGCATTTGGAGTAGCACCAAGTTCATGACCTATAAATCCACCAACCATTACGGCCGCATCATAATCCTTACCTAATAATTTAAACATTACAAATACAGTAAATAAAACTATAAATAATACTTGCATTAAAACTATAATCAACATAGGTAATCCAAGTGTTTTTAATTCCCAAAGTTTAATACTCATAAGGGCCATAGTTAAAAATAAATTTAAACTTATATCACCTAAAAGTTCGAAGCATGAAGAGTCAACATCTATAAATTTAAATTTATCATTACCATTTCTAAACAACATAGCAACTAAAATACCACCTACATACTCAGGCAATGCATAACCTGTTATTTTACCTATAAAATTGCTAACAACATACCCTAATGACATACAAGTAGTCAATATAAAGATATGTTTAATAAATTCTGAAGAATCCAATTTTGATGATACTTTAGAATCGGATGCTATTGCAATTTCACTATTTATATCGTCTTCAATTTCGATATGGTTATGTAAGTTGTTTGAAAGAGAATCTTTTGGTTTTAATTTATACTTCTCAATTAAAAATTTGGAGGTTGGAGCTCCCACAAATCCACCACAAATAAGCCCTAATGTTGCAGCGGCAAGACCTATAGTATTAGCACCTACAACTCCCATTGATTCTAAAGTTGGACCAAAAGTTGCACTAGTTCCATGACCACCACCCATAGATATAGCACCACACATAAGTCCAAGTAATGGGTCAAGTCCTGTTAGTAGTGCGCCTAACAACCCTATAATATTTTGAGAAAATATAAGTATTATACAAAATATCCAGTAAATCAGTACAGACTTGCCTCCCTTTTTAATAATGTTAAAACTTGCGCCTATACCTACGGTAGTAAAGAAAGCAACCATAAATGTAGATTGTAAGCTAGTGTCCAATACAATAGTTAATATATTAAATTGATTAAGTAAAAAAACTAAAAGTGCAAAAAATATACCGCCTATAACTGGCCCAGGGATACAGAGTCTATCTAAAATTGAGATTCGTCTTTTTACTATTTTTCCTAAAATTATTAAAAAACATGTTAATGCAATCGTAGCAGCAATGTTTAAATTAAGATTAAGGATTCCGTTAATTTTATAAAGTTCCATCAAATCACTCCTTATTTAATTTAGTTAGATATTGGATTATTATACTATGAAATTATATGAAATGTAAATACAATTTAAATAATTCTTAAATTTCTTAATAAAACTTTAATTGAATGTAAAAAAAAATAACTATCTTTTTAAGTGGAATAGTTATTTCAATTAATTTTATATTGTATTTACTCAGTAGCTTTTAAAAGTATATTTAGTATTACTGCAAATATAGTCCCTGTGCTTATTCCTGAACCAAATAATAATTTTAAAGATTCAGGTAAAACTGTTAGAAGCTCGGGTCTTGTAGTTATTCCAAGGCCAAGAGCTATTGAAACAGATATTATAATTAAGTTTCTATTATTTATATTAACTTTGCTTAAGGTTTTTATTCCGCTAGCAGCAACAACTCCGAACATGACTATTCCAGCTCCACCTAAAACCGGACTAGGGATAGATGCAACTAGAGCTCCCAATTTTGGGAATATTCCAAGTAACATCATAATTATTCCTGATATTATAACTACATGTCGACTTGCAACTTTGGTGATAGGAATAAGACCGATATTTTGACTAAATGTAGTATTAGGACATACTCCAAAAAAACCAGCTAAAAAGCTACCTACACCGTCAGCTAATACTCCTTTACTCAATTGTTCACTAGAAGTTTTAATATCTGAAGCTTCACCTATTGCGATTAAACAACCTACAGTTTCTATGGTAGTTACTAGATAAGCTATAATAAATGGAGCAACTCCAGCTAGACTAAACTTTATACCATGTTCTAAGATTACAGGTATTCCAGGTAAACCTACCCAACTTGCTTCCTTTATAGGTGTAAAATCAACCAAGCCAATAGGGATACATACTAAGTAACCTACAAACATTCCTATTAAAATTGAAGAACTGCTAAGAACTCCTTTACCATATATATTAAACCCTACGACTATAACCATAACCATTAAAGCTATACAAATGTTTGTAATGCTTCCATAAGTAGGAGAACCAATACCTCCAGCACACCAATCCATAGAAACAGGAACAAGTGTAAGTCCTATTAAAGTAACAACAGTTCCTGTAACAACAGGTGGGAAAAATTTCATAAGAGGCTTTATAAATCTACTCAAAATCATTTCTATAAAGGAACCAAGTATGGTAGCACCAAATATTCCTGCAAGACCCATAGAACTACCAACTGTTATTGCGGGACCTACAAATGTGAAAGATGTACCCATAATACATGGAAGCTTAGCTCCAATTTTGTAAATACCTCTTGCCTGGATTATAGTTGCAAGCCCTGCTACAAATATTGTAGCACTAACTAACATAGCTGTAGTTCTAACATCAACACCTATTGCAGGACCTATAACTAAAGGAACTGCAACAATTCCGCCAAAAGCTGCAACTATATGTTGAAAACCAAGAAGGATTGAAAGTTGCAAATTTGGTCTATCTTCTATTTTATATAGTAATCCTGAGTTATTTTGATTTTTAATCTTTTGAGAAGAACTATTTTCACTCATAAATTCTCCTCCTAATATAAATTTTGCTGCTAGCTATAACAATTAATCTTCTAAAAGAGCAATTGCTCTTATAGGAGATCCAGAACCTTCTCTAATTTTAAGTGGTAATCCAAAATATAAAAATCTTTTGCCGACTAATTGATCAAGGTTACAAAGATTTTCTGTGTTAGTGATATCATATTCTCCACATATTAAATGACCTGAAAAATTTAAGTCTTTTGGATGATCAATTGCAGGAGCATCAACTCCTATATTAACTACTCCAGATGTTGCTAGGTACTTAGCTGCGTCATAGCTAAGCCCAGAATATTCAGTTTGCCACTTATCTGTGTTAAAATTTCTGTAATAATGACCAGTGTACATTAGCAATATATCTCCTCTTTCAATTTGTAAGTTAGATTTTTTTAAAGAAATTTCTATATCTTTAATTTCAATATACCTACTATAAGGGACATTGCTTAAATCTATACAAATAGCACTTCCAAAAAAATAATCAAGAGGCATATTTTCTATAGTCTTACCACTGGATTTATATTCCCACACAGCATCAGAATGAGTACCACCATGCTCACTTATAAGTAAATTTCTAGCAGAAAAGCCTAAAGTTTTACTTCCGGTTCTTTTCATATTTTCTTCATGAGTCATATTTGTCATTATAAAGGTAGGTTGATGCATTGGAAAAACAGACATGCCTTGATAAATTTCTTGAGATAAATCAATTACTTTAAATCCCATTAAAACATCTCCTTAAAAACTTTATTTAATAAGTTATATTCACAATAGTTAAAAAATATAATTTATAAACAAGTGTAAATGAAAAAATTAGAAAACTTACTTTAAACCGAAGAAAAATTCAATAAATAAAAATTAATCATAAGTTTGGATAAATGAAGATTTGCTTGTTTTAATAGTTTATCTACTTATTAAATTAAAAAAAATAAGGAGATAATTGTATGGAGAAAAAACAATATGTATTAGCAGTTCCAAATTTTAGTAATGGAAAAGACAAAGATGTAATTGAAGCTATTGTAGACGTAGTTAGAAATTCAAATGTAAAGTTAGTGAGCTATGAACCAGAAGCAGATTTTAACAGAACAGTTGTTACATTTATAGGTGAGCCAGAAGATGTAAAAGATGCTTTAGTTAATATGGCTAAAAAATCTATAGAACTTATAGATATGAGAGAACATAAAGGAACTCACCCTAGAATAGGAGCGCAAGATACTCTTCCTATATTCCCACTTAAAAATATAACTATAGAAGAGTGTGTGAAGCTATCAAAAGAAATAGGGGAAAGGTTACATAAAGAAAGTAAAGTCCCTATATACTTTGCAGGAGAAAGTGCTAGTACAGAAGAAAGAAAGGCATTTGCATATATAAGAAAAGGTCAATATGAAGGGGTAAGAGATCTTTTAAAAGAGATAAAAGATGATAGCAGTAGACAAGAAGAATACAATAATAGAAAGCCAGATTTAAGTGTTGATGGATTATTAAGTGAAAAAGCTGGAGCAACATTATCGAGCGCTGAAGTTAATGGGCTTACAGCTTATAATATATTCCTTGGAACTGAAAATGTAGAGATAGCTAAAAAAATAGCTAAAGCATTAAGAGGACCAAGTGGAGGATTTAGTACTGTTAGGGCAGTTGGAATTAAATTCCCAGAAAAAGAAGGAGTAGTAGTTTCTATGAATTTACTAGATTGTTATCAAACTCCTATTCATAGAGCGTTTGAATTTGTAAAAAGAGAAGCTGAGAGATATGGAGTAATAGTAACTGGAAGTCAATTAGTAGGACCTATAAAGCTAGACTATGTATTAGATACATTTAACTATTATTTACAATTAGAGGATTTTAAAAACGAACAAGTATTAGAAACTCATTTAATGGATATGTAAGGGGGATTTTAAATTATGGATTTAATTATAAAAAATGCAAACATACCTCAAGGAGACGAAATGGTTCTTACTAATATATTAGTAAAAGACGAAAAAATAGTAGGGTTTGTTGATGATATAAATATGATAGATGCAAAAGAAATTATAGATGCAAAAGAAAACTTAGTAATGCCAGGTTGTATAGATTCACATACGCATTTTATGTATCAAGGATTTCCTCATAGAGAAAACTTTTTAACAGGAACAGCAGCAGCTGCAACTGGTGGAGTTACAACTATAATTGATATGCCTTGTTGTTCAGTTCCTTCAGTTAGAAGTATAGAACAATTAGAAACAAAACTAGGTATATGTGGACCACAAGCGGTAGTAGATTATGCTATGTGGGGAGGAGTTACAGGAGAAGATGTTCGTGAAGGTTGGATGCATAATGTAAAAGAACAAGCTGATTATGGGGTAGTTGCTTTTAAAGTTTATATGACTCCATCTGTTCCAACTTATCCAAGAGTTACGGATCCAGAAATGTTTGAATGTTTTAAAGCAGTATCAGAAACAGGGCTTCCGATAGGAATACATGCAGAAAATTTTGCAATGTGTGATTTTTATGTAAATAAATTTAAAGAAGAAGGTAGACTTGATGGACCTGCTTGGGCAGAAGCTAGAATGGAGCTTGCTGAAAAGGTTGCTATAGAGTTAGGCATTAGCTTTGCTGAAGCTAGTAAAGCTAGACTTCATATAGTTCATATGAGCACGGGTATAGGGGCTAAGCTAGTAAAAGAAGCTAAAATGAGAGGGTTAGACGTAACTAGTGAATCTTGTCCTCATTACTTAACTTTAAATTACCAAGATGCTATGACTGAATATGGGCCACTTGCAAAAATAGCTCCACCTCTTAGAACTAAAAAAGATAATGAAGAACATTGGAAAGGTATAAATGATGGAAGTATAGATTTCATAGCAACAGACCATGCACCATATGAAATAGAAAGTGAAAAATTAAAAGAAGGTACGAACATATGGACTTCATTCCCAGGTATACCAGGAGTTGAGACTATGGTACCTGTAATAGTAAGTGAAGGATACAATAAGGGAAGAATTTCACTAAGTAAATTAGTTGATATACTAAGTACTAATGCAGCTAAACATTATGGATTATATCCTAAAAAAGGTGCTTTAAATATAGGGTCAGATGCTGACTTTGCAATAATAGATTTAAATAAAGAATGGACTATTAAGAATGAGAATTTAGTAACTATGTGTGGATATACTCCACTTGAAGGAATGAAGTTAAAAGGAAGAATAATTAAAACTATAGTTAGAGGTAATTTAGTTTATGAATATGGAGAAGCTGGAGTTTTAGGAAAATTAGAAAATTATGATGTTGTATTTAATAACCCTGAAGAATTAACTAGTGGAGAATATAAAGTTAGTTATAGAAAAGATCATCCAGAGTTAATTGTCGAGCATGTTAAAAATATAAAAGGTATAAAGGTTAAACCAGGATTCGGTAAATTTATAAAACGTCAAACAATAAGTAAGTTAGATAAAAATATTAAATTTTAAATTTGATTAGTTATGGCGTGCTCGGTGATTGAAATCTTGTTTCTGTCGCTAAAGACCTAAAATGCGAGGTCTTTAACGCTTCTTCAACAAGGTTTCAATCACGCTCGCTAGACTATCAAATTTAAATTTTAATTTGGGAGAGAAAATAAGAGGGGGATTTATTATGAAAAGACATGCAATTTTAGTTATAGATATGTTAAATGATTTTGTGGGGGAGAAAGCTCCATTAAGATGCCCAGGAGGAGAAAAAATAATACCTGATCTTCAAAAGCTTTTTGCTTGGGTTAGAGAAAGAAATGCTAGAGGATTAGACGATGTTCAGTTAGTTCATATACAAGAAGCTCATAGGAAAAATGATGCTGATTTTAGAGTTAGACCAGTTCATGCAGTTAAAGGAACTTGGGGTTCTGATTTTATAAAAGAACTTTATCCACAAGGTGAAGAGTATATAGTTCCAAAGAGAAGACATAGTGGGTTTGCACATACTGATCTAGATTTATATTTAAGAGAAGAAAATATAGATACTGTAGTTGTTACTGGAGTATGGACTAATGTATGTGTTAGAAGTACTGCTAGTGATGCTTTATATAATGCGTATAAAGTTATAACTTTAAGTGATGGAGTGCATTCTAAAAATGATGAGATGCATGAAGCAGGGCTTAGAGATTTAAGTATATTTACAAAAGTTATGGCTATAGATGAGTATATAGATGCATGGGAAAAAGACCTAGACCCTTGGGTTGGAGGCGGAGATACAGAAAACAAAGTAGAGTAGTTTAAATAGTTTTGATATTCTGGTTTAGGCTTGGAGATGATATTTGGGATTTGCTCCATACAAGCTGGAAAGATGCTTGTAAATGTCGCTACATCCCAAAATATCACCTCAAGCCTTACAGTATATCAAAACTATATAACTTTATGTATGAGAGAAAAAGATAGGAAGTGGAAGGGAATTTTATGAAAATTGTTGTTGGAATTTCAGGTGGTAGTGGAGCAATTTATGCTTTAGGAATTTTACAAGCACTAAGAGAACTTGGTGTTGAGAGTCACTTGGTAGTTTCTAATATGGGTGAATATGTTGTTGAGCACGAGTGCGGTGTAAGTTTAGACGAGCTTAAAGAAATGGCTGACTTTTATTATGAAAATTATGATTTAGCAGCTCCGATAGCAAGTGGATCATTTAAAACAGATGGTATGATAATTGTTCCGTGTTCTATGAAGACATTGGCTTCAGTTGCTCATGGATTTAGCGAATCTTTATTAACTAGATGCGCTGATGTATGCATTAAAGATAGAAGAAAATTAGTATTACTTCCGAGAGAAACTCCTTTAAGTTCTATTCATCTTGAAAATATGCTAAAGCTTTCTAATATAGGGGTTACTATTATGCCTCCTACTCCAGGATTTTATAATCATCCTCAGGATATAAGTGATATTGTTTCATCTATTATAGGAAGGTGTCTAGATCAATTTGATATAGAACATAATTTACTTAAGAGATGGGGGGAATAACGTGGAGAGTCAAATGCTTAGATTTACTTTAGATAAATTAGAAAAATCAGGATATTTAAAAACTTGTAAAAAGAGAGTTGATAAAGAATTTGAATTAGGAGCTGTACTTAGGCATTTTGATAATGAAGCACCTATAGTTTTTAAGAATATAAAAAATTATGATATAGATTTAGTTGGTGGAGTATACGGAAATAGAAAAATATTTAATGATTTAATGGATGTAAATGAAGAAAATAGAATTTATAAATTTATGGGTGCTATAGCGAATCCAAAACCGTATAAAGAAGTTAAAAGTGGACCTATTGCTCAAAATATTATAACTAAAAATATAGATATAAATAAATTATTTCCGATTCCTACATCGCATGAAAAAGATTCATCGAATTTTATAACAGCAGGGATGCTAATAATAAAAGATCCAGAAACTAATGACACACATATGGCAGTTAGAAGATTCCAAATAAATGATAAAGACAATATGAGTGCTTTAGTATCTGGAGCTTCTCCTCATTTGAATAAGATAATTAAAAAAGCCGAATTAAATAATGAAAAGCTAGAGTGTGCAATAGTTTTAGGATATGATGCAGAATTTTTGATAGCATCTCAAATTAGTTCTTCAAAATATGGGCTAGATAAGTATGAGGTTTATAGTGCTTTAAAAAATGAACCACTTGAAGTTATAAAATGTAGTAGGGTAGATATATTAGTTCCAGCATTTTGTGAAATTGTAATCGAGGGGTATTTAGATCCAAATAAAAAAATAAAAGAAGGTCCTTTCGGGGAACTTATGGGATATTATGGTGAAGTATCAAATCATCCAACTATAGACGTTAAAGCTATAATGCATAGAGATAATCCGATTTTTCAACATGCATTTCCTTCAAGAGAAGAACATTTATCAAATGGTCTTATAAGAGAGGTTGAAATATATAGTGCTTTAAAAAATATAGTGGATGTAATAGATATCAATGTAACGGTAGGTGGAGGATGTAGACTTCATGCAGTTGTAAAGATAAACAAGAAAAATGAAGGAGATGGAAAAAGTTCTATATTGACAGCGCTTGGAAGTAGTAAAGACTTAAAACATGTGGTTATAGTTGATAATGATGTAGATATATACAGCTATAAAGATGTGGAATTTGCAATAGCTTCAAGAGTGCAAGCGAGCGAGGATGTAATTATAATACCTAATGCACTTGGAAGTCCATTAGAAGCCTCACATGTAAATAAAAGACTTAGCGATAAAATGGGGATTGATGCAACAAAGCCTTTGGACAATGAATTGTTTAATAGAGCTATAATACCAGGTTATGAAAATATAAACATAGATGATTATTTTTAACTTCTTATGTTAAAGGGGTGAGTATGATTGAAAGCACTAGGAATAGTAGAAGTAAAAAGCTTAATAGGTGCAATTCAAGCTGCGGACACGATGTTAAAATCAGCAGATGTAGAGTTAGTTGACATAGATTTGGTGGGATCAGGAATAGTTGCAGCAATTATAAAAGGAGATGTAGCAGCTGTTAAAGCAGCTGTTGAAAATGGAGAAGAAAGTGCAGAAAGATTAGCGGAAATAATATCCACTAATGTAATAGCTAGACCTCATGATGAAGTAAGTAAAATTTTATAGGTGGTGGTTAAGTGGCAGATTTACTGACAAAAGCTGTTATGAAGAATATATCAAATAAAGCACTTAATAAAAAAACATGTAAAAAAGAAGAAAATAAAAAAATTGAAAATATAAATTGTAAGGAAGTTGAAATTTTAAAAAGTATATTATACAAAAATAGTAAAAAAAATAATTTAAATAATCTTAATAATGAGAAGCATATAAATAAAGAAACGAAATTTAAATCATTAAAAGATTTAAATCACAATATAGTTGTAGATGAAAATATAAATACAAATAATAAATGTAAAAATATGATTAGTTTAAAAGATTTAGCTAAATAAGGGGGGGATAATATGAGGAAAGCCCTAGGGATGATTGAAGCTGTAGGACTTACTACAGCGATAGCAGCTCTTGATGCTGCAAGCAAAGCAGCGGATATTACGCTAGTAGGATATGATAAAGTAATAGGTGTTGAAAAAGCGGTTAGTGTAACCATACATATAGCTGGGGAGGTTGCAGCAGTAAATGCCGCTATCGATGCTGGTGTTGAGGCAGGAAACAAAGTTGGAAAAATTGTTTCAAGTAAAACAATAGCAAGACCTCATGAAGAAATTGATGTTTTAATCAAAGAATTTGAAAAAAATCTTAAAGTAAAAAATATTAATAAAAAAGTAATAGAAAATAAAAACGAAGAAAATAATTGATAACAGGAGGAATTTGTTATGGGGCAAGCGCTAGGAATGATAGAAACTAAAGGTTTGGTAGGTGCAGTAGAAGCTGCAGATGCTATGGTTAAATCAGCTAATGTAACGTTAATGGGATATGAAAAAATAGGATTTGGATTAGTGACTGTTATGGTAAGTGGGGATGTAGGTGCAGTTAAAGCTGCCGTAGATGCTGGAGCAGAAGCAGCAAGAAATGTAGGTGAACTTCACTCAGTACATGTTATCCCAAGACCACACTCAGAAGTTGAAAGAGTAATTTTAAGCAGAGATTAAATAGATGAAAGAAAAAATTGATTTTACAAAAAATATATTGAACAAAATAAGTAAAAATATAAAAAAAGATAACAAAAAAGAATCTAGTAATTGTAAAACTCTTATATCAAATAATAAATTTAATTCTATAGACGGCAATTCATATGTAATGATACCTACAAATCACAAGAATATAAAAGAAATTCTTAAATTATTAAATAATAATCATATTAACTATAAAAAAGAAACAATGGATTATAAAAATATGGAAGACGAAGCAAGTGAAGCAAGTAAGGAAATAATAACATTAAATGATATTATGAACTTAAATGAAGACCGTATAAGCATATCAAAGAATACTATAATAACTCCAATGGCAAAAGATTATATAAAACAAAAGAAAATAAAAATTGAAATAGGGGGATAAACATGCAAATAGGAAAAGTTATAGGAACGGTAGTTGCAACTAAAAAAGACGATTCGTTGGTAGGAAGCAAATTAATGATAACTCAACCATTGAACTTAAAAAATGAAATAGATGGAAAACCACTGATAGCTGTAGATACAGTAGGGGCTGGAATTGGAGAACTTGTAATATATACAGAAGGTACAGCTGCTAGAAATGCAACGAAAAAATTACAATCATCAATAAATGCAGCTATTATAGGTATAGTGGATAATATAGATGTTTGGGAGGATTAAAATTGAAATATATAAAACAAGCAATGGAGTATAAGGAGTTAATAGATACACTTATGAGTGATAAACACCATGCAGATATTGTTCTGTATGGTGGCAATATTATAAATGTACTGACTAGGGAGATATATACAGGAGATATAGCTATAAAAGGAAAGCATATATTAATGGTAGGAGATTGTGACAAGTTAATAGGTGAAAATACTATAGTAGTAGATGTTCGTGGTAAATATTTATCTCCTGGATTTATAGATTCTCATATGCATTTTGAAAGTAGCATGCTAACAGTTACTGAGTTTTCTAGGCTTTCTATACCATCAGGTACTACAACTTTGATAGCAGATCCTCATGAAATAGGAAATGCCTTAGGTGCTGTTGGAATGAAAGCTATGGCAGATGAAGCAAGTTATGTTCCAAACTATGTAAGATTTGTAGTTCCTGCGTTAACTCCAGATTGTCCTAGTCTTGAAACAGCAGGAGTTGATGTTAGTTCTAAAGATATGGAAGATTTGCTAAACTATAAAAACATAATAGGTATAGGAGAACTTCAAGGATTTAGCAATGCAAAACATGTATACAACAATACTCCGGAAATAATAACAGATTTATTAGCATCGACTACTTATGCTAAAAGTATAGGGAAAATAGTAGATGGTAATGCTCCAGAATTGTTCTCGAATGAACTTGCTGCACATATAGTGTGTACTGGTGGAAAATGTTCTTGCCATGAAACAACTACTAAATCCGAATGTATAGAAAAGTTAAGACAAGGGGTTTATGTATTCATGAGAGAGGGATCAACTCAAAAGAATATGGGGGAATGTATAAAAGCAATAACAGAAGAACATTTGGATTCAAGAAGATGTATATTAGCTACAGATGATATGGTGGCAAAAGATTTACAAGAATTAGGGCATATGAATGAAATAATAAAAAGAACTATAAGAGAAGGTGTAAGTCCTGTTGAAGCTATACAAATGGCGACAATAAATCCTGCAACTTACTTTAATTTAGAGGATAGAGGTGTACTAGCTCCATCAAAATTTGCTGATATTGCAATAATAAATGATTTGAATGATATGGATATAGAAGCTGTTTTTATAGAAGGAAAGCTTGTAGCTTCTAATAAAAAACTATTGATAGACCTGCCTAAATATACTTATCCTAATAGTGTAAAAAATTCTGTTAAAATAGGTAAAATAAATGAAAAAGATATAGAAATTATAAGTAATGAAAAAGAAGTTGTTGCGAGATGTATAAAAGCGATACCTGATCAAAATTTGACTGAGTGTATTGAAGTTAAATTGAAAACTAAAAATAATGTAGTAGAAGCAGATATAACTAATGATATTTTACATATTGCATGTATTGAAAGATATGGGAGAAATAATAATATAGGTAAAGCTTTTGTTAATGGTTTTGGACTTAAAAAGGGTGCATTTGCAGAGAGTATAGCTCATGATACTCACAATATAACTGTTGTTGGAACTAATATAAACGATATGGTAGTTGCAGTTAATAAGGTAATAGGAATGGGCGGAGGTATTGCTGTTGTTAATAATGGCCGAGTATTAGAAGAACTAAGATTAAATGTAGGAGGCCTTATTACAGATGAACTTACAGGAAGTGAAGTAAGTGAAAAAATAGATTTACTAGAAAATATAGTAAGGAAAGACTTAGGTGGAAATTTACATGCTCCATTTATGCATTTATCTTTTCTGGCTTTATCTACTAGCCCTAAATGGAAAATTACTGATAAGGGATTAATAGATGTAAATAATTTTGAAGTTTTAAGTCCAATAGTTAATTAGTAAAAAATCCTAACTATAAAAATTAGTTAGGATTTTTTGTTTTTGAACATTTAATTATCTTGACAATTTAGATTGGAAATTAACATATATTGACTATATAAGGCTAAGAAAACCTTATATTAATTAAATTTATAAAGGAGAATGATACTAATTGAGTATAGATAATGATAAAAGATTAAATTATTGTGAAAAATTTGAATCAAAAATAATTAAAGATAATTGGGGAGATAGCTGTATAGAATCTAATGTGAATTTTAACTCTGTTTCTGTATCTGTTTTACCTAAAAATGCTGTTTGGGAGGATATGGAGGGCTTTGTTGATAGAAAGTATGGACCGTTTGCATATTATATTAGAAATAAAAATGACGAAATTATAGCTAATCTAATATTTTACTTCTCATATAGTTGTAAAGGAACAATTAATGGAAAAGGGAGTTATTTAGCAGATGCGACTATTTCACCTAAAATAATTTCTGCGAGCCCTGGATATTACTTGGACTGTAATGTAAGTGCTAGCGAACCTAAAAATTATGGAACTAAAGAAAACCCAGCACCTGGGGTTACATTAAGATTGCAAGTGAAAATTTCAAGTTATAAAGATTTAACAAATTGTAATGTATGTGGAACATCAAAATTAGAAAATATGGATAACAAATCAATGTGTAAAGGCCAAAATGAAATTGATTATAATCAAATCAATAATTTAAATTTTATATATCCACATTGCAGTTTTGATGGACTAAACTCGATAGAGTTTTTTGCGATTGCTACATTAAGAGGAGATTGTCAAGTGAATTTGATTTCAGCTGAATATTATTAATTTAGACAGTTTAAATAAATTTAAATGTATGTAATAATATACTTATATAAATGCAGCAGGGGGTAACTTATGAAAAAAGAAATATATAATAAATTAGATGAGCTAGATATAAAATATAAAATTTTAGAACATGATGAAGTATTTACAGCTGCTGAATTTTATGCAGTCACAAAGGACATGCCTGGACATCATTGTAAGAACTTATTTTTGAAAAATTCTAATAAAAGTATTAATTTTTTAGTGGTAGCAAAACACGATAAAGCTGTAGACTTAAAAGAAATAAAATCACAAATTGGAAGTAGTAGGCTTTCATTTGATTCGCCAGAAAAATTGTATAAATTAATGAAGGTAACACCTGGTAGTGTAAATCCATTTAGTATTATAAATGACACAAATAGTGTAGTAGAAGTTATAATAGATAATGATTTACTAGATGGTCAAAATCTTAACTTTCATCCAGCTATAAATACGGAAACATTTAATATATCTGGAGATGATTTTATTAAATTTTTAGATTATATAGATAATAATGTTGTTAAGGTTAGTATATAGAATAAGTAAAATATAAAAATTTAAATATGGATTAATTAGATAAAACTGTAAATATTAATATTAAATAATAAAATAAAAACACTTACTAATAGAAGTTATCTATTAGTAAGTGTTTTTTAGAATATATATTTATTTTTACTAAATATATATCTTATAATATAATATAGTAAAAACAAATAATACATTAAATATAAAAATAGAAACTATTAATCTAAGGAATTGAGGAAAGATGATATGAATATAAAGACAAAAGATATAGCTAGCAAATCAGGTGTATCTATAGCTACAGTCTCTAGATATTTAAATAAATCCGGATATGTAAAACAAGAAACAAGGGAATTAATTAAGAATGCAATACAAGAAATAAAAAAACAAGAAAATATATATGAAAAAGAAAAAAATATTGCAGTAGTATTTCCAGATTTATCAAATATGTTTTTTACAGATGTCCTTAAAGGATTAACTGAAGAAGCAGATAAATTAAACTATAATGTATTTTCATTTGATAGTGGTGAAAGTATTGAAAAAGAAATGAAAATAATTGATGCATTAAAAGACTTTAATATATGTGGACTAATAATTACAACAACTATAAGGAATAGAGAAACTACTAAAAAGCATGTCCAAAACCTAAATTCTTTGAGAGTACCTATAATATTAATAGATAGAGATTTGATATTTTGTGATTTTGATGGAATATTTAGTGATAATAAAAAGGGTGCTTTTGATGGAGTAGATACATTAATAGCTGAAGGTCATAAAAATATTGCTGTTATAACAGGTCCTTTAGAGTATGAGACTGCTCAACTTAGGTTAGAAGGGTATAAGCAAGCACATAAGGTAAATGAATTAAAAATAAATGAAAGTTATATCCATGAAGGGGACTATCAAATTGATTCCGGTTATAATCTCACAAAAGAAATAATAAATAATAATAAAGACGTAACTGCAATATTTAGTTGTAATAATATGATGACTCTGGGCGTTATAAATGCATTAAATGAGATGGAAATAAAAATAGGACAAGATATATCTTTACTGGGATTTGATGATTTAGAATTTTTTACATATCTAGGATTAAATATTAGTGTTGTTTCTAGACAAACTTCTGAAATGGGGAAAATAGCTTTTGAAGTTTTATCAAAGAAAATTCTAGAAGGGGAACCATACACTACTCAAAATATAGTATTAAAACCAAGTATTGTGCTTAGAGGTTCGGAAAAGTTAATAAATATTAATAGTAAAACAGAGGCTAAGTAGCCTCTATTTTTTTATCTGTAAAAATATAAAGATGAAATAAATATGGAAAAACATGAAAAAAATGTGAAAAAAATATTGAAAAAGTGAAAAAAATAGTATATTATATCAAATATAACTTGGAAAACGATATCAAGAAAAGGAATTAAACAAAAAATAATTATAAAGGATGATGAACTAAAATGAGTGTATATTTAGCGGAATTCATAGGTGTAACAATGTTAATATTTTTTGGTTGTGGAGTTTTAGCAGGAAATTCATTAAAAACATCAGGATCATATCAAGCAGGAAATGTAGCGATAAATATTGCCTGGGGATGTACCGTTGCAATGGTTATATATTGCCTTGGGGATATAAGTGGAGCTCATATTAATCCGGCAGTTACAATTATGCAAGCAGTTAGAGGGAATTTTGAATGGAGTTTAGTTCCAGGATATATTGTAGCTCAAGTAGCTGGAGGTATGTTTGGAGGTTTATTAGTATACCTTCAATTTATTCATCATTGGGAAAAAACGGATAATCCGAAAGCTAAGTTAACTATATTTGCAACAGCACCAACTATAAGAAATAATTTAGCAAACTTCTTTAGTGAGTACATAGTAACTTTTGCATTGGTATTTTGTATATTAGGACTAGATACAAATACATTCCCAAGTGGGTTAAAGCCTTTAGCTGTTGGATGCTTAATATTTTTAGTAGGAACATCGTTTGGTGGAGTAACAGGAGCTGCATTAAATCCAGCTAGAGATTTAGGTCCACGTTTAGCTCACTTATTATTACCAATACCAGGTAAAGGAAGTTCTGATTTTAAATATGCATGGATACCTGTGGTAGCACCTATAATGGGAGCAGTTACATCAGGGTTAATACACCTTGCTTTGTATGATGGAATTGTAGATTACAGACTTTATACTATGATAGGATTGACGATAGGTACATTTGTTGGGATAAAGCTAATTAACAAAAATGAAAGCGAAGAAAGTATATCTAGTGAATTAATAGATGAAATTGCATAATAAAAAAGATATAATTATGTAAGATATATGTAAAAAATATGAAAATATATTACGAATTGATGACAACAAAAAGGAGAATTTAACATGAAAAAGATATGTGTAATAGGAAGCCTTAATATGGACTTAGTTGTAAATGTTGATGAAATGCCAAAGAAGGGGCAAACATTAATAGGAAGTAAATTTAAAGAAATACCAGGTGGAAAAGGTGCTAATCAAGCAGTTGCAGCATCAAGACTTGGTGGAGATGTTTACATGATAGGTAAGGTTGGAAATGATGGATTTGGACAAAGTTTATTGAAACAATTAAAAGCTGATAAAGTAAAAACTGATTATGTACAAATTGAAAAAGGACCAAGCGGGGTAGCTCTTATAACTGTAGATAAAAATGCTGAAAATTCTATAGTAGTGTCTCCAGGGGCAAACTTCGAATTAACAGAATCAGATATAGATAAATGTATAGATGGTATAAAAGAAAGCAGTATAGTTGTAATACAACTTGAAACACCGATAGATACTATAAAATACGCTTTAGAAAAATCAAAAGAATTAGGGAAGTTTACAATTTTAAATCCAGCACCAGCAGTTAAGCTTAGTGATGATATTATAAAAAATGTAGATTTATTAACTCCAAATGAAACAGAACTTGAAATATTAAGTGGAGTGAAAATAGAAAGCGAAGATGATATAAAAAAAGCTGCTAATGTAATGATACAAAAAGGTGTAAAACAACTTATAGTTACATTAGGATCAAAGGGAAGTCTTTATTTAGATAAGGATAAAATAGAATTTAAAAAATCATATAAAGTAGAGGCTGTAGATACAACAGCAGCAGGAGATAGTTACACAGGGGCATTATCAGTGGCATTTTCTCAAGGAAAAGATATAGATGAAGCAATGGATTTTGCATCAAAAGTAGGGGCATTATGTGTTACTAACATAGGAGCACAAACATCAATACCAAACTTATATGACGTTATGAATCATAAATTTTAGTAAAACAATTAAAGTTATAGAGGCTTAAATACAAAATATTACATAAATTAAGGAGATTTAAGATGAAAAAATCAGTTTTAATAAACAGCGAAATATCATCAGTAATATCAAAAATGGGACACACAGATATGTTAACAATATGTGATAGTGGACTTCCAATACCAAAAAATGTTGAAAGAATAGATTTAGCACTAAAGCATGGTATACCAACATTTTTAGATACATTAGATACAGTACTTGAAGAATTAAAAGTAGAAGAAGTTATAATAGCTTGTGAAATGGAAGAAGTTAGTACAAAACTTTATAAAGAAATAGAAAATAGATTTAAAGATATAAAAATAACTAAAATAGCTCACGAAGACTTTAAAGCAGTGACTAAAGATTCTATGGCTATAGTTAGAACAGGTGAATTTACACCATATGCAAATATAATATTAAAATCAGGAGTAGTATTTTAAGAATTTATAATAATTAAGGAGACATATTATGAAAATATTTATAGATACAGCAAATGTAGAGGAAATAAAAGAAGCAGCAACTTGGGGGATATTAGATGGTGTAACAACAAACCCTTCATTAATAGCTAAAGAAGGAAGAGATATAAAAGAAGTAATAAATGAAATATGTGAAATAGTTGATGGACCAATAAGTGCTGAGGTAATAAGCTTAGAGTCTGACAAAATGGTAGAAGAAGCTTTAGACTTAGTCAAGTTACACAAAAATATAGTTATAAAACTTCCAATGTGTATAGAAGGTTTAAAGGCAGTTAAGATTCTTTCAGAAAAGAATATAAAAACTAATGTGACTTTAATATTTTCATCACAACAAGCATTACTTGCAGCAAAAGCAGGTGCTACATATGTAAGCCCATTTGTTGGAAGATTAGATGATGTAGGTGTTACAGGAGTAGATCTTATAAGTGATATAGCTAATATATTTGAGGTGCATAGTATTGACACTGAAATAATATCAGCAAGCATAAGGAATCCAATACATGTATCAGAATGTGCTATGGCTGGTTCTGACATAGCGACTATACCATTTAATGTATTAAAGCAAATGGCAAAGCATCCATTAACAGATATAGGAATAGAAAAGTTTTTAGCTGATTATAAAAATATGTTATAAGATAAGGAGGAACGAATAGTTCCTCCTTTTTTATTTTATATTAAGTTAAAATCTTTTAAAGCTTTATATTTTAAATCTTCAGGTGTTCTAGGAATTCCTTGGTATGCCGATAAAGAATTTAAAATATTTGTTCCGTGTATTAAAACCATAACATATTCATGTAAAAGATATTCATGAGTTAAATGGACTACTGAACCATGATCTGCATATTTATAACGAAATCCATTAACATATGAATTAACGTCATATATTAATGCATATAAACCACAATGATAATCAGGAGTAGTAAAGGAAAGCATAGTATCAGTTGATATATCATAAATATAAACATTTCTATTTATGATACATTGAGTATCTGGTTTAGTTTCAAAATCTATTATTTTTTGAAGATATTCAGGGTGCATTAGATTGTCAGAATCAAAAGGAACTAAATATAAATAGTCATATCCAACTATGGATTCTTTCACAAAATCATCTTCACATATTTGTTCAAAGCCGATAGTTGCAGTCATAGGTCTAAATATAATATTATCAGCAAGTTTAGGATATTTAGACAGAGCATCTAAAACTAAATCCTGGCTATTTATATCATAGTATATTAAAGCTAAAAAATTTTGATAAGTCTGATTAATTAAACTAAAATAAGTGTACTTTATAAATAAATCAATTCTATAATCTATCCATTCTTTTGTTAATCTATTTTTTGATAAATCCATTGTGTTAAAATTTATAGTAACAATTAACTTTTTTTTCAATTAAATTAACCTCCAGGGGATTAAACATAACTAAAAAGTTTTAATTAAAAACTAGCCATATAAATTTTATAACATTAAGCTAGTCTATAATCATAATATGATTCATATTCTAAATAAGTTACATATTATTTTAAGTAATTATTATATTTGTTTAAAAGTTTAACGATTTTGATGTCAAATAAGTTGTAATGTGTTAGTAATTTGGCTATCAACTTATGAATTTCATGCCTAAGAATTGTTTATAAAGTATGTAGTTTTTAATAGATTTTATTAAGTATTAAATATATAATTAGGAGAAGTATGATTTTTATGATATATTTAGTATTAAAGATAAAAAAAGAATATGAATTAATAGAAAGATAATAATATATAAAAACACTAAAATGACATAAAGGAAGAGCACATAAATGACAAATATAAACTTTAAAGATTATAAACTAAGTGATGAAATATTAAAATCACTGAATATGCTAAACTATAAGACACCAACGAAAGTTCAACAAGAAGTAATACCAGTTGTACTTAAAAATAAAGATGTATTAGTAAAATCACAAACAGGAAGTGGTAAAACAGCAACATTTGCAATACCACTATGTGAGTTAGTAGATTGGGACGAAAACAAACCACAAGCATTAATACTTACACCGACAAGAGAGCTTGCAATACAAGTTAAGGAAGATGTATTTAACATAGGAAGATTTAAAAGAATAAAAGTGCCAGCACTTTATGGTAAATCATCTTTTTCATTACAAGAAAAAGAGTTAAAACAAAAAACTCATATAGTAGTAGGAACTCCAGGTAGAACAATAGACCATATTAAAGAAGGAAATTTTATAACCGATAACATAAAGTATCTTGTGCTAGATGAAGCAGATGAAATGCTTAGTATGGGATTTTTAGAGCAAGTAGAAGAGATAATAGCGTCATTACCTAAAAATCGTGTGACTATGCTGTTTTCAGCAACTATGCCAGAAGATATAAATAGATTATCAAAAAAATATATGAAAGATCATGTGACAATAGAAATTGAAGCAAAAACATTGACAGTAGATAGAATACAACAAGATGGATATAGTATAGAAGAGACAGGAAAGTTAAATTTATTAAAAGATGTAACAACAATAGAAAATCCAGATAGCTGTGTTATTTTTTGCAATACACAAGTTAAGGTAGAATCTCTATACAATGAATTAAGAAAACTTAAATATCCATGTGACAAAATACATGGTGGAATGGAACAAGATGAGAGAATTAAAGTAATGAATAACTTTAAAAAAGGATACTTTAGATACTTAATAGCAACAGATGTAGCTGCTAGAGGTATAGATATAGATAATATCACCCATGTAATAAATTATGATGTACCTGTTCTAAGAGAAAACTATGTACATAGAATAGGCAGAACAGGACGTGCAGGTAAAGAGGGAAGAGCTATTACTTTTGTTATGAAATCTGATGAAAGACGTATGTTTGAAATATACTCTTATACAGGTAAGGAATTAACAATGAAAATGAAACCAAGTAAAAGACTTGTAATGAGTTTAAAGCCTGAATTTGACAAAAAGTTAGAGCAAAGACAAAAAGTTAAAGAAGATAAAGGTGCAAATCTAAGTCAAGAAATAATGAAGATTCATATAAATGCGGGTAAAAAAACTAAGATGAGACCTGTTGATATAGTAGGTACACTTTGTAGCATCGAAGGTATGAATGCGGAAGACATTGGGGTTATAAGTGTACTTGATATATCTACTTATGTTGAAATATTAAACAACAAAGGCGAAATGGTGTTAAAAGCACTACAAACTAAAAATATAAAAGGTAGACCAAGAAAAGTAACTAGAGCAGATATATAATTTAAAAAGTAAATTACCTTGTATAAATAAGAACCATTGTTTGAAATTTTCATATGATATATAGAACAATATTTATATCATAAAAAGGAGAATCAACAATGGAAAAAAATTATTGGCAAGAATATTGGGATAATTATTGGAAGTTTATGGCTGTATATCTTAGAGAGTTACAAAATGTACGCCCTGATGCGGATATTAAAAATGAATACTTAGAAGTTGCTAGTTTACTTGAGCCTTCTATGAATTTTGAAGATTACGAGATTTACGATGAATATTATGATAATAGCGATTCAGAAATAGATACAGAGGTAGATTTTATGATGCCTGATCCAGCGCAATCACCTGAGACTTTTATATCACCTGGTGGGGGACAGTTTACTATAGGCAATTGCAGAAGGATGGCAATAGTTAGAATAGTAATGAGAAGAGGATTTAATCCTTCTAATTTCTTTATGATAGTGGATAGAACTGATCGTAGGAGCATTCAAGGGTTTAGAATAGCTTGTGAAGCTGGTAGAATTAGATTTGTACCAATGGCTGTAGAATATAGAAATATAAACTTTATAGAATGCGCATTTTAAATTAAAAATAATAAGAGGTATCCAATAGATATGCACATGCAATTCTTGGGGTACCTCTTATTATTTTGATTGAAATTGATAAATTATAAAAATTACACCCTAATGTGAATTTGCATTTTCTCTATAAGAAGTCATAACATCTTTAAATAATTCAGCAACAGAAGGTGGGGTCCAAGTAATTGCGTTTGCCCCAGCATCTATTGTTTTTTTTATACTTTCTTCAGTTGGACCACCTGTTGCTATTATTGGAAAATCAGGATAAGATTCTCTAATAATAGCAACTATTCGAGGAGTATCAGAAGAAGCTGAAACATTAAAAATAGTTGCCCCAGCATCTATTCTTTCCTGAATGTTTGTATCATCGTTTACAATAGTAACAACAACAGGTATATCAAGTGCATTAGATAAAGCTCTAACTACACCGTTTGTTGTAGGAGCATTAACAACGACACCAATGGCACCTTGTAATTCAGCGTTAGTACCTAACATTATTGAGCGTATTCCTTTTGTAAGACCACCACCAACTCCTGCGAAAACAGGGATATCAGAAGCCATAATAATAGATTGCGTAATTATTGGCTGAGGAGTAAATGGATATACAGCTATTACTGCGTCCGCATTTACATTTTTTATAATAGCCAAGTCAGTTGAAAAAACAAGTGACTTTATTCGTTTTCCAAAAATATTTATACCACTACATTCTCTAATAACCTCAGGAACACGTAAAAA
>NZ_JBOGBV010000013.1:0-31226 GCF_051656405.1 Paraclostridium sp.
AAATAATTGAAAAAGCAAATAAAGAAAGTGAAGATATGAAAAAAAATTCCGAAGAAATAATAAAATCATACATAGATTCAGATGGGTTAGTAGTAGAAGCAGAAGAAAAAGCTAAATCTATAGTGGAGAAAGCAGAATATACTGCCAAAGAAATTAAATTAGGGTCTATAAGATATGCAGATGATGTTTTAGAGGGGTTACAATACAATCTTCAAAGCATAATAGATGAAATATCAACAAATAGAAGTGAACTAAGTGAATAAAAAATAGCTGACTCAAAATGAGATTGAGTCAGCTATTTTTTATTTTTTTAAAAATCATAAAAGAAGAGATAAAATAAATAATTATTAATAAAGGCAAAATTATATGATAGTTATTTATGTATAAGCTCCAAATTGAGCTATTATAAAAAACACTAGATGTAGTGGATAGTTTTATAAATAAATTGCTAGAATTTATTAATGGATAAAATGCAAAAGTGAAGATGGATGCAAAGACTCCATGTAAAAATTTAGAAATTATATATGTACCTGTATTTATATCTGTTTGAGCTAAAAAACTACAACATTGAGCTAATATAGAAAGACCACTAAATGCTATTATGAAGCTACACAATGAAGCTCGTATTATTTCAGGTATATTAGATACACTAGATATTTGATTGCATCCAATAGTTATTTCAAATAAACCGCTTATAAAAGAAGAACATAAATCAAGAGAAAATCCAAAGATAGATAATGGAATATAAATTATGTAAGAAATCAAATTTATAAACTTAAATATAGATAAAACTTTAAATACAACTGAAAATACTATAACGAATCCGCCAACCATAAGTATTGTATTTACCCCACTGAAAACAGCATCTCCAAATAAAACAAAAAATCCTTTATTTTCTTTTTTTCTAAATTCCATAATTTTTTTTACCTCAAATTTAAAATTGGAATTATCATTTTTTACACTCTCTTTTCCATAATTTTTAAATAATATTCCAACAGTTAAAGATCCTAAGTAATGGCAAAGTAACATTAAATAGCCTAATGAAGGATTATTAAACATTCCGATGGAAACTGCACCGACTATAAAAAGTGGGCCAGAGGTAGAACAAAAGGAAACGAGCCTTTGAGCTTCAAATTTAGAAATTTCATTGTTTTGTCTAAGTTCAGAAGCGAGTTTTGCTCCGACTGGATATCCTGACACTGTAGATATAGCGAATACTAAAGAACTTTTACCAGACACATTAAAAAGTTTTTTGGTAACTGGATTGATTATTAACCCTAAAACATCTACAAATTTAAGTCGAACTATCAAATTGGCAGCTATTATAAATGGCAACAAGGATGGTATCAATGTGTTTACCCATATTGAAAAGCCATCTTTAGCTGCTAAAATAGAATCTTTAGGAAATAAAATAATACCTATTATAAGTAACATAACTATTAAAGATGGAGTTAAAAACTTTATAATCTTTATTTTCTTCAAAACATCACCTACTTTGATATACTCTTTAATAAGTATATTAAAAGTGATTATGAACTATGATAAAATTCATTTGCTTTGAGGAGTTAAACACTTGAAGTGCTTCATATAGGAAAGATTCACTTTTAAACTAATAAAAAACCTACCGTAAGAAAGGCAGGTTTTTATTAGTTACTTTATGTATTTAGGTGATATATAATAATCCATAGGGCCTTTAAGTGAAGATTTGTTGTTTTTATAATAAGGGATATTATACATATTTGTAGCTTTTATATCATATTTGATTAGTGTTTTGAAAATTTCATTTTCAGCAAAATTTATGTCTGAAAATTTATTTATAATTTTTATATCAGAGTTTAGTTTTATTTGTTTTATTATCTCTCTACCTTTATTGTTAAAGGCTAAAATCCTAATATAAGGCATTTCATGTATATCTTTTACTAACTCCATATCTTTTTTTGATATTCCAAGTAATATATTATTCAATATTCTTTTTATTTTAGTTAATGTGTACCTTTTTGATTTAACACTTTGTTGAAGTTCGTATAAGTTATTACATGTAAATATTGATTTGTATATTTTATTTTCTATACCTTCATTAACATCGAAATAGCTGCTCAGTATATCAAAATCTCTTATAACTAATTCTCTTATAGTATCAAAATAAACTTCATCAAACATAGGATTAAATCCTGTATTTATAGAATCAGATATTAGATTGAAAGTTTTTTCGGGAACAACTGAGTATACGTCATTTATATTTCTTGAATCTTTAAGTGATTTTCTAATTGCAGTAGCAGAACAAATTTCACTACTAATATCTTCAGAGTTATAAGATGCTTGTACTCTAGTTATTGTAAAAGGCTCTATGTCGCTTTTATGTCTCAACAAACTTTTTATATATTCCATTCCTAGGATATTATTAGAAGAATTTAATATTGTATTTAAATTTTGCTTATCTAGATTATTTATAATATTATTTATAATCAAATAATCACACAAAGCTTTGCTCCTAGCTGTAGCAAATAAAATTCCTTCATCTAAATTTTTTTTTAAAAGTGATTTAAAATCTTCGGGTTCAGAAACTAATATTTTTGATATTTCAGTTAGTAAATCTATATTACCTTCTTCGCTACCAAAACATATAGAATCTACACAATTTAAAGAGTTTAGTAGAGTTATAGCTCCATGAGCAAAAATTTCTGCACTTTGGCAAGCGAAAAGAGTAGGAAGCTCTACAACTAAATCTACTCCATTTGAAACTGCAATTTCAGCTCTTTTATATTTATCAAATAGAGCAGGCTCTCCTCTTTGTAAAAAATTACCGCTCATTACCGCGATACTATGAGTGGTGTTTGTTTTTGCTAAAGATTCTTTTAAATGATATAAGTGACCATTATGAAATGGATTATACTCGACTATAAGACCTAAAATATTCATAAAAACCTCCTTTTATATTAAATATATACAAAAACAAAGGATTTATTGTTTATATATAGAATTATTTATTGTTTGCTTTTTATAAAAATAAGTTATATCCTATTATAATATTAAACAAAATTGAGAACAATAATTCTTGAGTTAAATATAAATAACTTAAAAAATATCATAAACTATGTACTTTTATGAAAAAAAATGGTATAGTAAATAGTGATAAATTTGTTTAATGTATACAAGTAATGATATCGATTTTTAAAATTGTTAATTAAAAATAATTACATATTATTGTTAAGATTTAAGGAGGTATACTAATGAAAGTATTAGTATTAAACTGTGGTAGTTCTTCATTAAAATATCAATTAATAGATATGTCAAATGAAGAAGTTTTATGTATAGGATTAGTTGAGAGAATAGGAATTGAAGGTTCTATATTAAAGCAAGAAAAAGATGGAGTAGAAGGTAAGCTTGTAGTAGAGCAACCAATGAAAAATCACCAAGATGCTATAAAATTAGTATTAGAAGGTGTAGTTGATCCTAAATTCGGTGGAGTTAAGGATATAAGCGAAGTTGAAGCTGTAGGACACAGAGTTGTACACGGTGGAGAGAAATTTGCTAGTTCAGTTAAAATAAATGATGAAGTTATGAAAGCATTAGAAGAGTGTGTTGAATTAGCACCACTTCATAACCCAGCTAACATAATGGGAATAGAAGCTTGTGAAGCTATACTTCCAGGAGTACCAATGGTTGGAGTATTCGATACTGCATTCCATCAAACTATGCCTAAGAAGTCATACTTATATGGATTACCTCATGAATTATACACTAAGTATGGAGTAAGAAGATACGGATTCCACGGAACTTCTCACAAGTATGTATCTCAAAGAGCTGCAGAAATGTTAGGAAAGAACGTAGAAGACTTAAAAATAATAACTTGTCACTTAGGAAACGGAGCTTCTGTAGCTGCTGTTGATGGTGGTAAATGTGTAGACACTTCAATGGGATTCACTCCATTAGAAGGATTAATAATGGGAACTAGATGTGGAGATATAGATGCTGCTATATTACCATTCTTAATGGAAAAAGAAGGATTAGACGCTAAAGGATTATCTGACTTAATGAACAAACAATCTGGGGTATACGGAATGACTGGTATATCAAGTGACTTCAGAGATATAGAAGGAGCTGCTGCAAAGGGAGATGAAAAAGCTCAAGTTGCATTAGATGCTTACGTTCAAAGAGTTCAAAAATACATAGGAGCTTACGTTGCAGAAATGAACGGTGTAGATGCTGTAGTATTTACTGCTGGTGTTGGTGAAAATGGTATAGAGATAAGAGAATCTATAGCTTCTAACATGGAATTCTTAGGAATGAACTTAGATAAAGAAGCTAACAAAGTTAGAGGAAAAGAAACAGTAATATCTACTGCAGATTCAAAAGTTAAGATATTATTAGTTCCAACTAACGAAGAGTTAATGATAGCAAGAGATACTGTTGCATTAGTAAAATAATTGCAATTGGATATAATATAATTAAGGTAGGTTAAAACCTACCTTAATTTTTGCCAAGAAATAAATTAACTATCAAGTAAAAATACTTGACAAACAAAGCTTATATTTGTATAATAAATTTGGCAATAAATTGAGGTGAACTTAATGAAGATTAGTTTAGATAAGATTATAAGAAAAGAAACTGATAATTTACACTTGAATTTTTGCGAAAAAATTGATAGTATTAATTATTGTGATAATACTTATAAATTAACTTCTCCACTTAATTTAAACGGAACAATAAGTAAAACTAATAAGGGTTTATTTTTAGATTGCAATGTTGAATTTAATATAGTTGATAATTGCGCTAGATGTTTAAGTGAAGTAGAAGTAAAATTAAGTTATCCTATTCAAGGATTTTTAGTTAAACAAGAAGTGGATGAAAATGAAGTAGAAGAGTTTGATGTTTATACTTATAAAAATGATGAAGTTGATTTCATAGATTTAATAGAACAAACATTAGATTTTAATCTGCCTCAAAGAGTTCTTTGTGATGAAGATTGTAAAGGCCTATGCCCTACTTGTGGGACAAACTTAAATAAAAAAGTTTGTTCTTGTGATGAAACTGCGAACGACGAGGAGATAATAGATCCCCGTTTTGCTAAATTAAAAGAAATGTTTAAAAATGACTAAGGAGGTGGCGTAAATGGCAGTACCAAAGCGTAAAACATCTAAATCAAATACAAAAATGAGAAGAGCAGCTAACTCAAAGATGGTAGCAACTGGATTCGTAAGTTGCCCACAATGTCATGAGCCAAAGTTACCACATAGAGTATGTCCAGATTGTGGATATTATAAAGGTAAAGAAGTTGTTTCTAAGTAATACTTCTAAAAAACATGTAGAATACTCTACATGTTTTTTTTTGCTTAAATATGAAAAAAATTGTGATAATATTTAAGTGTACGCAAAAATTATAAATAAAAAATAAATAAGTGGTTGATTATTTATAATTAATATTATATACTACTATTAGTAGTTGGTACTAATTCCAACTATAAAAACTTGGAGGTAATATGAAAAAGAAGAGCAAAGCACAAAGACAAGAAGAACTTGTTGGAATGCTAAAAGACGATCCTTTTTATACAGATGAAGAATTAGCAAGCATCTTTGATGTAAGTATACAAACCATAAGACTTGATAGACTTGCATTAAATATCCCGGAACTTAGGGAGAGAGTTAAGCAAATAGCTGAAACTGAAACATCTAAAGTTAAAACTTTAGGTATAAAAGAGATAACAGGAGAGATAATTGACTTATCTGTAGGTCAATTAGGCATATCCATGTTGGATATTACCGAAGATATGATCTACTCCAAAACTGGAACTCTTAAGGATGAATATATATTTTCAATGGCTAATTCATTAGCTATGGCGATTTTAGATGCGCCTAAGGTAATAATGAGATTTGCTAATATAAAAACGCTAAAACATATACAACAAAAAGATAGGCTTATAGCTAAAGCTGAGATTTATAAAAACATAGATAAAAAACATTATGTAAAAGTTGTTGTTAATAATAAAGCGCAAGAGCAAATTTTCAGAGGAAAATTTATATTTGAAGAGTTAGTTTAGGAGGAGAATAATATGAAAATTGTAATTGATGGAATGGGCGGAGATAATGCACCAAAGTCTAATGTAGAAGGTGTAGTTAACGCTATAAAAGAATATGGTGTAGATATAATAATCACTGGAGATAAAGAAATATTAGAAAATGAATTTACAAAGTATGAATTTGACAAAAGTAAATTAGAGATAGTTCATACAACTGAAATTATAGAGAATGAAGATAAACCAGTTAAAGCAATAAGATCTAAAAAAGATTCATCAATGGTTGTAGCTTTAAGAATGGTAAAAGAAAAAAAGGCAGATGCAATAGTATCAGCAGGAAACACAGGAGCATTATTAGCAGGCGGCTTATTTGTAGTAGGTAGAATAAAAGGAATAGACAGACCTTGTTTATGCCCAGCTATACCAAATGTAAAAGGTGGAATGACACTTATTGCAGATGGAGGAGCTAATGCAGATTGCAAACCAATAAACTTAGTTGAATTTGCAGGTATGAGTAACATTTATGCAAACAAAGTATTAGGAATTGAAAAACCTAGAGTTGCTCTTGCTAATGTAGGAACAGAAGAAGGCAAGGGAAATGACTTAGCAAAGAAATCATATGAAGAGCTTAAAAAATTAAATTTAAACTTCATTGGAAATATAGAAGCAAGAGAATTAATAAACTCATATACAGATATAGTTGTGTGTGATGGATTTACAGGGAATATTTTATTGAAATCAGCAGAAGGTATTGCTATGTCAATATTAGGCCTTTTAAAGGAAACTTTCCTAGCTAGTACAAAAGGTAAATTAGGAGCAATGCTATTAAAAGATGATTTAAGAAAATTAAAAACTATGATGGATTACTCAGAATACGGAGGAGCGCCTCTTTTAGGTGTTAATGGAGGAGTTATAAAAGCTCATGGAAGTTCTGATGCAAAAGCCATAAAAAATGCTATAAACCAAGCAATAAAATTTGCAAAGGGAGATGTAGTCGAAGATATTAAAGAATTTATAAAGACTATAGAAGAAAATAGCGAAGAAGAATAGAAAAGTACCACTTGGAGGTTAATTTATGAATACAAAGGCTGGTATATTAGGGGTTGGAAGTTATGTTCCTAAAAATGTAATGACTAATTTCGACCTTGAAAAGATAATGGATACATCAGATGAATGGATAAGAACAAGAACAGGAATAAATGAAAGACGATTAGTAGGTAAAAATGAAGCAACATCAGATCTTGCAACTAAAGCAGCTATAAAAGCAATAGAAAATGCAAACTTGACTCCAGAAGATATAGATTTAATTATAGTAGCTACAATTACACCAGACATGGTATTTCCATCTACAGCATGCTTAGTTCAAGCAAACATAAATGCAACTAAAGCAGCAGGTTTTGACCTTGAAGCAGCATGCTCAGGATTTATATATGGTATAACAATAGCAAAACAATTTATAGAAACTAAAACATATAAACATGTATTAGTAATAGGAGCGGAAGCTTTATCAACAATATTAGATTATGAAGATAGATCTACAGCAATATTATTTGGAGATGGAGCTGGAGCTGTAGTTATGGGACCAGTTGAAGAAGGCGGAGTATTATCTACAAATTTAGGCTCTGATGGAAATGGTAAAGATTATCTTAAAGTACCAGCTGGAGGTTCTAAGTTGCCAGCTAGTGAAGAAACTGTTAAAGATAGATTGCATTACATACAAATGGCAGGAAGTGACGTATTTAAATTTGCTGTTAGAATAATGCAAGATGCATCTGTTAAATGTATAGAAAGTGCTAACTTGAGTATACAAGATGTAGATTACCTTATACCACACCAAGCTAATATAAGAATAATAGAAGCTTCAGCAAAAAGATTAAACTTAAGTATGGATAAAGTGTATGTGAACTTAGATAGATATGGAAACATGTCAGCAGCATCAATTCCAGTAGCGCTAGATGAAGCCTATAGAGAAGGAAAAATTAAAAAAGGTGATAATGTAGTTCTAGTAGGATTCGGAGGCGGATTGACATGGGGAGCTTCTTTAGTTAGATGGAGTATATAAGGAGGAAATTATGAAGGATTTATGTGAATTATTAAATATAAAATACCCTATAATCCAAGGTGGGATGGCTTGGGTAGCAACTGCTGAATTAGCAGCAGGAGTATCAAATGCTGGAGGATTAGGAATAATTGCAGCAGGAAATGCACCAAAAGAAGTAATAAAAGAGCAAATAAAAAAGTGTAGAGAATTAACAGATAAACCGTTTGGACTTAATGTTATGCTATTGTCTCCATTTGTAGATGAGATAATGGATTTAATAGTAGAAGAAAGAGTAGAAGTAATAACTACAGGAGCTGGTAATCCAGCAAAATATATAGAGAGATTAAAAGCAGTAAATACAAAGATTATACCTGTAGTTCCAACTATTGCACTAGCAAAAAGAATGGAAAAACATGGTGCAGATGCAGTAATAGTTGAAGGAACAGAAGCAGGAGGGCACATAGGAGAGCTAACAACAATAGTTCTAACTCCTCAAGTTGTAGATAATGTAAATATTCCTGTAATTGCAGCAGGAGGAATTGCTGATGGTAAAGGATTGGCAGCGGCACTATGCTTAGGTGCTAGTGGTGTACAAATAGGAACAAGATTTATTTGTAGTGATGAATGTATAGCTCATGAAAACTATAAAAATCTTATTTTAAAATCAAGAGACAGAGATGCAATAGTTACAGGAAGAAGCACTGGGCATCCTGTTAGAACATTAAAAAATAAATTGGCTAAAGAAATATTAAATATGGAAAAAGAAGGAGTTAATCCTTTAGATATAGATCAAAAAGGTGTAGGGTCATTAAGAATGGCAGTTGTAAATGGGGATGTAGAGAATGGATCATTTATGGCAGGTCAAATAGCATCTTATATAAATGATGTGAAGCCTTGTAAACAAATAATAGAAGATATAATGGAAGAATCAAAATCTATATTATCTAAAATAAATAAAAAATTGGAGGTATAGTATGGGTAAGGTTGCATTAGTATTTCCTGGTCAAGGAGCTCAATATGTAGGTATGGCAAATGATATATATAATAATGATGACATAGCTAAAAAAATTATTGATGAAGCAGAAAGATCAGTTGGAATAAATTTAAAAAAGATAATGTTTGAAGGTAGTGATGAAGAACTAGCTAAAACAGAAAATACTCAACCAGCTATAGTTACTCATAGTATAGCGTTATTTGAAAGTTTAAAAGATAAGATAGATTTAAAATATGATGCATGCTTAGGACTATCACTAGGAGAATATAGTGCTTTAGTAGCAGCAGATGCAATGGATTTTAACGATGCTGTAGCAGTAGTTAAAAAAAGAGGTAAGTATATGCAAGAAAGTGTACCTTTAGGAAAGGGAACTATGGCAGCTATACTAGGGTTAGATAGAGAAAAGGTAAATGAGGTTATAGAACACGTTGATAATGGAATAATAGAGGTTGCAAACTATAACTCTCCAGGTCAAATTGTAATATCAGGGGAGACAGGTACGGTAAAAGATAATATAAGTTTATTTAAAGAAAATGGAGCAAAAAAAGCTGTTGTATTAAATGTAAGTGCACCTTTTCATTCATCTATGCTAGAACCAGCTGGATTAAAGCTGAAAAAAGAATTAGATGACATTAAACTAAGAAAATGCAAGGTATCTGTAGTTTCAAATGTAAATGCAGATTATTATACAGATAACTATAAAGATCTTTTAGTTAGTCAAGTGAGCTCATCTGTTTTATGGGAAGATTCAATAGAAAAGCTGATAAATGAAGGATTTGACACATTTATAGAAATTGGACCAGGAAAAGTGCTAAAAGGATTTATAAATAAAATTTCCAAAAAGAATAAAGTTGATACTAAAGTTTATAACATTGATAATATGGAATCTATGAATGACTTTGTTGAAGCTTATAAAAGAGGTGAAATATAGTGGTTAACTTACAAGATAAAGTAGCAATTGTAACTGGAGGATCTAGAGGTATAGGTAAAGCTATAGCTAAAAAACTAGCATCATATAAAGCAAATGTTGTAATAAACTATACATCAAATGAAGAACATGCTTTAAAAACTAAAGAAGAAATAGAATCATATGGTGTTAAAAGTATGATAGTAAAATGTGATGTATCTAAAAGTAGTGAAGTTGACAATATGATAGAGTCTGTAGTTAAAGAGTTTGGAAAAGTAGATATATTAGTAAACAATGCTGGTATAACAAAAGATGGACTTTTAATGAGAATGAAAGAAGATGACTTTGACAAGGTTATCGATATAAACCTAAAAGGTGTTTTCAACTGCACAAAAGCAGCTACTAAATATATGATGAAGAAAAGATATGGAAAAATAATAAACATATCATCTGTAGTTGGAATAATAGGAAATCCAGGGCAAGCAAACTATTGTGCATCTAAAGCAGGTGTAATAGGCCTTACAAAATCAAGTGCTAGAGAGTTGGCATCAAGAAACATAAGTGTAAATGCTATAGCTCCAGGATTTATAGATACAGATATGACTAGTGTTTTAAATGAAGATTTAAAATCTAATATGTTAAAAAGCATTCCACAAAATAGATTTGGAGAGCCTGATGATGTAGCTAATGCAGTATTGTTTTTAGCAAGTGACATGGCAAGCTATATAACAGGTCAGGTTATAAATGTAGATGGTGGAATGGTAATGCAATAAAAAAGTAAAAAATATAAGTTTAAATAAAATTTAGGAGGAATTAAATTATGTTTGAAAAAGTTGTAGAAATAATAAAGGATCAATTAGGAATAGACAATAAGGAAGTAACTATGGAGACTTCATTAATGAAAGATTTAGAAGCAGATTCATTAGATGCTGTTGAAATAATGATGGCTCTTGAAGATGAATTTTCAATAGAAATACCAGATACAGAAGCAGAAAAGTTCATATGCATAGGAGATATAGTTAAATATATAGAAGCAAACAAATAGTGGAGGAAATGTTATGAAAAGAAGAGTTGTTATAACTGGATTAGGTTGTGTTACTCCAGTTGGAACAGGAAAAGAAACATTTTGGGCCAACATAAAAGATGGAGTTTGCGGTATAGATAAAATAACTAGCTTTGACGCATCCTCATTTCAAACACAAATAGCTGGAGAAGTAAAAGACTTTAATCCAGAAGATTATATAAATAAAAAAGAATTAAAAAGAATGGATAGATTTACTCATTTTGCCATAGCATCTTCGCAAATGGCAGTAAAAGATGCAAATCTTGACTTAGATAAAGTAGATAGTGAAAAAATGGGAGTGATAATAGGTTCTGGTATAGGAGGAGTTGCTACGATAGAAGAGCAACACAAAATTTTACTAGAAAAAGGAAATAGAAGAGTTAGCCCATTTTTCGTTCCTATGATGATTTCTAACATGGCGGCAGGCCAAGTATCTATTGCATTAGGTGCAAAAGGACCAAACACTAATGTATCTACTGCTTGTGCATCAGGATCTCATGCTATAGGAGATGCATTTAAAGCTATACAAAGAGGCGATGCAGATATAATGGTAGCAGGAGGAAGTGAAGCTGGTGTTACACCACTTTCATTTGCAGGTTTCTGTAATATGAAGGCTATGTCTACTAGAAATGATGACCCAAAAACTGCTTCAAGACCATTTGATAAAGATAGAGATGGATTTGTAATGGGAGAAGGGTCAGGTATATTAATACTAGAAGATTTAGATCATGCTATAAAAAGAGGTGCTAAGATTTATGCTGAAATAGTTGGATATGGTGCAACAGCAGATGCATACCATATGACAACTCCAGCAGAAAATGGAGAAGGCGCAGCTAGATCTATAAGTATGGCGATGAAAGATGGAAACATCCCTATTGATGAAGTTGATTATATAAATGCTCATGGAACATCTACTTACTATAATGATAAGTTTGAAACAATGGCAATCAAAAATGTTTTTAAAGACCAAGCATATGAACTTTGCGTATCATCTACAAAGTCTATGACAGGCCATTTATTAGGAGCTGCAGGAGCAGTTGAAGCTATTGTATGCGCTATGGCTATAAGTGACGGATATGTTCCTCCTACTATAAATGTAGAAAACTTAGATGAAGATCTAGATTTAGATTACGTTGTAAACGAAGGTAAGAAAATAGATGTTAGATATGCATTATCAAATTCTTTAGGATTTGGTGGACACAATGCAACTTTAGCATTTAAAAAATATGAATAAGTAATTATTAAAAGAGTTGCCTAAAACAGGCAACTCTTTTTTGTTTTTTTGTCATAAATATTTAACCTTGAAAATATAATTATATAAACAAAGGAGGACAAGGGATATGAATAAACTTTCAGATGAAATTTTAAATTCTCTATCGCCTAAGCTAAGAGAAAAAATAATAAATGTACAATATGAAGACTTAAATATAGAAGAAATAAGACTTAGAGTAGAGAAACCATTAATAATAAATTCTAATAATAGGGATTATTTTTATAATAACTCCATCAACAAACTAGATACAAAAAATTCAAATTCGTATGTAGTAAAAAAAGAAGATATAGAACAGACATTTCAACTTATGTGCAAATATTCAATTCATTCATTTATAGATGACATTAAAAAAGGTTTTATAACATTAAAAGGTGGCCATAGAGTTGGAATAGTTGGAAAGGTAATAATTGAAGATGGACAAGTTAAAAATATAAAGCACATATCATCTTTAAATATAAGGATTTCTAGAGAGATATTAAATTGCTCTGAAAAAGTATTGAATCATATAATTAAGAGTTCTAACGAAGTAAATAATACTTTAATAATTTCACCTCCACAATGTGGTAAAACGACATTACTTAGAGATATAGTTAGAAATTTAAGTAATGGGAACAAAGTAAAGGGGTTTAATGGAATTAAAGTAGCGCTTATAGATGAAAGGAATGAGATTTCAGGATCATATTTAGGAATAGCTCAGATGGATGTTGGAATAAGAACAGACATAATAGAAACATGCCCAAAAGATATAGGAATAATTATGTTACTTAGGGCTATGTCACCTAACTTAATAGTAACAGATGAAATAGGTAGTGAAAAGGAAATAAAAGCCTTGTACACAGCTTTAAATGGGGGAGTTAGCTTAATAACTACAGTACATGGGAATTCCATAGAAGATATAAGGGAAAGGAAGGAATTAAGCAAATTACTAGATAAAGAATTATTCAAGAAAGTAATAATACTTTCGGCTAAAAATGGACCAGGGACAATTGAAAAAATATATGACTTAGAAGAAAAGAGGTGG
This sequence comes from Paraclostridium sp., assembly GCF_051656405.1. Classification (GTDB taxonomy): domain Bacteria; phylum Bacillota; class Clostridia; order Peptostreptococcales; family Peptostreptococcaceae; genus Paraclostridium. The sequence goes on from NZ_JBOGBV010000013.1 coordinate 13,314, forward strand.
TATTTTGCAAATTAAAATAGCTCTAATAAGTATTTTAGTAGCATGTAGCTATTTGATTGGAGAGTATTTATACAAAGCTTATACAAAAAGGCATAAACAGTTAAATGAGCTCATAAGGATATTAGAGGTAATGCGAATGGACCTATCATTTGGATTGTACACATTGGAAGAAATATTTTATAGGATAGGAGAAAATAAAGAATTTTCACTTGGACCTTTCTTTAAACATATGAGCATAGATCTAAAAGAAGATAATAGTAAAACATTAGAAACTATATTATCAAAAAATGCTGCTTTTATGATTAAAGAAACTTATTTTCAAGATAAGGAGGTAGATGAATTAAAAAAATTAATACTTACTCTTGGAAAAGGAGATGTTTATTCCCAAGAGAGGATGATTGATTTATCTATTGAAAATTTAAAAAAACTAACAACAGAAAGTAAAGAAGATGTAGAGAAAAAAGGTGTAGTATACAGAAAACTATCTACTATAATTGGATTAGTTATAGGGATACTTTTAATATAGGAGGGTTAATATGGATATAACTTTGATTTTTAAAGTTGCAGGGATTGGGTTATTAATATCTGTTTTAAATATGGTTCTTGAGAAGACTGATAGAAAAGATTGGACTACCTTAACAACTCTTGCAGGTGTGATAATTGTTCTTACGATGGTAATAACGGAGATAAATGATCTATTTAATGCAGTTAGAACGATGTTTCAGTTATATTAAGGGGGAGATCTTTTGGATGTAATGAAATTGGTAGGTCTTGCGCTTATCTCTACTATATTATGCTTAATTATAAAAAAAGATAGACCAGAAATGGCTATGTTTATAGGAATATTAACAGGAATTATGATTTTACTTTCTGTAACCTATAAATTCAATTTTATAATTGAAAGTATAAATGAATTAGCAAATAAGGCTAACATACCTACTATGTATATATCTTTAATAATCAAACTTATAGGAATAGCATACTTAATGGAGTTTGCTATTCAGATATGTAAAGACTGTGGGGAAGGAAATATTGCAGCTAAGCTTGAATTCGGAGGAAAAATTATAGTTATGACTATGTCATTCCCTATATTAATATCTATTGTTGATATGATTTTAAATTTGATTCCATAGGAGAATGATTACTTATGAAAAAAATTGTGACTAGTATAATTTTATGTATACTAATGGGGCTAACATTTGCAAATGTTTCATTTGCACAAGAAGAAAATGATAAAAAAGTAAAAGAAAGTGTAGATACATATATCAGTGAACAATTAAATAAAATTAATTTACAAGAAATTCAAAACCAAATAAAAGATGAAAAGTTTATAGAAGATGTAGATCTTAAAACATTTATGAAAGATTTAATATCTGGTAAGAAAACAATGCTAGATTTATTTGATAAAGAGGGCCTTAAACTATTCTTATTCGATGAATTGAGAGCAAGTTTAAAAGCTGCATCAATAATATTTGTTTTAGCGCTCTTATCATCTATTTTAAAAAGTTTAGACAATTCATTCTCATCTGGGGCAATAAGCCAAGTAACGACCTATATTGTATTTATAGTCATGGTAACTTTAACATTGGTAGGATTTAAAGATGTTTTAAATATATGCAACACCACCATTGATAGCATGATCAATTTGATGCAGATACTAATGCCAATATTAATAACCTTTTTAGTGGTAATGGGATTTCCTATGACATCTACTGTTATGACCCCTATATTTATGGGAGGAGTAACATTTATAAATATAGTTTTTAAAAACTTTCTATTTGTATCGATTACAATAGGTTTTGCAATACTTGTTATAAATAATTTATCTAATAGTATAAAACTTAAAAAGTTGGCATCTTTTATAAAACAAATAAATCTTATAACAATTGGAGCCATATTTACTATATATTTAGCATTAGTGTCTATGCAGGGCATGTATGTTAAGAGTTTAGATGGATTTGCAGTTAAAAGTACTAAGTTTGCGATAGGGAATTTCATACCTGTTGTAGGAGGATTTGTATCAGACTCATTTGATATAATATTATCTTCATCTCAACTTATAAAAAACTTATTTGGAGGAGTTGGGCTCATAATATTAGTCGGGATATGCTTAATTCCTATAATAAAAATTATTTCAATAATATTAGTTTATAAAACATCAGCAATGATAGTAGAACCAGTTGGAGAAGATAGTATTTCAAATTTTTTAAATGAGATTTCAAATCTTATGGCGATAATGTTAGCATGTATCATAGCTATAACAATAATGTTTTTCGTTACTATAGCAATAGTAGTTTCTATTAGTGTTGTGGCACAGTAAAAGGAGGAATATATGTTAGATAGTATTAAAGCTTGGATAATAAGTATTTTAATTGCAGCATTTATAGTTAACATAGTTAATATGATTCTTCCTTCTTCAAAGCTAAAATCATATATTAATTTAGTTTTAAATTTTATATTTATATTCATTGCTATAAATCCAGTCATTAATTTTTTTTCAGATGGAACAAGCTTAGAGGACAAATTATTAAAAACATATACTAAATATAATCAACAATATGTTGATAGCATGAATAGTCTAGCTAAAGACACAGGGGGAAAAAGCATAAAGTCTGGGTATGAAGACGGATTAAAAAGCATATTAGAATTAAAACTAGATGAATATGGTTATGAACTTGAGGATATTGAATTAGACGGATCTGACGTAAGCAAAGTTAAGGTTAAAGAAAAAAATAGTAATAAAGAAGAAAAAAAGGACATACAATCTAGTGAGGGTGAAAAAGATAAACAAGTATTTAAAGAAAGCTCAAATGATAAAGATACAAAATCAAAAGATGAAGTTAAAAAGAGCTTAGTAGACATACTTGATATATCCATTGAAAATATAGAAATTGATAAATAGGGGTTGAGAATAGGTATGTTTAAAAACTTAAAGGAAGATGATAAGAAAAAGATATACACTCTAGCCGCGCTGTCGTTTGTGTGTATTATGGGACTAGCTATATTTACAAAAAATCCAGTTGACAAAAAAGATAAAGAAACTTTTGAAGAAAGCAAAGATCAAAAATCTGCACAAGTAGAAGTAAAAAAGGATAATGATTTAGAAAGTCAACTTAAAAATATATTATCTCAAATAGAGGGAGCAGGAGAAGTTGACGTGATGATTACTTTTTCATCTGGGGAACAAATAGAACCAGCATTTAATTCAAACGCTACAAAGGAAGAGACGACTGAAAAAGATGCTCAAGGTGGAGAGAGAACAGTTACCACGTCAAGTGAAAATAAAACAATGATAACTTCAGGAGAAAGTAAACCTGTAGTTATAAAAACGTCAGAGCCAGAAATAAAAGGGGTTATAGTAGTTTCTAGTGGGGCTAGTGATCCAACTGTAAAACAAAGTCTATACTCAGCAGTTCAAACATCACTTCAGGTTTCAGGACACCAAGTTGAAATTTATTCTAAATAGGTAAAAAAATATTCATAATAAAAAAGCTCGTACATATAAATATTACAAGAATATAATTATTAATTAGGGGGAGTATAAATGAAATTTAACAAAAGTATGTTTAAAAGTAGAGGGTTTGTCGTAATGTCATTAACACTTATGTTAGTGGTGGTTGGGACAGTGAATTATAATTTAAGTAAAAAATCTGTACTGGAAGCATCTAAAGAAATGGAAATGTATGAAGATGCTCAACTATCAAAAAATGATGATAAAAAGGACTCTAAAAAAGATATTAAAGTGGTAGACAGCAAAGACACTGTAGTTAATGAAAAAGCTAAAGAAACTAGCAAAGAAATAGAAAAGAAAATGACTTCAGATAAAAATATGAAAAAAGCATCATATGCAGTAGATATGAAAATGAATAGAGAAAAACAAAGAAATGAGTTAACAGAAGACTTAAATGAAATAATAAACAACCCATCTACATCAGAAGAAACTAGAAAGCAAGCATCTAATATGAAATTACAACTTGTAAAAGATCAAGAATTAGAAATTAAAATAGAAGATTTATTAGGGGCAAAAGGATTTGAAGATTCATTAGTGTACATAAGCGAAGAAACTGTTAATGTAGTAGTAAACAAAGAATTACAACAAAAAGATGCAGCTAAAATATTTGATTTAGTTGCAAATGAGTCAAAAGTTAACTATGATAATATAAAACTTATGAGTAGTAATTCTAAATAAGTATAAATGCCTCAGTTATACTGGGGCTTTTTTACGTAGAGGAATAAGTTGCTGGTACAAATACTAGATCAAGCAAATCGAACTTTTTATTGCAAATTAAAGCTCTATTTGGTATTATTATATAATAAAATAGTTTATATAGGGATGTGATATATGATGGAAAATAATAACTTTGGACAAGTTAAGATATCAAATGATGTCATCGCTACTATAGCAGGATTAGCGGCTATTGAAGTAGAAGGAGTAGGAACTACATCGACATTCACAGATAAATTACTAAAGAATAATGGTGTTAAGATACAAATAGAGGAAGACGAAGTTATCTTAGATGTTATGATAATAATTGATTATGGAATATCTATACCTGATATAGCTTTTAAAGTACAGGAAAATGTAAAAAATACAGTTGAAACAATGACTGGATTAAAAGTTTCTCAAGTTAATATACATGTTCAAGGAATCAACTTTAAAAAGGAAAAAGTTGAGAAGGCAGAAGCAAAGTAATCATCTACGATAAATTAATATTTCCCTCTGAAAATCAGAGGGTTTTTTTATGAGTAAATATGTATATACTAAATTCAAAGGAGGAATAAGCAAATGAGAAAAGCGAAAATGATAACGACGAGAGAGTATATGATGAAGTTTATATACCAAATAGACATGAATAAAGAGGATTTAACTGATTTAAATGCTAAATTAGAAAACTTCTTAAACGATAACTTTGAATACATAAAGAATAGATATGAGGAATTAAAATTACAATTTTCAAATGAAGCGGACGTTGAGTTAGGAGAAACAGAGTTAAGTCAGCTTATTGATTTAAAATATAGCAAAGAACTAGTTGAAAGCTTTAACGCAAATAAAGAAAACATAGATTATTTAATAAATAAATATGCTAAAAACTGGACTATAAATAGAATGGCTAAAGTAGACTTAGCAATACTTAGACTTGCTATTTGTGAAATACTATACATGTCAGAAATGCCTACTAAAGTTTCTATAAATGAAGCTATAGAATTATCTAAACTTTACTGTGATGACAAATCTCCTAAGTTTATAAATGGAATATTAGGAAGTGTTGTAAGTGAAATCGGAGAAAAATAAAAATATAATAATAGGAATAGATACTAGCTGCTATACAACTTCTATAGCAGCTATATCTTTAGAAAAAAGTATAGTATTTAATAAAAAAATTATGTTAAAAGTAAAGAAAGATTCAAAAGGGTTAAGACAAAGCGAAATGGTGTTTCAACATGTAAATAATTTGGGGGAAATAAGTGAAGAATTAAAAAAAATAGTGAACGGATATAATATATGTGCAATATGTGCATCTGAAAAACCAAGGCCGATAAAAGATTCATATATGCCGGCATTTACAGTAGGATATAATTTTGCAAAATTATTTAGCAGTATGAATAATATTAATTTATATTCAACAACTCATCAAGAAAATCATATTGAATCCAGTTTGTATGAAAAAAAATTAAGAAGTAATAAATTTATTTCTGTTCATATTTCGGGAGGAACAACAGAAATATTATTAGTTGAAAAAAATAATGATGTATCAAACATTACAATAATAGGTGGAAGTAAAGATATAAGTTTTGGACAATTAATAGATAGATTAGGTGTTGGATTAGGGTATGAGTTTCCATGTGGAAAATATATAGATAAAAATGCTTTAGAATGTAATCAAAATATAGATGTAGGAATAAAGACATCTGTAAAAGATGGGTATATGAACCTATCTGGAATAGAAAATCAAATAACTAAGCTAAAAAATGATTTTGATGACAAATACGTATCTAAGTCACTAATGGACTCGATAGTGAGAAGTTTATATAAAGCGCTTAAATTTTTATGTAAAGAGTATGATATAAGCGAAGTTGTATTTGCTGGAGGGGTTGCATCAAGTAAATATATAAAAGAGGGATTAAGTCAAAAACTATCAAAAGATAAAGTAACAAGTTTTTTTACACAACCTGAATACAGCACAGATAATGCATTAGGTTGTGCACTTATAGGATTAAATAAATTTATAGGAGAATAGCTATGAAATTAAGAGCTTTAGATGTCAGTGAAGTTAATTCATACGTAAAAAGAATTTTAACTAATGATGCAGTTTTATATAACTTAAAAGTAAAAGGTGAAATTTCAAACTTTAAAGTTCATAGCAGCAAAAATGTATATCTAACGCTGAAAGATAAATCATCTAAAATAAACTGTGTAATTTTCAAAAATAATTATGATAGTTCACTAAATTTACAAGATGGGATGAAGGTTATAGCAACAGGATATATATCTGTATACGAAAGAGATGGATCATATCAATTATATATAGAAAACGTGGAATTAGATGGAGTTGGAAATTTGTATATAGAATTTCTAAAATTAAAAGAAAAGCTAGAAAAAGAAGGATTATTTGACTATATACATAAAAAGCTTATACCTAAAATGCCTAAAAACATAGGTATAATAACATCTGAGACAGGAGCTGTTATAAAAGATATAATTAATGTTGTAAAGCGTAGGTATCCAAAAGTAAATATAAAGCTTTATTCTGTTTCAGTTCAAGGAAAAAACTCTTCTGAACAGATATGTGAAGGAATTAAATTTTTTAATAATGCTAATAATGTAGATACAATAATACTTGGAAGAGGTGGGGGATCCATAGAGGAATTATGGTCTTTTAATGAAGAGAGCGTTGCAAGAGAAATTTTTAGTTCAAACATACCTATAATTTCAGCTGTAGGACATGAGACTGATTTTACAATAGCTGATTTTGTGGCGGATATGAGGGCACCTACACCATCTGCAGCTGCAGAAATAGCAACCCCGAAATTAGATGATCTATTATACAAGTTAAAAAACTCTAAAGACAGATTAGACAAGGCTCTTATAAATCAATCTAAGCTAGATAAAAATAAATTAAATAATGTTTATGACAGACTGAACACTATTGCTAAGTCTTATATAATAAGAGATAAAATTATACAAATCGATATAATATATGATAAAATAACTAATGAGATTAATGATGTAGTAAAACTTAAAAAAGGAAATTTAGATAGTAGTGGATCTCTTTTGCATAGCTTAAGTCCACTTGCTACATTAGACAGAGGGTACAGTATAGTACAAAAGGATAAAACTACTATAAATACAATAAATAGCCTAAAAGAAAAGGATAGTATAGCAATTAAATTTAAAGATGGTACAGCTGATTGTATAATTGAAAAAATTAAAGATTAAAGAGGTATAAAAATGAATTTATCTTATGAAGAAGCTTATCAAAGACTGGAAGAAATTTTAAATAAATTGGAGTCTGGAACTACAAGTTTAGATGACTCTCTTAATTTATATGAAGAGGGAATAAGACTTTATAGTCATTGTAATAAATTATTAGATGAAGCAAATTTAAAAATAGATAAGTTTAGCAAAGATGGGAAAGAGGTACCCTTTAGTATAGAGGAGGAGTAGTTATGAATTTTAAAGAAGAATTAAAAAATAGAGTTGGAAATATAGAAGATTTATTAAATGAGTATATGCCTAAAGTTGAAGGATATCAAAAAACTATATTTGACTCAATGAATTATAGTTTAAAAGCTGGAGGAAAAAGACTAAGACCAATACTTACATTAGAAGCTTGTAAACTAGTTGGGGGAAATGAAAAAGATGCATATCCATTCGCTGTAGCTATAGAAATGATACATACATATTCTTTGATACATGATGATCTTCCAGCTCTTGATAATGATGATCTTAGAAGAGGAAGAAAAACTAATCATAAAGTGTATGGAGAAGCTATGGCTATTTTAGCTGGAGATGGACTTTTAAATTATGCTTATGAAATAATGCTTAGAGAGTCTTTAAGTAAAGGTGAACCAGAAAAATATTTAAAAGCTATAAATGAAATCGCTAAAGCTTCTGGGGTATATGGTATGATTGGTGGACAAGTTGTTGATATTGAAAGTGAAGGTAAATCAATAGATATGGAAAAACTTGACTTTATACATATGAATAAGACAGCTGCAATAATCATTGGATGTATGAGAGCAGGAGCTATAATTGGTGGGGCAAGTGAAGACGAGCTAGAAAATGTAACTAAATATGCAAAAAACATAGGATTATCATTCCAAATAGTGGATGATATATTAGATATAGTTGGCGATGAGGCTAAGCTTGGTAAAAAAGTAGGAAGCGATATAGATAATGAAAAATCTACTTATCCATCACTTATAGGACTTGAAAAGTCAAAAGAAACTGCTAATAAATTAATAGCAGAAGCTAAAATGAGTATTGATTATATAAATAAAGATAGTGAGTTTTTAAACAACTTAGCTGATTATATAGTAGATAGAGAGTATTAAGGAGGAACGATGAGCTTTATTTCAGGAATTTTTAGCAACAAAGTGTTGCTTATAAGTATGTTTGCTTGTTTCTTGGCACAACTTTTTAAGATTTTTACAGGAGATCAAAAAAAGATTCAAATATCTAGGATATTTACTTCTGGAGGTATGCCAAGTTCTCATAGTTCTTTTGTTACATCCTTATCTACATTAGTAGGAATGGAGTATGGATTTAATTCAACAGAATTCGCAGTAGTTACAGTGTTTTCTATGATAATAATGTATGATGCATCTGGAGTAAGACGCGCAGTTGGAAAGCAAGCAGTAATATTAAATCAAATTGTAGATGATTTACAACATAAAAAGCATATTGAACAAAAAAAATTAAAGGAATTAGTAGGACATACGCCAGTAGAAGTTTTTTTTGGCGCTATTTTAGGAATTATTACAGCATTGGTATTTAGTTAAAGTATTAATGCTAAAAACTACTTAGATAAAAGGTGAGAAAGTTATGTATAATTATTTAAATAATGTAAATTCTCCTAAAGATATAAAAAAAATGAGCACTAAAGAGCTAGATTTACTAGCTAAAGACATAAGAAAATTTTTAGTGAGATCAGTTTCTAAGACAGGTGGACATTTAGCATCTAATTTAGGTGTTGTAGAGCTTACTTTAGCACTACACAAAGTATTTGATAGTCCAAAAGACAAATTTATATGGGATGTAGGACACCAGGCTTATGTTCACAAGATACTTACAGGAAGAAAAAATCAGTTTGATACATTAAGACAATTTAATGGGTTAAGTGGATTTCCGAAAGAATGTGAAAGTGAACATGATATATTTGATACAGGGCATAGTAGTACATCTATATCTGTAGGAAGTGGAATTGCATGTGCTAGAGATATAAAAGGTGAAGATTTTTCTGTAGTATCTATAATTGGAGATGGATCTATAACAGGAGGAATGGCTTTAGAGGCTCTTAATCATATAGGATATATAAATACGAATATGATAGTAATATTAAATGACAATGAAATGTCTATAGATGAAAATGTTGGAGGAATGTCTAAACATTTATCAGCTATTATAAAAAATTCAACTGTCAATAAGGTTAAAGATGAAGTTGAAAAAATATTAAATGTTACTCCTGGAGGCAATATACTATCTAAAACGGCAGGCAAAGTAAAAGATAGCATAAAGGGAAACTTTACATTACAAGAATGTGCTTTTTTTGATTCTTTAGGAATAACTTATTTAGGGCCTATAGATGGACATGACATAGATGAAATAGTAAAAACATTAGAAAAAGCAAAACAACAAAATGGACCTATACTACTTCATGTAATAACAAAAAAAGGTAAAGGTTACAAGTTTGCAGAAGATGAGCCACATAAATATCATGGAGTTTCTAAATTTGATATAAAAACTGGATTAAAGCCATCTTCATCAAAGAGTATATCTGCAGTAGTTGGAGAAAAGTTAATAGACCTTGCAACTAAAGATGAAAATGTTGTTGCTATAACAGCTGCAATGCCATCAGGAACAGGTTTAAATAAGTTTTCTGAAATATACCCAAATAGATATTATGACGTTGGTATTGCAGAACAACATGCAGTTACATTTAGTTCAGGACTAGCAAAAGCTGGAATGAAACCATATTTTGCAGTATACTCATCTTTCTTACAAAGAGCATATGATCAAATAATACATGATATTGCTATAACAAGTAAGAATGTAACTTTACTTATAGATAGAGCGGGACTTGTAGGTAATGATGGTGAAACACATCATGGAATATTTGATTTAAGTTATTTGAATAATATACCAAACATGACTGTAATGGCTCCTAAAGATACAAAGGAACTAGAGTTAATGATGGATTTATCTTTAGAAATAGAAGGACCTATGGCTATTAGATATCCAAGAGGAAGTAGTTACTTTGTGGATAAGGGTGAGTACAAGCCTATAAAAGTTGGTACGTACGAACTATTAAGCGAAGGTAAAGATATTGCTATATTAGCAATAGGCAATATGGTTAAGCAATCGATTGAAGCAGTAGATATATTAAATAAATCAGGTATTAATCCAACTTTAGTTAATGCAAGATTTTTAAAGCCTATAGATGAAAAACTTATAATGGATTTAGCTAAAAATCATGAATATATTGTTACTGTAGAAGACAATGTACTTACAGGTGGATTTGGTAGTAGAATAAATAAATTTATTATAGACAATAAGCTTGATAATGAGATTATAAATATTGGTATTAAAGACGAATTTATTCCTCACGGGGATGTTAATGTATTATATGAACAATATGGAATCTCATCTTCAGGTATAGCTCAACAAATTGAGAGTTTATTAAGATAGAAAGGTAATTTATATGAAAAAAAGAATAGACGTATTACTTGTAGAACAAGGATATTTTGACAGTAGAGAAAGAGCTAAAAAAGCTATAATGGCTGGACTAGTATTTGTAGACAATCAAAGATGTGATAAGGCTGGCTCAGAGGTTAAAGAAGAAAGTAAAATAGAGGTAAAAGGGAACCCTATACCATATGTTAGTAGAGGTGGCCTAAAGCTTGAAAAGGCAATGAAAAACTTTGATATAACATTAGAGAACAAAGTTTGTTTAGATATAGGAGCATCAACAGGTGGATTTACAGATTGTATGCTTCAAAATGGAGCAAAAAAAGTATTTTCAATAGATGTAGGGTATGGACAACTTGCTTGGAAACTTAGACAAGATGAGAGAGTTGTATGTATGGAAAGAACAAACATAAGACATGTAACTATAGAAGATACTAAAGAATTTGGGCAATTTGCATCTATAGATGTTTCTTTTATATCTCTTAAATTAGTTTTACCAAAAGCAAAAGAATTATTAGATCAAAGTGGACAAGTAGTAGCATTAATAAAACCTCAATTTGAAGCTGGAAGAGAAAAAGTTGGTAAAAAAGGTGTAGTAAGAGAAAAATCTACACATATAGAAGTTATAGAAAAAGTAGCAGATTTTGCAGCAGAAATCGGGTTTACAATATTAGGATTAGATTACTCTCCTATAAAAGGACCTGAAGGTAATATTGAATATTTAATTCATTTAAAAAACTCTAATGAAGGTTATGAATACAATAAAGAAGAGTTTAAAATAACTATAGATAAAGTTGTAGACAATTCACATAATTTAATGTAATAAAGAGGGGGATTTAAATTGATCCTTGAATTATATATGAAAAACTGTGCATTAATAGAGGAACTAAGGCTAGATATAGACAAGAATCTAAACATATTAACTGGAGAAACTGGATCAGGTAAATCTATAATAATAGGAGCTTTAGGTTTATGTCTAGGTGGAAAATATGATAGATCCTTTTTAAGAAAAGGCACAGAAAAAGGTTTAGTAGAAGCTTTATTTGATGTTAATAATCAAAAACTTAAAGAGAAGCTACTAGAAAATGGAATAGATATAGAAGAGGATAATCAAATAATAATAAGTAAAGAAATATTTGATGACGGAAAAAGTATATCAAGAATAAATGGAAGGAATGTAAAAGTATCATTTTTAAAAGAAATTTCTAACTACTTAATTGATATACATGGACAACATCAAAATCAAGTTTTATTTGATAAAGATACACATATTGATTTTTTAGACTTATTTGGAGAAGAACTCTTATATGAATCTAAAAGTGATTATGAAAAGACATATATTGAATACAATGAAGTAAAAAAAGCTTTAAATGTACTAACAGAGAATAAAGATGATATGCAAATTCAAAGAGAGATAGACTTGATAAAATTTCAAATAAATGAAATAGAATCAGCAAACTTAAATGAAAATGAATATGAAGATTTATTAAAACAAAGAGAAGTCTATAGAAATGGTGAAAAGATTTTTACTAACTTAAATAATGCATATTTAAATTTATATGATGGAAGTATAAATTCTGTAGATCTTATATCTAAATCACTAGGTGATTTAGGTGCCATAGCTCAATATGATGAAAAATTAAATGATTATAATGATACAATAGAGCGAATAATGTATGAGCTTCAAGATATATCTAGAGACATTAGAAGTTATAAAGAAAACATTGATTTTTCACCTTATGAATTAGAACAAATAGAGCAGAGAGTAGATGAAATAAATACTCTTAGAAGAAAATATGGAGATACAATAGAAGAAATTTTAGCATATAAAGATAAAATAAATGAAAGATTAGAAGAAATTTTAAATAGAGATGAAAAAGTTGAAGAGTTAAAGTTAAAGCTTAAAAAAGTCGAAGACATTTTAAAAGTTAAAGCTGAAAAATTAACTCAGAAAAGAAAAGAAGTAGCAAGAAACCTTCAAGAAAAACTATTGTATGAGCTTAAAAGCTTAAACATGAAAAATGTAGTGTTTGAAGTTTCGTTTGGTAAATCTACATTTAATGCAAAAGGACAAGATGATATAGAATTTATGATTTCATTTAACCTAGGAGAAGATATAAAGCCTATATATAAGGTAGCATCAGGAGGAGAGATGTCTAGATTTATGTTAGCGTTTAAGACAATTTTAGCAGACATAGATGAAATAGACACTCTTGTGTTTGATGAAATAGATACAGGTATAAGTGGTATAGCAGCTCAGATTGTTGGAGAAAAATTATCATTGATAGCTAAGAAAAAGCAAATAATTTGTATAACACATTTACCTCAAATTGCAGCAAATGCAGACACTCACTATTGCATTGAGAAAAAGACATCTAATGAAAGAACATTTACTGTTATAAGTAGACTTGATGATAATCAAAGAAAAGATGAAATAGCAAGACTTATAGCAGGAAGTAATATAACTGAAAAAACAATGGAACATGCTAGTGAAATAATAGAACTTGCAAAAAAAGTACCTAATTAATTAGGTATTTTTTTTGCGTAAAATTATATTTGGATTAAGCTGGATAAAAATAAATGAAAAATGGAACTATATGTATATAAATTTATGAAGGGACGATATAAAATGAAAAAAATATATATAGTTTTATCTTTACTCTTAATAATACCTATATTTGTATTGGGAATATCGAAACCAGAAAATAAAAAAGAAACAAGATATTTAGTTCCACTTGGCAATGTGGTAGGTATAAGGGCTAACACAGATGGAATATTAGTATTAGATAATGAAGATTCAAGTGTTGATTATATAGATGGAGTGGAAGCTGGAGATAATATAATCAGTATAAATGGAGTTAATGTATATAGTAGTAAAGATGTAAAAAAAGTTTTACATAACTATAATAAAGATTTAGTTGAGATAATAATCGACAGGGATGGAGAATTAATATCAAAGCAAATTCCAGTTAAAAAAGAAAATAACGAATATAAACTTGGAATTTGGATTAGAGATAAAATTTCGGGAATAGGCACTATGACATTTTATAATCCACAAAACAATACATTTTCGGCATTAGGACACCCAATAAAAGATGTAGATACAAATGAATTGATAAAAGTTAAGAGTGGAAATATATACAATGCTGAAGACATTTCGATTGAAAAGGGAAGAGTTAAACATGTAGGGCAAATAAAAGCTGAATTTGATGGCGATAAACCGGTAGGTAATTTTAAAAAAAATAACAGTTTTGGAATAAGTGGTAATTTAACGACATATGATAATGAAGGAAAAGAAAAAATGTTAGAAGTTGGTGACAGTAAAGATATAAAGCTTGGACCAGCAATAATTTTATTTCAAAATAAAGATGGAAAAATCGGGCAATATCAAATAAACATAAAAAAAATTAAATATAATAACAAAAAAGATGATAAAGATATGGTGATTGAAGTAGTAGATGAGAGATTGATAAATTATACTGGTGGTATAGTTCAAGGAATGAGTGGAGCACCTATTATACAAAATGATAAAATAATTGGAGCTGTGACACATGTTTTTATAGATAACTCTAAAATAGGATATGGAATTTTTATAGATAAGATGATAATATAAGTATATATATAAAAATAAAAATAAACAGAAGGAATATAAATATTAAATGTCGAATAGGTTATTAGTGAAAAATTAGAAAATATTTAAATAAATTTATAATTCTATGGGGGGAAAAATTTAATGAGCGAAAAAATAAAAATAGTTTTAGCAGATGACAACAGGGATTTTTGTCAAGTATTAAGAGAGTATTTATCTAATGAGGATGATATTGAAATATTAGGAATTGCAAAGGATGGAATAGAAGCTTTAGATTTAGTTTCAAGAACACAACCAGATGTATTAGTTTTAGATGTTATAATGCCACATCTTGATGGATTAGGGGTAATTGAAAAATTAAATGCTATGAACTTACCTAAAATGCCTAAGATAATAGTATTATCTGCAGTAGGTCAAGATAAAATAACACAAAGTGCAATAAACTTAGGAGCAGACTATTACATAGTTAAACCTTTTGACTTTGTAATATTTATAAATAGAATAAGAGGATTAGTTTCAAATAAAAATACAGTAGTAGATTCTAATTCAAGATCAAATAACAATATGGATATAAAAATGACTAAAACTGATTTCGTGAAAAATGTAGGAAATATAGAAACTGAAATAACAAATATAATACACGAAATAGGAGTTCCAGCTCATATAAAAGGATATTTATATTTAAGAGAAGCTATAAAAATGGTTATAGAGAATGTTGAATTATTAGGGGCAGTAACAAAGGAACTATACCCAAGTATAGCTAAAAAGTTTAACACGACTCCAAGTAGGGTTGAAAGAGCTATAAGACATGCGATAGAAGTTGCATGGAGCAGAGGTAAGGTTGATACTATAAATCAATTATTTGGATATACAGTTCATAATACAAAAGGGAAACCAACAAACTCAGAGTTTATAGCAATGATTGCAGATAAATTAAGATTAGAACACAGTATGGTTAAATAATAAATTATGAAAAATAAAGTCTTCATAAATTGAAGGCTTTATTTTTTTGTGTAAATGTATAAAATAGATAGTAGTTTACTAAATTGAGGTGAAATGATGAAAATAAATATACCAACTGATGTAAAAGAGATAATAAATGATATATATGAAAATGGATATGAAGCTTATATAGTAGGAGGATGTGTAAGAGACTCAATTGTAGGAATAAAACCTAATGATTATGATATAACTACAAATGCAAAACCTACAGATACAATAAGTATATTTAAAAATTATAAAATAATTGAAACTGGGATAAAGCATGGAACCATAACTTTAATAAAAAATAAAAATGAATATGAAATTACAACATATAGAATTGATGGGACGTACTCTGACAACCGAAGACCTGAATCTGTAGAGTTTACAAGTGATATAGTACAAGATTTAAAAAGACGTGATTTTACTATAAACTCTATTGCCTATAATCATAAAGTAGGTATAGTTGATGCATTTGATGGTATAGAAGATATAAATAAAAAAATAATAAGAACAGTTGGAAATGCAGATGAAAGATTCAAAGAGGATGGGTTAAGAATAATAAGAGCTGTTAGATTTAGTTCTAAACTTAATTTCAAAATAGATAGTAAAACATTAGAAAGTATTTATAAAAATATAAAATTGATAAAAAATATAAGCTCAGAAAGAATACAAGAGGAATTAAATAAAATTTTACTTAGTAATTATCCTGAAAAAATATATATGCTTTACGACGCAAAAATGTTTGATATATTTGAAATGAAAAATATAAAAATGAACAAAAATGACTTAATCAAACTTAAGTCGAGTAAAAAAGATTTAGTGATAAGATTAAGTATATTTATGTATATTCTAGGGGACATTAACGAAAGCAAAAAAATATTGGAATTATTAAGATATTCTAACAAAATAAAAAGTCAATGCATTACAATTTTAGATAATCTAGATAATAAAATAATCGATGATAAAGTGTCTATAAAGATTTATTTAAAGGAAATAGGACATGAAAGTCTAAATTATTTATTATATGTAAAAAAAGTATTGGATATGGAATTTGAAAAAAAATATTATGACAAAATAAATAATTTAATTAAAGAAATTGATTTAAATAAAGAATGTTATTCATTAAAAGAATTAGCACTAAATGGAAGGGATTTAAATGCTTTAGGCTATAAAGGCAAGGAAATAGGTGAAAAATTAAACTTTTTACTATATAATGTGATTGAAAATCCTAATATAAACAATAAAACAGATTTAATTAATATTATAAATAGCTTATAAGAAGTGCGCACAATTTTAATTATTTAAATTGTTGTAAAATAATGCTATAATGTAATGTGATTTCAAAAACGAAAATTGGAGGTTTTAAGTATGAGAGTCGAAGCCCCTATTAAGGTAGACAGAAAAACAAAAAGGCTTGCAAAGCGACTTACTGGCGGAGAAATAGCAGTTATAAATCATAAAGATGTAGATGAAGTTGCTGCAAATTCATTAGTAGAGGGAAAGATAAAACTTGTTATAAATGCATCTCAATCTATAAGTGGTAGATACCCAAATAAAGGACCTGGAATACTTGTAGATAAAAATATACTTATTGTAGACAATGTAGGTGAAGAACTATTCAACAACTTACAGGAGGGGCAAATAATAGAAGTTATAGATGGAAAAATCTATAGAGATGGAGAATTATTAGGCCAAGGAGAAGTATTAGATAAAGACGAAGTTGATAACAAGATAAGATTGGCATATGAAAATTTAGCTGTAGAGTTGGATAGATTTATAGATAATACTATAGATTATGCTAAAAAAGAAAAAGGACTTATTCTTGGAGAAGTTGAAATACCAGAAGTAAGTACAGATTACAAAAATAGACATGTATTGATAGTTGTTAGAGGTCAGGACTATAAGCAAGACTTAAGTACAATATTATCGTACATAGAAGAAATGAAACCTATACTAGTAGGTGTAGATGGTGGAGCTGACGCTTTACTAGAGTTTGGATATACTCCAGACGTAATTGTAGGAGATATGGATAGTGTAAGTGATGAAGCTTTACAAAAAGCAAAAGAAATAGTTGTTCATGCATACACAGACGGAAGGGCACCTGGACTTAAGAGAGTACAAGACTTAGGATTGGAATCTGTGGTATTTCCTGCGCCTGGAACAAGTGAGGATATAGCTATGCTTACTGCCTATGAGTATAAGGCTGAACTTATAGTAGCTGTAGGAACACATTCCAATATGATAGACTTCTTAGAAAAAGGAAGACCTGGTATGGCTAGTACATTTTTAGTTAGACTAAAAATAGGATCAAAGCTAATAGATGCAAAAGGTGTAAACTTATTATATAGAAGTAAATTAAAATTAAAGTATATATGGGCACTTATAGCAACTGCTTTATTCCCAGTTTTAATACTTGCATCATTCTCTCCAA
>NZ_JBOGBV010000014.1:0-54796 GCF_051656405.1 Paraclostridium sp.
TGTGTTTCTAAGTACTTCTTTATAAAAATTATTAATCTTTAACATATAAGAATCTTTTTCATTTTTATAAACTATAAACTCATTATCAATTTTTTCAACTATAACATCAGGTTGCACGTATACCGTTTTCTCACTGCAGCATAATCTCCCCGGTCTCGGATCCAATGACTTGATTTTATGAACTAAGTTAACGCATCTTTGCATTGGAATCTTATGTTTTTTGCTTATTTCCTTAACCTTATTAGAAGCTATTAAGTCTAAATCTTCTTTGATTATATTTATTAAATCTTCATCATATTCTCCTGAATTTTCAATTTGTAAGATTAGACATTCAACTAAATCTCTAGCCCCAACTCCTATAGGATCTAGCTGTTGAACTTTTTCTAAACACTCTAAAAATGTAGATTCATCTACATTTAACTCTTTTAACTCATTTAACATTATTTGTTCTGAAAATCTTAGATATCCATCTTCATCTAAGCTATCAATTATGTAATTGCAAATTTCTTTTTCTAAGTCGCTAATTTTATATAATCCTATTTGAAGACTTAAGTGTTCATATAAATTAACATCTTCTTTTATCATATTTTCTAAATTTAAATCATTATCTGGATTATAATTTACTTCTCTTTTATATCCGGTGTCCATATTTTTCACATAAGCTTCCCAGTCTATTTCTTCTTTTCGTTCTATATCTAATAAGGGATTTTCCTCTGATTCTTTTCTTATTTCTTCTTCTAATTCAACTTTACTCATATTGAGTATTGCTAATGACTGTTTTAGCTGTGTAGTCATCACCAGCTTTTGAGATTGAGTTAATTCTAGCCTGTTGTTAAAGTTCAAATTTTTTCACCCCGCTTTTATTTTTCAATCCAAAAAAACCCTTTCGCATAAATATATTCTACCACTTGGTATGACTCTTATGCAAAAGGGTTTTATTTATTATTTCATTACTTGTTCATTTTATCTAATATAGCTTTTAATTCATCTTCATCAAACGTGTATTTTGAGTTACAGAATTGACATCCTATTTCAGCTTTTTTATCTTCTTCTATTATTTCAGCTAATTGATGTTGTCCTATAGATATTAAAACTCCTTCAACTCTTTCTTTAGAGCATTCACATTCAAATCCAACATCACATTTATCTAGAATTTGAGGATTTAATCCATCAAGTACTATATTAAGTATGTCTTCAGGAGTTTTTCCTTCTTTTAACATATTTGTTATAGAATCTAAATTAGCAACGTTAGACTCTAATTTTGATATAGTTTCTTCAGCTGCATCCGGCATTAATTGAACTATAAATCCACCTGCATATTCAACTTCTTCTTCTTTTGTCAATACTCCTAGTGCTACTACTGATGGAGTTTGTTCTGATAATGCGAAATAATATGTTAAATCTTGGGCTATTTCTCCGCTAACCATAGGATATGAACCATTGTAAGGTTCTCTTAATCCTAAGTCTTTTGTTACTCTTACTGTTCCTTCACTTCCAACAGCAGCTGCAACATTTAACTTACCATTTTCATAATCTTCTACTACAACATTTGGGTTATCAACGTATCCTTTTACTATCCCCTTAGAATTAGCTGTAGCTAATATACTTCCTATAGGTCCGCCACCTTTTATTATAACTGTTATTTTATCTCCATCGTTTTTCATCATAAGACCCATAATAGATGTTGCTGTTAGTGTTCTTCCTAAAGCAGCTGTAGCAACTTTACTTGTCTTATGAAGATCTCTAGCTCTGTCTACCATATTTTTAGTAGTTGCAACAAAAGCTCTTACCTGGCCATCTCCAGCTGTTGCTCTTAAAACATAATCCTTCATAATATTTTCCTCCAATCACGTTAAAACTTTCTGTCTATTTTTTACAAACAAAAAATACTCTTTCCGAATCATCTTTTGGCTTATCAAATGTAAAATCTCCATAAACTTTTACATTTTTAAAACCTGATTCTTGAAGCATTTCTACTATTTCGTCTTCTGTGTATGCTCTTTGTTGATGTACCTCTTCAAACTTATCATATCTTCCATCTTCACCTTTTATGAAAAATGCTAATTCCATTTCTAATAAGTTTTCTTCTGCATCAAAATAATTTTGCCATAAATAAGATACATCTTCTCTATTTTCACCATATATATTACCACCTAATATATTGGCTAATTTATAATATGAACTTATGTCAAATATGAATATTCCATTTTCTTTTAATAACTCATGTGTTGTATCAAAAACATTTTGTAAATCATCATCATAAGTTATATAGTTGAATCCATCACAAGCACATAAAACACAATCTAAACCTGTTATATCAAAATCAAGTTCAGCTATATCTTGTTGTAATAATACAAGCTCTATTCCTTGTTTTTCAGCTTTTTCTCTAGCTACACCTAACATTTCTGCAGATATATCAATTCCAGCTATATCGTATTCTTTTTTAGCTAAAGGAATAGTTATATTTCCTGTTCCACATGCTAATTCTAGTATATTTTTAACTTTTACATTTTCGTTGTCTATTATATCTTCTATATATTTAATCCATTTGTCATAATCAACATCATTCATAAGTTCATCATATACAAATGCAAAATCTCTATACTGATCCATCGTCTTTATTTTCTTCCTTTTCCATTTTTTTCTTTTTCTTTTTACGAGATGTTAACGTACCACCTATACGCCCTGCTTCTTTGGCTGTTAAACCTCCCCAACCAAGCTCAGAAACCTTATCCATTAGTCCAAGTTCTGATGCTATCTCATATTTCATTATATCATCATCTGTCAATATTTTCTTTTTCTTAGTTGCACTTTTCTCTCTTGGTTTATTTATATCAATATCTTTATAATTCATAAAAATCACTCCTTTATTTTATATTTTTGTCATATGAACAAAATTTATACAAAATTGAGGAGTGATTTAGTATTATAATATCGATTTTTTATATTTTAATAATTTGATATATACATCTAACGCATTTCCTAATATATTTTCATCAAAATTAAAGTTTAAACTATGAAGTCCATTTACAAATCCTTTTTCTTCATTTCTTGCTCCCAACATGAAAAATAATCCTGGAAGAACTTGTTGATAGTAAGAAAAATCTTCTGATATCATTATAGGTTCTAGTTTGATAAGTTTATCTGTTCCTATAGCCTGTTCAAACTCTTCAAATAAAACTTCATTATTATTAACAGCTGGATAGTCATCTCTTATTTCCACTTCTATCTTGCAGTTATAAGCTACTTCATATCCTTTTGCTAGTTCTCTAATTCTTTCTTTAATAGTTTCATATACCTCTGGTTTAAAAGCCCTTATAGTACCTTCTATTCTAATATTTTCAGCTATTATATTTCTTCTAGTCCCTCCATGCATTTTACCTATAGTAAGTACGGCATTATCTAGTGGACTTATATTTCTTGATACTATTGTTTGTAAGCTACTAATAAAGCTAGAAGCTAAAACTATTCCATCTATTCCATTTTGAGGCATAGCTCCATGACCACTTTTAGCAATAATATCTATGTCTAATTCTCCAACTTGTGCTAAGAAGTAATTTGGTCTAGTTCCTACATAACCTTCAGGTATTTCTGGATATATATGAAGACCATATATTTCATCTATTTTATACTTTTCTACTATACCTGCGTTGATTAATGGTTTAGCTCCTCCTGGACCTTCTTCTGCTGGTTGGAATATAAATACAATATTATCCATAATATTTTCTCTATTTTCATTTAAGTATGTTACTAATCCAAGTAATATACTCATATGTCCATCATGCCCACATAAGTGCATAGCTTTTTCCCCTAATGTAAGAGCATCCATATCTGATCTAAAAGCTATAGTTTTTTTAGGATTTTTACCTTTTATAATTCCAACTACAGCAGTATCTAACATTTCTTCATATTCTACACCTATATTATTTAAATAATTTTTTATATATTTACTAGTTTTAAACTCTTGATTTCCTATTTCAGCTAGTACATGTAATTCTTTTCTATTATTTTTCATGCACTCTTTTATATTACATATATTGTTCATACAAATCTCCTTTATTATCAATTTATATGTTTTTATTATACCCAATATATATGCGCTTTGTATTGCTATTAGTGCCTAAGTTTTTTAAAACCATTGTTATTAATGCCTTGTTTAATATAATTTATTTAAGCATAAAAAAAGATTGGGAAAATCCCAATCTTCTTATTATCTATCTTCGTCAGTAACGTTAAATACGTAAGGTATGTTTCTGTAGTAGTCTCCGAAGTTTAATCCGTATCCTACAACAAATTTATCTTCTATTTCAAATCCACAGTAATTAGGAACTAATTCCACTTTTCTTCTACTTGGTTTATCTAAAAGAACACAACATTTTATACTAGCAGGGTTCTTAGTTTTTAAGTGACCCATAACAAAGTTCATTGTAAGAGCTGTATCTGTTATATCATCTACAACTAAAACATCATATCCTTCTATATCATCACTTATATCTGCTACCATGTTAACTTGACCAGTACTGCTTTCTCCATGCCCGTAGCTTGAAGTAGTCATAAATCCGATTTTAACAGGTACTGTTATGTTTCTTACTAAGTCTGCGCAGAATATGAAGCTTCCTTTTAATAGTGATATTACCATTAATTTTTTGCCTTCATAATCTTTAGATATTTGTGCTCCTAATTCTTTTAATCTTTCTTGTATTTGTTCTTCTGAGCATAATACTTCCCATTTTTTTGTTTCTATATCCATGTTACAACCTCCGAAATGTTATAGTATATCTATTTTATAGGAGATTTACCAATTTTGCAACGGGGTAAATACAATATTAGTTAGCTTTATTCATGTCATCCATTACTCTTATTATAACCTTATCAGTTGTAGTCATTCCCTTATCACTTACTCTTCCTAGGTTTTGTATACTTTGCTCTGCTCCAGTTCCTACTATTCCATTCATTGGAGGTACTATACAGTCTTGTTTAGCTATTATAGCACTTTGTACTGCTGCTGATGCTGCTGATGCAAGTTTTAATGCACATCCAGCCTTAGCTCCATCACATATCATACCACTTAAGTTAGCTACCATATTTTCTATAGCACCTTCTATTTGAGTTTCATTACATCCCATTAACCAAGATAATCCTGATGTAGCTCCTATACTTGCTGCAACTCCACATCCACATACTGCTGATAATCTTCCTGTGTAGTTTTTAACGTATGCAGTTAATAAGTGAGATATTGCTAATGATCTAGCTAATTTTTCTTCACTTTGAGGGAATTTATCGTTATATGCAACTATTGGAAGTATAGCAGTTATACCGTGGTTTCCACTTCCGTTAGAACTCATAACTGGTAATTTAACTCCAGCCATTCTTGCATCAGATGCAGCTGCTGTTATCATCATAGTATAGTTCATTAAGTCATCACCTAATAATCCTGATTCAATAGATTTCTTTATACCAAATCCTACACCTACTCCTACTTTTTCATTTAATCCGTACTTAGCTATCTCTTCATTCATAGTTATTCCATCTAATAAGAATTTTATTTCTTCAAAATCTACAGTTTCCATAGCTTCTACTATTTCTTTTATTGTTATAGTATCTAATATATTTTCTTTAGGTTCTGCTGTAGTTGCAGCTTCAACTACTTCTTCACTTACTAATACATCTTCATTTTTTTCAACAAATACTATATTGTCATGTTTAGTTCTTATAACAACTTTAGCAGTATTGTTTTTACCTTCTAATTCAACTTCTATATAAACTTTTTCTTCTGTATCTATTGGTGATATGTTTATATCGTTGTTATCCATGAAGTCTTCTGCAACTTTAACATCTTCTTTTGTTAATGTTTCTAAAACTCTTAATCCGTTTTCTGATTTTCCACCTATAAGTCCCATTGCTGCAGATATTTTTAATCCTAATCTTTCAGTTCCTGGTATACCTACACACATACCATTTTTGTATACGTTAGGACTAAGACCTATTGTACATTTTACTACTTCTTCACCTAAAGTTTCTTTTGCTTTAGCACAAGCTAATGCTACTGCTACTGGTTCTGTACAACCTAATGCTGGTTTAACTTCTGCGTTTAATATATTAACTAATTTTGTTTGTAAATTTTTCATTGTGTTTTCCTCCTGATAGCTATAATATTTATGTCTTATTTATAAAGCAAGAACTATGCCAACTTTTATTATTTTTCAAACCCTTGAAATCGCTTTATTTACACTTTAGAAAAATAATTTTTTATCATTTCAGTCTCATTCCGAAAAAAAATAGTCTCAAAATGAGATTAAGTATCATTTTGAGACTATTTTATATCTTTCTATTTTTCTATATAACGTAGCTCTAGATATTCCTAAAGCTTTTGCAGCTAAATCCTTATCTTTTTTATAATCTTTATATTTTTCTAATGCTTTTATTATTTCTTTCTTTTCAAGTTCGTCCAAAGTTTTTATATTTTCATTTGAATCTATAATTTGATCTTCATTTGAATTTGCGCGTTTTATTCTATTAGGTAAATTATCTAATGTTATAATCTTACCTTCGCATCTATTTACACTATATTCTATAACATTTTGTAGTTCTCTAATGTTTCCTGGCCAGCTATATTCACATAAATATTCTAATGCTTGTAAATCTATATCTTGTACATTTTTATCTAGCTTATTAGAGTATTCTTTCATCATATATTCAATTAGTAAGTGTATATCATTTTTTCTTTGTCTTAAAGTTGGTAGAACTACAGGTATAACATTTAGTCTATAGTATAAATCCTCTCTAAATGTGCCTTTTCTGACCATGTGCTCTAAGTCTTTATTAGTAGCCGCTATTATTCTTACATCAATTGATACATTGTGTTTAGCCCCTATTTTATCAACTTCTTTTTCTTGCAATACTCTAAGTAATTTTGCTTGTAAATGTAAGCTCATATCACCTATTTCATCAAGAAAAATACTACCTTTATCAGCTAATTCAAATTTACCTAAGCTTCCACCTTTTTTAGCTCCTGTAAATGCACCTTCTTCATATCCAAATAATTCACTTTCTAGTAAGTTATCTGGAATAGCTGCACAGTTTATAGCGATAAAAGGATTTCCTGCTCTACAACTGTGATTATGTATAGCTCTTGCAAATAGCTCTTTTCCCGTACCACTCTCTCCAGTTATTAAAACTGTAGAATTAGTTTTCGATGCCATCAATGCTTCTTCTTTTGATTTATTTATGGCATAACTGCTTCCAATTATATTTTCTAAATATATCTTATGATCATTACTTATCTTGTTGTAGTTTTTTATAGCATCTACTTTATCTATAAAATCCAATACATATCCTTTTAATTCTTCATTTAAAATAATAGGCTTTATATTATATATTCCTTTAAATTCCTTCTTTGCTCCTCTATATGTAAAGCTACAAGATTTATCATTATTTATATTATTGAAATTATTGTCTTTCGCAAAGTTTAATACATCGCCTATAAAGTTTCCTATTATATTACCTTTAACTTCAAAAATTTCTTTAAATTTCAAATTGTACTTTTCTATATTTGCATCTTTATCTAATGACACAACTGCTTTATCCATATTATCTAACAATGTTTTTAGCTTTTTCTTTTCTAACTCTACCTCATAAGTTTTTATTTCTGCTTTTAACTTACTTGATATCAGATCAGCCATTTTATGCAAGAAGTTCATTAAATCATCTTTTCTAAATTTAATTACATCTGCTTGCTCTTTCGTAAAAGCTATAAGGCCAATTACACCATAGGACTTATCATCATATACTATAGGGCAGCATACCTCTGCAAACTCTTTACAAACTTCACGAGTATAACATTCATTGCATATCTCATTGCTCTTTGGATCTTCTATTATTAATTCTTTTTTAGTAGTTAAGGAATATTTAAACGCTGAGTATTCTTTTAATTGTTGTCCTATTTTATGAAAATAAGTTCCGGTACCCGCTATTCTAACTAAACTCGAATCTACTATTGTTACATCAATTTCTAAAACAGACGATATAGCTTCTGCTATGTTTTGTATATCTTTTCTTATAAAGTTTAAATTAATCATACTTTCCATCCCTTAGTTTATCTTTGTACATCAGTACTTTAATTTCATTGAGAGTTTTGTATATTTTATTTAAAGTATACTGTATTGATACTAAGATTACAAACAACATACAGATAATTATCACATTATAATGTATTTTCATAAAATTTCCTCCTACAAGAAAAGACTAGGTTTAACCCCAGTCTTTTTAATCATTCTTCATTCCTATATAAATATACTTTTCACAGTCTTTATTTTCTAATATTCCTTTAAATTTTGAATGTTCTAATGTCTTTATAAGTTCATGTGGGTAATAGTATTTTATACGTTCTCCACATACTCTATGCTTAAACTTTTTAAGTTTAACTTTAAATTTGTGTAAATTAGAGTCTTGTAAAACAACTTCTCCTCTTAATTTTAACACTCTATAAATTTCTTTCAATGCTTTCTTTTGGTTGTGAGTGTAATTAAATTGATTTAGTACTATTACTTTATCGAAGAATCCATCTTCAAATGGTAATAATTCTAAACAACCTTTAACGACACTGCAGTTTTCATTATGAATTAAAGAATAGCAAATATCTTGGTATGCACTATCTTCAAGTATAGTTACATTGGCTCCAAGCATCCTTAACCTCTTGCCTAGGGTACCTATATTTCCTACCAATAGGATTCTTTCTCCCATTTCATATTTAATTACATTTAATATATCTTCTACGGTATCCTGTGCAAAATAATTTGCTTCATAATTCCATTGTACTACGCTTTTCACAGTGCTCCCCCTCTTTTGGATTTATTATCATTTTTTACATCATAGAATAGATTATAATAAATCCCAAGCAACTATTCAATAACCATTTTAAAGTATTTTAAAATTATTTTTTTAATAATGTTTTCCTTGACTTTCTATATTAATTTATATTGTTTTCATCTAGTCTTTTTATTTTAGAAATAGAGACTTCATATGCAACTCTTTTCTCTGTTTCTCCACTTTCAAGTTTCTTTTCATAGTCTCTACTTTGTACTCTGCCCCACATTTGGATTCTATCTCCAACTTTCAGATTTTTTGCAAATTTCGCATTTCTACCCCATACTATTGATGGTATGTAATCAGATTTATTATATGGTCTATTTATGGCAACTAGTAAATCTGCTATTTCTCTCCCTAATGGAGTTTTTCTATATATTGGATCTTTACAGATATATCCATCAAGGAAAATATTGTTTGGATCTTTAGCTTCTCCATCAACAACCTTTATTTCTCTTGCAAATACAGTTAGAACTAGTTTATTTTTATTATCTATATTTTTATTATAAGATCTTAACTGACCAACTAGGTCAACTAAGTTATTTTCATTTATATTTACTTCTTCTAATAATCTTTCTGATATAGTTATAGGTAAAACATCATATGTATCGCTTAATCTATGTATTTTAATCCTTGCACTATAAAATTTTTCCCCAAATATTTCATGGCTAAATGTCAATTCCTCTTCAAGTTCTCCTCTTAAATTTACTATGTTAGTATCTTCTTTTAAATTTATCATTTTATTCCCCCCACAATTGTTAAACCATATTTTATCTTAAAATCTATATAATAAATATATTTCTGCATGGCCATTTTTATTACACCTTTAATAAAATAAATTTGATTAAAAGCTTTAAATTTCAAAAAATAAAAAATATACCGTATTTTTAAATACGGTATAGTCTCATCTTATTAATTTATTAAGCTGTTTGCTTAGCAAATGCTTTTTTTAACATAGTTACTGAAGTATATGCTATTACAATTATTACTACCCATCTTAATATATCCATAGGCATTGAGCTAACAAAGTTAGCTGCTATAAATACCCCTATAACTCCACCTATTGTTATAAATAGAGAAGTTTTCTTAGCATATGTTCCTTCTTTTATAAATTTAACACTTGCTGTTGGCATTAATAAAGCGCAAGATCCCATCATAATAGGGAATGCTACAGTTGGTGACATTCCTAAGAAATAAACCATTGCCATACAAGGAGAATATAGTCCAACTCCAGCAGTCATTAATGCTCCTAATATAAAGTTACCTACTACCCCTATAACAAGTTTTGCTCCAGTTAATCCTGTTGCATTTCCTCCACCAGGCATTAATCCTAATTGAGCTAATAACATTAATATAGCTGTTACAACTAGTGCGAATCCCATAACTATTTGGATTTTTCTTTCATCCATCTTAGATATAATTCCAGCACCTACATAAGATCCTACAACTGCTGCTCCTAATAAACTTATTAAAGTTATTGAATCAACCTTTATAACTGTCGTAAATATAAATGCTTCAAATACAACTGGTATTGTGTGACATACGTTTAGTGTACCTGGTATTAACTTGTCAGGTATATTAATTTTTAGAGCATTCATCATTGCTACTGTTGGCGCAAATGACCCTATTCCTAAAGTGTCAAAGAAGTCCGTTACAAAACCTGTAGCTAAAGGCTTCCAAGCTGGTACATCTTCAAATCCGTTAGATGATTTAGCTTTTGATAAGTCCTTGATGAAGTTAAAACCGAATAATGAAACAAAAGCTGCTAATAATACTCTTATTAAATTTAACATCTCAAATAATTCCTCCTAATGATTTTACTAAAAAGTGTCTTACATAGAAATATGATTAAATACTACTAGTAGTATTTAATCATATTTTAATTAGAATTTATACAGTTATTTTATTACTTTAGTATAAATCCATATTTTACTGGATCATTATCATCTATTACGAAATGGTTGAATCCTGTTATATACGCAGCTCCTGTTATTTCAGGTATTATTGCTTCATAATCAGCTACTTTATCAACACCAACTATTCTTCCTTTGAATAGAGTTCCTAATATACTTTCATATACGAATAATTCGCCTTCTTTTAATTCTCCTTTAGAGTATAAAGTTGCAAGCTTAGCACTTGTTCCTGTTCCACATGGAGATCTATCTACTTGACCTTGTCCAAATATAACTACGTTTTTGTAAGTAGCTTCTGGATGAGTTGGATCATCATATATTTCAACTAAATCAACAGTTTTTATATGAGATAACTCTGGATGTTGTATTTCTATAGTTTCGTTTATTATATCTCTCATTTTTAAACCTATTTCAGTTAGTTTTTGAGCATTCTTTGGCTCAACTTTTAATCCTAACTCACTAGCTTTAACTATAGCAAAGAAACTTCCTCCGAAAGATATATCGAAAGTTACAGTTCCTATTTCAGGCATTTCTATTTGTACATCTTTTTTGTATAAGAATGCAGGTACGTTTACTATAGAAACTTCTTGAACTCTTCCGTTTTCAACTTTAGCATCTGCTCTTACTATTCCTGCTGGAGTATCCATAACTACATGAGTTGTAGGCTCTTTCATTTCTACCATACCAGTTTCAATTGCAGCTGTTACAGCTCCTATTGAACCATGTCCACACATGTTTAGGTATCCTCCACCATCCATGAAGATTATTCCGAAATCTGCTTCATCGTTGCAAGGTTGAGTTATTATAGAACCGAACATATCATTATGTCCTCTTGGCTCTAACATTATAGCTGTTCTTAAGTGGTCTAGATTATTTTCTAAAAACGCTTTTTTCTCAGCCATAGTTTTTCCTTTTATATTAGGTATTCCACCTGTTACTATTCTTGTTGGTTCTCCCATTGTATGAGAATCTATCGCTTGTATACTTCTTGAAAATTTCATTTTACGGCCCCCTATATTATTATTATTTTTTATTATTTCTTTGCATTTTTAATTTTAATAAGGCTAATGATTTTTTTGCGTCTAACTCGCTTACAGTGTTCTCTCCGACAACTTCTGTTTCTATCCCCTTGTCTGATTTATTAAAATCTACTATTGTGTCCATATATTTATTTGTAACTACAAACTTAGCTTGAGTTCCATTAAATGTAAGTCCAACTACCGGGATCTCTCTTTTTCCTATTTCTTCAATAGTATTAGCATAATCTACGTGTGAGTTTCCCCACCCATCACATGAAATTATGACGCCCTCTGCTCTCATAGCTTCTAGCCATGCAGCTGTTCTTTGTCCAACAAATTCTTTTTCTTTGTTGTCCTGAGGCGTTCCTACTACTACTATCCCCAGAAGATCTATGTCTTTGTCATTACTAACTATATCAAGAAGCGGATCTCTAAAGTGATGTAATGATGTTTCTTTAGTTGATGGTCCTATACCCATTATCTCACCTCATTAAGTCATAGCTCTCAAGGCGCCATCTCTGTATTCATTAGGTGATATTATCATCGGTACATTTCCCATATCTATAATCGATGTACCGCCCTCTAAACCACTTGGTTCATAAGAAAATAATTGATTGTCATACATTGCACCCTGACCTGCTATTTGTTTTACTATTACAACTTTTTTAGCGTCAGGTCTAATTTTGTCAAAATATTCACGAATTTCTGTAGCATCTCTTCCGTCTTGCTGTTTTAAAACATTTCTTATACCTTGTATAAAAGTATCACATGCCTTAAATGTCATCATTGGAAGTTTTCTCTCATATGGCAAACCACCTTTAACTGTAACATCAAAATGAATTATGTAATCATTAGTAGATGGAGTCCCATATCTTCCAAACACCATTTGCTCAGAAAGTATACCTTCTGAAGATCCAAATTCATGCATTTGTCTTCCATCCTCATCAACACCAGTAAGCATAACATAAACACCTGTTAAAGTGTGTGTTATTCCTTCACCTAATCTACCTAAAACTTTAGTAGATATAGGAATTATATCCATGATAGTATTAATTTCCTTGTTATAATCTCCTGGTTTGATTATATCTAATTTTATGTCCGTTATTAATTCATGTGAATTTTTAATTTCATTTATGTAGTCATTGTTTATGGATAGTGTACCTTTTTTTATTGAGAACTTTTCATTGAATTCAACATTATTTATATGAAATGGTTTAATTACCAAACGTCTAAGTATTTTCTCTTCCATTTATATCACCTTTTTATATAAGCCCTTCTCTATTGCTAGGGAAGGGCTGTGTTATCTATTATACTTGAGCTACATACTCGTATGGTAATTGAATTATCTTACCAGCAGATGGTATAGCTATTAATTGCTCTAAAGTATCTCTTAATATATGCGTTTGCATTTCTTTATTATTTGGTTCACCAGCATTAGCACCCATTGGAACTAGTGGAGCAACTGCTCTTGGAGTTCCGTTTTGTCTAACTACTGGAGGAAGAGCTGCTATTATTATAGTTGGTATACCAGCTTCTTCTATTGCTCTCTGCACGATCACGGCAGTTCTATGGCAAGTACCTCAGCCAGCTGTTAGAACTACACCGTCTACTCCCTCATCTTTTAATCTTTTAGCGATTTCAGGACCAGTTTCTTCAGTGAATTTAGTTTGGTCTCCACCACCACCCATGAATCCTATATGAACTGGAGCTACAGATTTTATAAATCCTTCTTTAGCTAATTCATGTAGTCTGTCTATAGGGAACATACAGTTTATATCTTTATTAACATCAGCGTTATCATATCCTCCGTGAGATACCATCATCTCATCAGTAGTTGCTGTATCTGGTATTTCTCTAAATGTAAAGTCACCTGCTAGGTTGAATCTCTTATCAGCTTTTAAATGTACACCTGACGCTGTAGCTAAAGCTATAGTCATATCCTTTAGTTCTTTAGTTACAGGAGTCCAAACAGGAGGAGGTGTTATTGGTACAAATATTTCAGATTGAAGTCCTTTTATTGTTGTAAGGCTCATAGTTTTTCTCTCCCTTCTATTTCTCTAATTCTTCTTTATTTTTTTTATTTCTTTCGATTATATCTACATACTTTTGATTAGGTTCCGGACTTAGTACTTCTGGATAACTTAACATAAACCCAACCTCAAGACCAAGCTTAAGCTCATAATCAGTTATAAGCATTCTTTTCGGTATTTTAAATTGGCCTAATCTGCCTTTTAAGTCTATAGTTACTCCACCATCAGTGATATCTACTATAACTCCTTCATACATTCTTTCAGTTGATATATATTTTAATCTATCCATAATATTTCATCCTTCCATAACCTATTAACGTCTTTTACTATTTAGCGTCTTTTTCGTATATATTCTTTCTTTTTTCACTCATTGGTAAAGTTTGCTCGTTTTCAACAAGTTCTAACTTCTTACCAGTTTCTTTTTCTATTAATTCAACGTTATTTAATTTAACGTTAGCATTCCATTTTCTTTCAGCAGATTTAACTTCTTCTCCACCCATTACTGTCTTTAACATTGCTAAAGATCTTACAGCATCTTCTGGGCATAATGTATTGTTTGATAATACTTCATTTTCTATACCTTGTTTAGACTTGTTGTTGTCTATCATGTATTTCATGTATTCATTACCAACAACTAGAGCACCTTGAACAGCAGAGAAACTTACACCTACTACAGCTACACCTCTCTTACCTATTTGCTCTATGTGAGAAGCGAAATCTATATGGTTGTTTCCGAATCCTTCAGTTGTTACTATAGCCCCATCAACACCCATAGCTTCTATCATCATACCTAATCTCTTAGATACATAGAATTTCTCAGCATTTACTTGTGGAGATCCTACAAATATAACACCTACTAAATCTATTTCTTCATCATGCATAGCTTTTATTACTAATGGCTCTCTCCAGTAATGTCTAGAGTTTTCTTTAGATGCAGGTCCTATACAAGTTAATGCATGTATACCACCATCTAATACTTCAAGTGGAGATAATACTACTGGAACGTTTCCTAAGTCAACGTTTGGTTTAGCTCCTAATGTTCCAACTGGCTCAACAGGTAATATTAAGTTATCATGCATTGCCCCTTGTCCCATTATTTCTTTAACTACAACAACCTTTTTCTTTCCAGGTCTTCTATATTGAGTTAATTCTTCAGTATCAACTACTAAAGATTCTTCAGCATTCTTTAATGCTTCTCTTATTTCTTGAGTTATATAATCAGATGCACAGTGAGCAGCTAATGGTCCTGGTCTTTCCATGTTTGTACCAGCTTTAACTGTTACTTGAGTTTTGATGAATATATCACCTTTATCAGGGGCACCTGGTCTTCCCCACATTATGTTAGTTTCTAATACACCTTCTGAAGAACCGAATTCACCTATTTGAACTCCATTTTCATCAGTACCAGTTACCATCATTATAACTCCGTCTATAACTCTTGTTACACCTTCTCCTATATCTCCTTCTTCTTTAGTAGCTATAGGTTGAACGTCCATTATAGTTTCACTGTATTTGTTGTATTCAGCTGGAGTTATTATTTCTAACTTCATATCAACAACTAATTCTTCTGAATTTACAGCTTCTTTAGTTAATTCTTCTGGAGTTCTTAAGTATAAAGTAGTTCCATCTATTTTAGTTTCTTCAGCGAAAACTACTTTTTCTATTTTAAAATGTTTTTTAGTTAAGCTTCTTATTGCTTTAGCTTCTTGAACTGGTTCAGCTTTAACTTCTACAGCTTCTGCTACAGCTACAGGAGCAACTGGTGCTACACCCATTCCTTGAGCTACATTTAAAGGTATTTCTAAGTTTATATCTCTACCTTCACCTATATGTATCTTTATAGTTTGTCCATTTACTGGAGCTATTTGAGATACTGGAGCTACTGAAGCAACTGGTGCTACTTCTTTAACTTCTTCCTTAACTTCTTCTTTAGCCTCTTCAGCTACTGCTACTACACCTTCTACACAGTCAGCAGTTATTGGAGTTAAAGCATCTAAAGTTTTTAATAATTTAGCTCCTAAAACTTGCTCTATTGTTAAACAATCATCTGCTATTGTTAATAATCCTGAATCCTCTAAGTCAGCGAATATTGCTGGATCTTCTAAATTTGATGGTTCTAGTACAGTCCCAGCTTCAAATCTACAGCAGCATACCGCTGGATCTTTAGCATGAGCTTTAGCTGTTTCTACAGTTATTGACATTTTCTAATACCTCCTAGCATTATTTTTTTCTTCTATATAATCTATGTCCCGAAGCTCTTAATACATGGTCTGTACTATGGTATACAGGCAAACCTAACCTAGGCGCCACTTGCATAACTGTGTTTGTTCAGTCCTCGCAGTTACCTATTAATACAGCTTCAGCTCCTTGACTCTTTAACTTAAGCACTTTTTCTGCTTGACCTGGGCATATACCTGGTAAATCACATCTAAATCTACCATTTACCTCAGTCATCCTCTTACATTTTTCTTCTGCTACAACTTCAGCACCCATTAAAGATGCAATTTGTTTTAGTCTATCTTCTTGTGCTCCACACTCGCAAGCTATTATTCCTAATTTCTTGCTTTCTTGTGGAAGTGGCATAGATACTAATATTCCACCTAAAGTTTTAGTAACTGGACTTTCTTCTTCACCATGTCTTCCAGTGAAAGGACCTCCAAGAACTATTTCTCCATATGGTGCAATGAATCCTCCACATGTTTCTATATATGTTATTATAGGCATTCCTATAGGAACATCCATAAATACTTTGCCTTTGTTCTCTGCACCTTTTACTCTTCCTCCAACAGTTATGTCTTTAGTTATAAAAGGTTTTCTTTCTTCTATAGCTTCTACTATACGTTTTATAGTTTCAACATTAGAAACTACAGTTTTTGCTTCTATTGGAAGTTGACCTGGAACAAGAGTTATTCCTAATAATTCTCTTATTATAACTCTCTCGTCACCAGCTGGGTACATATCTGGTAAATATTTTAATTCTATGTTTGCTTCATTCTTACAAGCTTTTCCTAATGCCATTATGGCTTTTTTGTACTTTGGCTTTACAGCTATATAAGCTTTATCAGCTTTAGTTATATCAAGCATGTATTTTAATCCTTTAATTATTATTTCTGGATTATTTTCCATTAGCTCCACATTGTGACCAAGTACTGGCTCACACTCTGCAGCATTTGCTATGATACAACCTCCTGTAAGATCTACATTAAGTTTCACATGTGTAGGGAAACCAGCTCCTCCTGCACCAACTATACCAGCTTCTTTTATAGCGTCTAAGTTATTTTCTGTATCTTTTATCTTTACATACTCATCAGGTTGATTCTCAGAAGCTTCTATTATTATAGAACTTTCTGTAATTTCAACGACTTTACCATAAACACTTGAATGTATATTTGCTCCTAATCCTTGTGGTTCAGCTATAAGTTGTCCTTTTTTAACTTCACTTCCAACCTCAATTATAGGTTTACATGGCGCACCTACATGCTGTCTTAATTCTATTTTAAGCATCATAGATTTCACCCCCTGACTATTTTTATTTTACACTGTTTTATTATTAGCAATTACCGTGCCAATTATTTTATTTTAATTATTTTTTTGAAACTTTTGTCGTATTCGTTTATAAAATAACATTTTTCGACACGTTTTTTGTATTTATCTTTAATCTCTACATATATTTTATACCAAATTTCATCAAATTACAACGACAAATTACGTTTTCCCGAGAATAAATGTCACATTTCCGACACTTTTAAGATTTCATTTTAATTTTTTTATAGTTATTTTTATCACATCCCCCTAACTTCCCTATTTTAAATTGAAAACGTTATAAGTGTCTATTTTTCGTCTAATGTCTATTTTTAGTCACTTCTATATCATACTGTTCAATCTTATAATAAAGAGTTGTTCTTGGTATATTAAGTATTTTAGCTGCTTTTGCCTTATTTCCATTAGTCATACTCAATGCAACCTTTATAGTTTTTACCTCTAATTTACTTATAGCTTTATTAAGATCTAGTGGATATTCTTCATCTACACTTATATGTTGACTAGATTCAACTATATAAACAGGTATATCATCTTTATCTATTACATCTCCAGTAGATAACACTACTATGTTTTCTATTGTATTTTTTAATTCTCTTATATTACCTTTCCAAGTATATCTTTGCAATATATCCATAGCTTCTTTGCTTATTTTTAATGGTTCTCGATTATTTTCTTCACATATCTCTTTTATAAATTTATTAACTAAAAGTAATATGTCTTCTTTTCTTTCTCTTAATGGCGGTAAATCTATTTCTACTACATTCAATCTATAATACAAATCTTCTCTAAACTTGCCTTCTTCAACTAAATTTTGTAAATTTTTATTAGTTGCAGATATAATTCTAGCATCTATTTTTATAGTTTTTTCTCCACCTATTCTTCTTACTTCTTTTTCTTGCAATACTCTTAATAGTTTTGCCTGCATGCTTAATGGTAAATCTGCTATCTCGTCTAAAAATACAGTACCGTGTTTTGCTAATTCAAATATACCTATTTTACCTTTTTTGTTTGCACCGGTAAACGACCCCGCTTCATATCCAAAAAATTCACTCTCAAATAATTCTGATGGTATGGCACTACAGTTTACAGGTATAAAAGGCCCTTTTCTTTCACTGTAATCATGTATAGCTCGTGCAAAAACTTCTTTACCTGTTCCACTTTCTCCAAATATAAATATACTACTATTTGTATTCGAAACCCTTTTAGCAACTTCCTTCGCTCTCTCTAATTTATAACTTCTACCTAATATATTATCAAAACTTCCTTTTGATAAATTTTTTACTTCATCCTCTAAGTATTTTAATCTATCATTTGCCTTATCAAGTTTTCTTGAAAGCTTCTGTGCCTCTGTTATATCTACTTCTGTACATACAACTCCTACAAATTCCGAATTTATGAATATAGGGTTTGCATCAACTACTCCATAAACATCATTTTCATTATCATTATTTTTGTATATACCACTTTCTCTTGTTTTAGTTCTTAGAACTCTAGCTGATATAGTTCCACTAAGATACTTCTCCATGGATTTTCCAACAATTTCTTCTGACTTTATTCCATATCGATTTTCCATAAATTTATTCCAAAGAACAACTTTTCCATCTGTATTTATAGCACATATTCCTTCTTTTATTTCGCCTATTATATGCTTAACAGTTATTCCGTAATCTTCTAACTCCATATATAAAAAATCTCTTATATGTTTTTGATTTACGACCCCTATTAACTTTTCATTTTCTAATACTGGTAATACCCCTATGTTGTTTCTCATCATTATGTTTCTGCATTCATCTAACTTTGCATCTTTATTTATACTTATTAGATTTTTACTCATTGCATTTTTAACTAACTCATTTTTATAATCTTTACGTTTTAATGACAGGTTACATATATCCGTTAATGACACGATTCCTTTTATGCCGCCGTTTCCATTATCAACCATAACTTCTCTTTCATTTTTACTTACAATCAAGTCAATAGCTTGTCCTAGTGTGATGTTTTCATCAACTAAGACAAAACTCTTTCCCATAACATCTTTTACTATTTTAGTTTCTGGTACAGAAAACATTATAACCTCCTGAGAATGAAAATTTTTATAAGTACTATTATACTATATACCTTCTACATAAAATACTTACTATTTAAATACGATTTGTAAAATAAGTAATTAGAAAAAGTTATAGGCTTTCGCCTATAACTTTTTCTAATTACTTATTAATTTTTGAATTCCATTTGAATCAACTTCATAACCTTCATTATACATTAGCTTAGATAGTGGAACTATTTCATATTTTTCTTTTAACTTTGATATTGTTTTTTCTAAATATTGTTCACTATTTTTTATATCTCCATGAAATAAAACTATAGATCCAGGTTGAACTCCCTTTAAAACCTTCTCTGTGACAAAATTAGGCCCTATTTCCTTCCAATCAAACGAATCTATATCCCAATTAACTACAGTATATCCTAAGTCTTCACAAACCTTTAAACTCTTGTTATCAAATTCTCCAAAAGGAGGTCTATACATAGTTGTCTTTTCTCCGGTTATAGATTCTATTTTGGATGATGTTGTATTTAATTCATTTTTTAAATCAGATTCACTTATTTCTTTCATATTAGCATGTGAATTTGAATGGTTTCCTATGTCGTGTCCACGCTCACTAATTTCTTTTACTATTTTTTCATTTTCATCTACCCAATTTCCAACTAGAAAAAATGATGCTTTTACATTATATTTATCTAAAGTATCCAATATAGTTTCTATATTAGATGATCCAGATGCTATATCAAAAGTTAAAGATATTTTTCTATCATCAGTTTCTACTTTACTTATTGGAATTTTTTCATTTGACATATTTTCCCCTATGTACCTTACGCTATACACTACCCCAAATACAATTGTAAGCGTAAAAGCAAAAAACAAGAAACTAGATATCAACGATTTAATTTCAGTTATTTTCTTATTCATATCATCCCTCCAATTATAAATACTCTAGTACAAGTTTATTTTTATTTTTTTCAAAAAATTACTACTAAATTAATTTTATTAATTGGGAAAGTTAATTGTAATCTAAAAAAAGGTGGTGTATTTATGAATAATCTAAGAAGTGAGTTTGGAATTTTAAAAGGAAAATCTGAAAATAATGAAATCAAAAGCGTTAAATTAAACAGTACACATTTTTTAAGAGAAGCTCATGGAATTCAAGAAGGAATTAGAAAAGATAAAAAGATAAAAATAAATAAAAAATTCAAATAAAATTCGCTTCACTCATGTCGCCAACGACCTTTTGAAAAAACAGGTCCGTTGCTCAAGCTTTTAAGTTGGAAATTATATTTATCTATAATTCAAGATTAAATATAATTTCCTAAGAATTTTAAAAAAATTTTTTAAAATGTGAATATAATTTTATGCATTGGTTAAATTAATACCAACAACAAGATTTTAGAAAAAAACTTGTTGAGACATCTTATAACTTTAAGGAGGAAATTTACTATGTCAACTAAAAAAGCCGTTCCAGAAGCTAAAGCAGCATTAAATCAAATGAAGCTAGAAATAGCTAATGAGTTAGGTTTATCTAACTATGAATCAGTAGATAAAGGAAACTTAACTGCTAGACAAAATGGATATGTAGGTGGATACATGACTAAAAAGCTAGTAGAAATGGCAGAAAGACAAATGTCTGGAAAATAAGTAGTAAATTAGACACCTAGGATTCATGAGAAGGCTACCTGACAAGGTAGCCTTTTTACATAGATAAATAAAATTTTTATATAAGTGCAAATATTTAAATATTAAATTCTACTTTTATTTTTATATGTTTTAGTTTAATATAGTAGTTATATAGAAACATTATACGGAGGATGATATTATGTTTGAAAACTCATCTGAAGAATTAGCTTACCATAAGTTACTAATCTTATATGTTTTAGAAAAAGCTAATATGAATTTAACAAATTCTCAAATAACACAAGTTATTCTTGAGACGGAAGTAATGAATTATTTCTCATTACAGCAATTTCTTTCACAACTTATGGATGCCAAATTCTTAAAAATATATGAAGATTCAAATAGAGAGTATTACACTTTAACACAAAAAGGTATTGAGACTCTAAACTACTTCTTATCTAGAATTCCTTCTCAAATTACAGAGAAGCTAGATGAGTATATAAAATTAAATAAAGAAAACTTATTAGCAGATACTCAAGTAAAGTCAAGCTTTGTCAAGCAAAGTGATAATGAATATATAGTAAATCTACGAGTTATTGAAAACCAATCAAACTTAATAGATTTAAATTTAAACGTATCTTCCGAAAAACAAGCAAAATTAATATGCGACAATTGGAAAAAGAATGCATCGTATATGTATGCTGAAATAATAGAACTACTTATTACAAACAAAAAATAGCCTACACAAAAACTATAGTGGTAGGCTCTTTTCCTACCTTAATTTCATCTATAATCTCATTTTTATCCGTTCCATAAATCTTAACACTATTATTAAACGTATCAGTTAAAAACAAAAATTTACTATCATTTGATAGTTCTAACCCTTGAGGATTTCCATTTACCTTTATACATCCAATTTCTTTATGTGTTTTATAATCTAATATTTTTATAGCTTTATAGCCTAAGTCTGCTATATATATATATTCTTTTTTATAATTTACACATATTTCAACTGGAATTAAAAAATTTCCTATTGTATCTAATATATTTAAATTTTTTTTATCTAAAATAATTATCTTACCATCTAATGTAGATGTGTATATAATACCCTTATATTTATCTATCTTTATATGCCATGCTTTATAATCTAAATCAACTTTTCGCTCAACTATTTTCTTTTCTATATCTATACATAGAATAGAATCTATACAAGGCACATATAGTTTGTTCTCTACTTTATCATATGCAAACCCATGAGGCATATTATCAACGCTAATAACCCCTATTGGTTCCAGATTATCCTTATTCAATACATAAATGCTATTAGAATCTTCATTAGCTACAAAAAGTTCATTTTTACAAAGTGAAACCTGACTTAAATTTCCTCCTATAGATACAGAGTCTATTATTTTCTCTTTTTCAATATCTAAAACATAAAGAACTCCATCAAACGAACTTGGTATATACATTATGTTTTTATCTTTTTCTATGCAAAAATGGTGAGGATATATGTCTGGCCCTAATTTTATTTCTTTTTCCAATTTAAGAGACTTATAATCTATTACACTTAAACTCTGTGATAAATAATTAGATGTATATAGCTTCAAAACAAAACCCCCTCGCAATAAAATGTACTATCATAGTATATTGTTTAAAATGCTCGTCTTATTACTTTTTTTACTAACTAGGAAATTATGCTTATTAAAAAGTTGTTGATATTCATCTATATTATTTGATATTATTTACTTATCATGTTTTTGGAGGTATTTATAATGAAAGTATCATTTAAACCATCAGGGGTTTGTTGTAAGGAAATGGTGTTTGATATCGATGAAAATAATATAGTTACAAGTGTAGACTTCGTTGGTGGATGTCCTGGTAACTTATTAGGTCTTAAACATCTTGTAGAAGGAACTCCTGCTAATGAAGTTGCAGAGAAATTAGCTGGTATAACTTGTGGAGGAAAATCTACTTCTTGTCCTGATCAATTATCAAAAGCT
This sequence comes from Paraclostridium sp., assembly GCF_051656405.1. Classification (GTDB taxonomy): domain Bacteria; phylum Bacillota; class Clostridia; order Peptostreptococcales; family Peptostreptococcaceae; genus Paraclostridium. Next base: position 23,038 of record NZ_JBOGBV010000014.1, read on the forward strand.
TTACGTGAACAATTATCAAAATAAAAAAAGAAAGTTTGTAATTTAAGTATTTTAACTCAAATTACAAACTCTTTTTTATTTATTTACTATTATAGTTCTTACGTTTCCTATCATATATAAAGATCCTGCACTTATTATTACATCATCTTTATTTGATATTTCTAATGCATAGTCAACAGCTTCTTTTATATTTGGTTTGCAAGTTACTTCTATATTATATCTTTCTATTTTTTCTTTAAGTTTATTAGCATCTATAGCTCTTGGATTATCAGGAGTAGTAGTTATAACCTTATTGAATTTAGGTATTAATAAATCCAATACAGATTCTATATCCTTGTCTTCAAGCATTCCTATAACTAGAATCTTGTTTTTATTTTCAAAATATTTATCAATAGAATTCGCAAGTGATTTAGCACCTTCTTCATTATGTGCTCCATCTATTATAAACATTGGATTTTCACTTATTTTTTCTATTCTTCCTGGCCACTTAGTTTCTAATAGACCTTTTCTAATATTTTCTTCAGATATATTTGTAATTTTAATATCATTTAAATACTCAATAACATTTAAAGCTACAATAGAATTTTTTATCTGATGATCTCCTATTAATTTAATTTCTAAATCATTTAATTCTTTTCCATTTATATTACAATTATATATTTGTGAGTTAATATTTGATGATTTTATTTCTATATTTTTAAAATCACATTCTATGTATTTAGATTTCTTTTCAGCACATATATTTTTTATAACTTCACTTGCTTCTTCTTGTTGTGGATACACTATAGTAGTGCAATCTTCTTTTATAATTCCACCCTTTTCAAAAGCTATTTTTCCTAACGTATCTCCAAGTATACCTGTATGATCTAAACTTATTGAAGTTATTGCACTTACTACAGGTTTATCGATGACATTAGTTGCATCGTATCTACCTCCAAGACCAACTTCTAGAGCAACAAAGTCAACTTTTTCTTGGTTGTAATAATAAAATGCCATAGCCGTAACTATTTCAAATTCAGTAGGATAAGAATATCCTTCACCAACCATTATTTCTATTTTTTCTTTTATTAAAGATACTATTTTTCCAACTTCTTCTTCTTGTATATTTTCTCCATTTACTCTTATTCTTTCTGTAAATGTCTCTAAAAATGGAGAAGTATATAATCCTACTTTATATCCACTTTCTTTTAAAATAGATGCTATGAAAGAACATGTTGATCCTTTACCATTAGTACCTGCAACGTGTATTATTTTTAAATTATTTTGCGGGTTTCCTAATAGTTCTAATAATTTTTTTATATTATCTAATCCTAGTCTCATACCAAACTTATGACTTTCGTGTATAAACTGTAAAGCCTCATTATAATTCATATTGTTCCTCCATTGTATAATTAAGTGTAAATTATTTCTAATGTTATTTAATTTCGGCAAAATACTCAATTAATCCTCTTGTTAATAATTTAAAAATTATATGTAAATTCCCTGTCTGAAAATTTTCAAAAATAAAATTGCCAACTTATATTTTAACTTATATTTAGTCAATTTATCTATATACTATTTCATATTTTCATCCATAAATTTAAAAGAGTCCATATATAAGTTTTAGCTACATTTCAAAGCATCTTTTGCGCTTTGTTGAGCAAAACTTATATATGGACTCTACATACTCTACTATTATATATATTGGTTTAATTATTTATATATTTTTCAAATACTTCAGTGAAATCTTTATTGCTATAATTTAATCTTAGCGATTCCATCCAATCTAAGTTAAAGTTAGTTAACTCTTTTACAACATTTGCTGCATTTCCATCTAACTTACATCTTGAAATTGCATTGTTTGCCATATCAAGACCTTTTGTTCCATCTTGTATAGCAACTTGATTTTTACCTTGTTGTATTCCAACTTCAACTAAAGCTTTATATAAATCTTTTAATTGCTCTAATTGTTTTTTATCTACATCTATACTAAATGCTTCTTCTCCAAAGCTAAATTTTATCTCTATATCTAAATCTACAGTTCCTGCAGTTTCTAGCGTTACTGAATGTACCCTTTCATAATAAAATTCATGTCTTTTAACAGTTCTTTTTTTGCTAATTGCATTAGCTCCATCTACATGTAAAAGTCCTCTATTTGTAAACACATACTCATCCGATTTTGATTTTATAACAAAGAATATTTTTTCTCCATCTTCATGCATTATATAATCATCACCATCTACTTTATCAAAATCTCTTGGCGATATTATTTTACCTATATCAGATAAACCTAAAGTATCAGCTGCCATTCTTCCAAATAAATTTCCTGCCATAAATACCCCTCCTTAAATTTTATTATTTACTATTATACCCTATAATCCTAATTCTTCACATAACTCTTTACCTTTATCCTTATCTTCCCATCATAAAGAGACCCCGTTTAAGTTTTAGCGACATTTCAAAGCATCTTTTCCGCTTTGTGGAGCAAAACTTAAACAGGGTCTCTACTATTTTTACTACTTCATTTTAGCTTCTATATTTTCGATTCTTTCAATAACTGATTTCATCATTTCTTCAAATTTTTCTTTTTTAGCTTTTTCTTCATTAACTAAGCTTTCTGGAGCTTTAGCTAAGAATCCTTGGTTAGAAAGTTTTCCGTTTACTCTCTTTATTTCACCTTCTAATTTAGCTTTTTCCTTATTTAATCTATCTAGTTCTTTAGTGAAGTCAACTAATTCATCAAGAGGTATAAATATTTTTACACCATCTATAACAACACTTACAGCGTCTTCTGGTATATTAGTTTCATCTTCAACTATTTCAACTGTAGATGCAGATGCTAATGTTACAAAGTAATCAAGTCCAGCTTCCATAGCTTCTTTCTTATCAGCTGTTGGAACTATTATCACTTTAGCTTTCTTTGATGGTGGTACGTTCATTTCAGCTCTTACGTTTCTTATGTTTCTTATACCATCCATTGTTAAGTTCATCATTTCTTCTTCTTTAGCCATGTTGTCAGCTCCATCGTAATGAGGGAACTGAGCTACAACTATACTTCCTTCTACAGTTGGAAGGTGAGTATATATTTCTTCAGTTATAAATGGCATGTATGGATGAAGAAGTTTTAATATTTTTTCTAATACATATGTTAATGTATATAATGCTGTTTGCTTAGCTTCTTTATCATCTGAGTATAATCTTGGCTTAACTATTTCTATATACCAGTCACAGTACTCTGACCAAGCAAAGTCATATATTTTTTGAGCTGCTATTCCTAAGTCAAACTTATCCATGTTATCAGTAACTTCTTTAACAACATTGTTAGCTCTTGAAATTATCCATTTGTCAGCTAAAGTCATATTTTTTTCTACTGATTCTCTAGTAACACCATTCATTATTTCTTCATCTATGTTCATAAATACGAATCTAGATGCATTCCATAACTTATTAGCAAAGTTTCTAGATGATTCAACTCTTTCCATATAGAATCTCATATCATTGCCTGGAGAGTTTCCTGTAGCTAACATGAATCTTAAAGCATCAGCTCCGTACATGTCTATTACTTCTAATGGATCTATTCCGTTTCCTAGAGATTTACTCATTTTTCTACCTTCTGAGTCTCTTACAAGTCCATGTATTAATACATGCTCAAATGGAGTTTCTCCCATACAGAACATTCCTGCAAATGCCATTCTTACAACCCAGAAGAATATTATATCGTATCCAGTTACAAGTACACTTGTTGGATAGTAATAGTTTAGCTCTTCTGTTTTATTAGGCCATCCTAATGTTGAGAAAGGCCATAATGCAGATGAGAACCATGTATCTAATACATCTTCATCTTGCTTGAAGTGAGTATGTCCACATTTACATTGTTTTGGCATTTCTTTAGCAACTACTACTTCACCACATTCTTGACAGTAGTATGCTGGTATTTGGTGACCCCACCATAACTGTCTTGATATACACCAGTCTCTTATATTTTCTAACCATTGTAAGTAAGTTTTATCAAATTTATCTGGAACAAACTCTAAATCTTGTTTCTTTAATATATCTATAGCTGGTTTTGCTAATTCATCCATTTTAACGAACCATTGATCTGATAATCTTGGCTCAACTACAGTTTTACATCTGTAACAAGATCCTACATTGTGATTATGATCTTTTATAGCTATTAAGTATCCAGATTCTTCTAAGTCAGCTATAAGTTGCTTTCTGCACTCATATCTGTCCATACCTTCGTACTTACCAGCTAATTTATTCATAGTTCCATCTTCGTTCATTACGTTTATTTTTTCAAGATTATGTCTTTGACCTACTTCAAAGTCATTAGGATCATGCGCTGGAGTCATTTTAACTGCACCTGTACCAAACTCTAAATCAACGTAATCATCTGCAACTATAATAAGTTCTCTTCCTACTAATGGCAGTATAGCATGCTTTCCTACTAAATGAGTGTATCTTTCATCTTCTGGGTTTACAGCTATACCTGTATCTCCAAGCATTGTTTCTGGTCTAGTTGTAGCTATTTCTAAAAATTCATCACTACCTGCTATTGGGTATTTTATATGATAGAACTTTCCATCATGTTCTTCATGCTCAACTTCTGCATCAGATAATGTAGTTTTACAATCTGGGCACCAGTTTATTATTCTGTTTCCTTTATAAATTTGACCTTTTTCATATAACTTTACAAAGAATTCTGTAACTGCTTCATTACAACCTTGGTCCATTGTAAATCTTTCTCTTTCCCAGTCACATGAATCTCCTAATTGTTTCATTTGGTCTACTATTTTTCTACCAAATTCATTTCTCCAGTCCATAGCTCTTTTTAAGAACTCTTCTCTTCCTATTTCGTACTTAGTTTTTCCTTCTTGTTGCTTTATTCTTTCAACAACTTTAACTTCTGTTGCTATAGATGCATGGTCTGTTCCTGGTTGCCATAAAGTTTCATAACCGTCCATTCTCTTCCATCTTATAAGTATATCTTGTAATGTATGGTCAAGAGCATGCCCCATGTGTAATTGCCCCGTTATGTTTGGTGGGGGAAGCATTATAGTAAATGGCTTTTTATTTGGGTTTGGCTTAGATTTGAATAAACCTTCTTCTACCCACTTTGAATATAATCTTGATTCAAAGTCTTTTGGATTATACGTTTTTGGTAAGTTTGTATTTTCCATGTAAATTCCTCCTATTTTTTATTTTATATACATAAAAAAGAGCCCTTCATCCTATTTAAGGACGAAAAGCTCGCGTTACCACCTTAATTTTATGTAAAGTTTTTAATTAAACTTTACATAACACTTAATAAATTTAACGATTCTCACCGTCTAAGCTTACTATTATTTTCAGCTTAGAAACTCCAAAGCTACCTTCTGCAATTCATTTCTTAGAAAGTCTTTCAGCCGGTGAACTTTCTTCTCTGTAAGTTGAGTTTGCATACTCCTCTTTTTCTCAGTTTTTAAATATTCTGTTTATCTTTTAATTATATATAATCATCATTATTATTGTCAATATTTATAAATATTATATTCAGTTACGTAAGTTTTGTTCCCAAAAGTTTTTTGGCATATCACTTTCTTCTATTGGCATTATTGTATATCCTTTTTCTTTTAATTGATTTATTATACCTTGAAGAGCTTTAACACTTTGTTCCTTTTCATGCATTAAAAGTACAACTTCACTATGTTGATCGGAATATTTATTTACATTGTTTACTATAGTTTGTGGAGTTCCCTTCCAATCTTCTGTATCCAAATTCCAATCCCAGATTTTAAATCCATCATCAACTAATGCATTGTATGATTCTTCTGGAGCATAAGGTTTACTACCATAAGGCAATCTTATTAAGTTTGAGTTTACTTTAGCAATTTTATTTAATGTGTCTTGGCACTTATCAAATTCATTAACAGTATTTTCAGGAGTTTTATATAGTACAGATATGTCGTGACTTACACTGTGAAATCCCATAGAGTGGCCCTCTTGAGCGATTCTTTTTAATTGTTCTGGATGTTGTTTCATATTACCTTCTATCATAAAGAACGTGGCTTTAACATTATTGCTATCTAGGATAGATAATATTCCATCAGTATATTTAGACGGTCCATCATCAATTGTTATATAAGCAACCTTCTCAGGTTTTGGCTTCGGTCCTCTATTATTTACACTACTTGCTTTCATCATGAGGTCAGTTAATGTCATCGTATCACTTTCTAGCAATTCTATATCTATATTATTTTGTTCACTTGATGTAGCAGTTATTTTATCAAATGTAACAAATAATAAAAACAAAAGTAATACAACTGTAGATACACTTAAAAAAATAGGTTTTATTTTTCTTTTCATCCCCACTTCCCCTTTGTTTTTTATATTTTAATAAATACTATTAGTTATTATTGACAATTATTTCAATCAATATAGCTAAATTTTATAATTAAACACTGTACTTTAAATAGATATGTTTGCACTCAATAAAATATTAGCACAAAAAAATAAAACTACATTCCTGTAGTTTTATCCTATTTCAATCATATCGCCTCTTAATGCATATATAATTTTTTCACATATATTGGTAATATGGTCTCCAATTCGTTCTAAATATCTAGCAACAAACAGCATTGTCACTCCTTGGTCTATGTTTACTTCTTTTTCATGCATAACTTTAAGAGTATGTTCATGTATAACATCATACAACTTATCTACTAAGTCATCTTTTAAAGCTGTATTGTATGCAAGCTCTTCATCTCTTAGTTCTAAAGCTTTCTTTGCATCTTTTATCATATCAATGCATATATCTTTCATTTTAGGTATATCTATTAATTCTTTTATATATTCTTCTTTTCCTATCTTTACAACTTCAACTGATATATTTACAGAATAATCGCCTATACGCTCTAACTCTAAACACATACTTTCTAATGCATATATAAATCTTAAATCTTTTGCCATAGGTTGTTTTAATGCCATAAGTTCAATACTTCTATCCCTTATATAGTCTCTTAAAGTGTCTATTTCGTCATCTTTTTCTGAAATTCCTTTTGCTTTTTCAATATCTTTTGTTATCATGCTGTTTATTGACTCTTCTAGAATTTCTTGACTTTTATCAAACATTTTTAGTGTATAGTTTATAAGAGTATTTATATTTAACTCTAAGTTATTGTTGACCATTTTAAAACTCCTTTTTATTGATTATTTTATATTTATTTTATCCAAATCTTCCTGTTATATAATCTTCTGTACGTTTATCTCTTGGACTAGTAAATATAGTTTTTGTTTCGTCAAATTCTACAACCTCTCCCGATAGGAAAAATGCAGTTTCATCCGATACACGCGCTGCTTGTTGCATATTATGAGTTACTATTACTATAGTATATTTATCTTTTAACTCATCTATTAATTCTTCTACTTTAGATGTTGATATCGGATCTAGCGCTGAAGTTGGCTCATCCATTAATATTACTTCTGGCTTCATAGCTATTGTTCTAGCTATACAAATACGTTGTTGCTGCCCTCCTGATAATCCTAAAGCTGATTTATTTAATCTGTCTTTAACTTCATCCCAAATAGCAGCTCCCCTTAAGCTTTCTTCAACAATCTTATCTAAGGTAGCTTTATCTTTTATTCCATGTATTCTAGGTCCATATGCAACATTATCATATATACTCATTGGGAATGGATTTGGTTTTTGGAATACCATTCCTACTTTTGTACGTAGTTTTATAACATCATCAGATTTATATATATCTTCTCCGTCTACAGATATTTCCCCTTTTATTTTAACATTTTCAATTAAGTCGTTCATTCTATTTAAAGTTCTTAAAAAAGTTGATTTTCCACATCCTGAAGGTCCTATTAATGCAGTTACTTTTTTTTCTTTTATCTGCATATCTATTCCTTTTAATGCTTTGTTATCTCCATAGAAAAGTTCTAAGTTTTTTACATTTATTTTTATATTCTTCATCTTAATAGCTCTCCTTACTAAGCTTTTTAACTATAAATTTAGCTAAAGTATTTAAACATAATACGATAATTATTAAAACTATACCTACGCTAGCTGCTTGTTGTATATTTCCAGTTTCTTTAGCAACTAAGTAAGATTGAACTGTAAGTGTTCTAGCACTATCAAATATACTAGTTGGCATTTGTGCTACTGTCCCAGCTGTTAATAATATAGCTGCTGATTCTCCAACTACACGACCTATCGATAGTATTATTCCTGATAAAATCCCTGGTAATGCACTTGGTACTATTACTTTGTATAGAGTTTGGAATTTTGTAGCTCCCATAGCTAAAGATGCTTCTCTATATCCTTGTGGAACTGTCTTTAATGCTTCTTCTGTTGTACGTATTATTACAGGTAGAATTATTATAGCCACTGTTAATGATCCTGCAATAATTGAATATCCCATTTGAAGTGTTATAACAAAGAATATACCTCCAAATAATCCATAAACTATAGATGGTATTCCTGCTAAACTCTCTGTTGCAAATCTTACAATATTAACTATTGGTCCTTTTTTAGCATATTCTTGTAGATATACTGCCGCTAAAACACCTATTGGTGTAGCAACTATTAATGATAAAAATACTGTATATAAAGTTGTGACGATCATTGGTAGTATTCCACCATCACCACTTGCTGAATAATCACTAATTAAAAAGTTTAGGTTTATTCCCCCAATACCTTTTATAAATATAAATCCAACTATTACTAACAACATTCCTATTGTGAATATAGCTGATAGCCAAACTGCCGCCTTTAAAAAATTTTCTCTTAATTTTCTCATATTAATTGCCTGCCTTATTAGAAAGTTTACTTAATACTAAGTTAAGTACTAATATAAATATAAATAGTACAACTCCTGTCGCAAATAGCATCTCTTGATGTGTTCCAAATGCGTATCCCATTTCTAATGCAATATTAGTTGTTAATGGTCTTACACTATCCATAAGTGAGTTAGGTAAAACTGGTGAGTTACCTGCAACTAGTATTACTGCCATAGTCTCACCTAAAGCTCTTCCTGTTCCTAATACTACAGCCGCTAAAATACCTGATTTTGCAGCTGGTAAAACTACTTTAAATATTGTTTCAATTTTTGATGCTCCTAAAGCTAAAGACCCTTCTCTATAAGCATCTGGTACAGCTTTTATAGCAGTTTTTGAAACAGCTATTATCGTAGGTAACATCATTATAGAAAGAACTATTATTACAGCAAATAAACTTTGTCCCTTTGGTAAATTAAATACATCTTGAATAGTTGGAACAATAACTGCTAATCCAAATAATCCATAAAGCACAGATGGTATTCCTGCTAATAAGTCAACTCCAGAACTTATTAGGTTTGCTACTTTTTTAGGAGCTACTTCTGCAATAAATGCTGCTGTAAGAATCCCGATCGGAGCACCTATTAAAAGTGCACCTAGTGTTGATAAAATTGATGCTACTATCATAGGTAAAATTCCATATTGATCTGCACTTGGAACCCACGAAGTACCTGTTAAAAAGTCTATAAATGAGTATCCTTTTGATATAAATGGTGTAAGTCCTTTATAAAAAACAAAACCTATAATAAGTAATAAGCTAATTACTGCAATTAAAGCACTTATCATAAATACATTTTTTGCTATTTTTTCTATTGTATACTTTGTTTTGTTGTTATTTTTAGTTTTAATCAGTTGCTCATTAGCTAACATAAATACCTCCAATTTTTTATAACTCTTATGATTTCTAATTTATAATTTTAGTTTGTCAACTTTACTATGCTTTATTCTTTTTTAAGTTTTTTCTCTACAATTCAATAATAAAGTTTAAATGTTAAGTTTAAATTAGAGTTATGTTAACTGAAAGTAAAGTATGTTAACTCGCCGTAAAATGAAGTTTTTCAAACTAAATTCAATATTTTCAAAAAAAAAGAGAATGTTGATTAACATTCTCTCTCTAATTCATTTACTAATTCTTTAAATACATTTAAAGCATTTTCTATAGATTCTTTTTTCTCCATGTCTACTCCAGCAGCTCTTAGTTGGTTAAGTGGATATTCCGATCCTCCACTTTTTAAGAACTCTATATACTTATCAACAGCTACATCACCTTCTTTTAAGATTTTTTCACTTAAAGCACTAGCTGCTGAAAATCCTGTTGCATATTTATATACATAGAAATTTGAATAAAAATGAGGTATTCTAGCCCACTCTAATCCTATCGGTTCATCTACTATGCAAGATTTTCCATAGTATTTTTTATTTAAATCATAATATATTTCTGTAAATTCTTTAGCAGTTAACGGTTCTTTGTTTTCTACTTTTTCATGAGTTATCTTTTCAAATTCAGCAAACATAGTTTGTCTATATACTGTAGTTCTGAATTGTTCTAAATAATAATTTAAAAGATACATTCTTTCTTCTTTTGATTTTGAGTTTTCTAGTAAATAATTTACAAGCAATAATTCATTTAAAGTTGATGCAACTTCTGCTACAAATATTTTGTATGATGAATATAAATATTCTTGATTACTTCTTGAGTAGTAACTATGCATAGAATGTCCAAGTTCATGAATCAATGTAAACAATGAGTTTAAATCATCTTTATAGCTCATCAATATGTATGGAGATGAATCATAACTTCCCCATGAATAAGCTCCACCTTGCTTACCTTCATTTTCATAAACATCTATCCATCTTTCATCAAAAGCTTTTTTAACAACACTTAAGTATTCTTCACCTAATGGTTTTAATGCTTTTAATATTATTTCTTGTGCTTCTTCATAAGTTACCTTCATATCAAAGTTTGATGTTATAGGTACATATAAATCATACATATGCATTTCGTCTATACCTAAATATTTTTTTCTTAAATCTACATATTTATTTAATGTATCTAAACTCTCATCAACTGCATCAATTAAGTTATTATATACATCTACACTTATATCATCTTGGAATAATGAACCTTCTATAGCTGATTTAAAGTTTCTCATTTTTGCATAGAAAATTTCACTTTTTATTCCACCGTATAAAGTTGATGCAAATGTATTTTTATATTCATCGTAAGTTGAATATACAGCATCAAATGCATCCTTTCTAACTCTTTTATCTTTGCTCTTTAAGAACGCAGAGTAATTTCCATGAGTAATTTGTACAGTTTCTCCCTTTTCATCTTTTATTTCAGGGAATTTTAAATCTGCAAAAGAAAACATTTCATATACATTTTCAGCTATTCCACTTAAATCTGAAGCTGCTGCTAGTATTTCTTCTTCTTTTTCTGTAAGTGTATGAGGTTTATCCCTTAGTATTTCATCTAAATGTTTTTTGTAAAAATTTAATTTTTCATCACTTAAATACTCTTGTAATTTTGATTCATCCATTGCTATTATCTCCGGAACCATATATGATGTTGCCATTGATAATTCTGTAGATAACATTTCAGTCTTAGTAGCTTTAGCCTGATTCTCATTTTTTCTAGTGTCTTCATGTTGTTTCATATGAGTATATACGTATAAATTTTGAAGTATTCTAGATGCTTTTTCTGAATCTATTAATACCTTATAAAGGTTTTCTTTGCTATCAGCAAGTTTTCCTTTGTAAGTTTTAAGTTCACCTATAATTGCATCTACTTTTTTTATATCTTGGTCTATAGCTTCTTCACTTTTATACATATTGTCTATATCCCATTTAAACTTTTCTTCTATAGAAGCTCTATCTAATCCCATAATTTCACTCCTTTGTTTATAATATTTTACAGAACAGCTATTAATATTGCTCCTTCTGATGTGTAAGTTCCCATAACAGGACCTATACTTGATATTATTATGTCCTTATGTTCATAATTTTCTTCTATATGTTTAGCTATTTTTTCAGCTTTTTCTTTACAGTTTGAATGTCCTATAACTAAATTTTTATTTTTTATATCATGAACATTGTTTTTTACCTTCTCAAATAGCTTTTTCATACTATTACCTTCGCCTCTTGCTTTATCTATAGGTTTAACTAATCCTTCTGATATTTCTATTATAACTTTAAAGTTAAGCGCATTTATTAATTTTCCAGCGATAGGATTTACCCTTCCACCTTTTATAGCGTTTTCAAGCGTATCTAACACACCATAAAAAGCTATGTCTCCTTTTATATCTTCTAAATATTCAACTACTTCTTTTAAACATTTTCCTTCTTCTATTAATTTATTAGATTTATAAACCATTAATCCAACTCCTATAGATCCACTTAATGAATCTACAACAGCTATTCTCTTTTCACTTTCAGGATTATGTTCTAAATATATATTTTTAGCTAATACAGCACTACTATAAGTACTAGATAATTTAGAAGTAAGTGTAATAATTAATATTTCCTCTTCTTCACAGTCAAACATTTCTATGAATCTCTCAGGTGATGGACTTGATGTCTTAGGTAATTCTTTACACCCCTTCATTTTCTCATAAAACGTTTCTTCAGTAATTTCTTCTCCGCCTATATAGTTTTCCTCTCCAAATGCTATATTTATTCCTACAACTTTTACTCCCATTTCATCTAATAGTTCTTTAGGGAAATCAGTTGACCCTTCAATTATTACTCTTATGTTTGTCTTCAATTCATACACCTCGATTTTAATTATAGCTATATCTTATTTTATATATTTTAATGTAAATAATCTACACTTATTATATTTTTTAGGTCATTTAATTCTAATATTATCTTTTCTACCATAATTCGTCTATCATAAACAATGAAAAAGTTTATTATATAATCATTTTCTCCACTAATTACATCAATATTACTAACATTTATTTGAGATTTTTCAAGTTTATTGTATATAGTAGAAATAATATTTACATTATCTATCTTTATAGTTAATATATTTTGCTTTTTTCTAAAAACTACTTTATCTATATTTTTCAATATATATAGTGTAACCATTACAAATAGCCAAGCTGATATTCCTAGTATATATTGACCATAGCCTATAGCAATTCCTATACATGCTGTTGCCCATATTCCTGCTGCCGTAGTAAGCCCTCTTATTCCACTTGAGTTTTTAAGTATAGCTCCCGTTCCTAAAAAACCTATCCCTGATAATACCTGAGCTGTTAACCTTGATGGGTCCAAATTTGTTTTTGAACTATATTCCATAAATAATGTTACAGATGTTATAGCTGTTATACATGATCCAATCGAAACCAAAATATGTGTTCTAAATCCTGCAAATTGATATGACTTTTCTCTCTCTAGTCCAGTCAATCCTCCTATAATAAGAGCTATTAATAATCTAGTTAAAATTTCAGTAGGTGATATTTTACTCCCCCTCCTTTATAGTTAGGTATATTTATATTTATATTTGCAGGGGTTAGTCCATTATTACGACTATATTTTAACCGAAAATAAAAAGGACTATTTTGAATAGTCCTTAATCTTAATCACACATATTTTGTTTAACTATATTTATATGAGTAGGGTAAGCTATATTTATTCCATTATTTCTAAATGTTATGAGTATCTGTAGTTTTGTGTCTTTAAGCACTGTAAAATATTTATGAGATTGAACAATTCCAGTTATAGTGTATTTAGCTCCTACAGACTTTTCTTCAATATCTGTAACTCCATAAACACTAAATGACCCAACATTTTCCTTCCCCTTTTTTGTATGTAAAAATTCTTTATGCCTTTCATTTAATATGGTACATACTTCTTCTAATGACTTAATAACTTCTAAAGGATCTTCTTGATACGGCACTCTAACACTCACAACTACTCGCATATTTTTCCTGCTGTAATTTCTAATACTAATAATATTTCCATTTGGGATAGTTACTCTTCTCAAATCCCAATCTCTTAAGCTAGTACTCCTAAGCCCTATTTCTTCTATCGTTCCTCTAAATTCCTCATTTATAAAAACAAAGTCACCAACTTGTATTTGCTTCTCAAATATTATAAAAAAACCATTGAATATATCTTTTAGTATACTTTGAGATGCAACCCCAGCTATCAATCCAACTATACTTGCGCCTGTAACTAAAGTACCGAATTTAGTTACATCAACTATGTTAAATTCTTTCAACAATAGTATTATCGTTAAGATAAATATAACATAATATGACATTGAGCATAAAAGACTGTTTAAAGTGTTTTCATATCTTACGTCAAATCTAGTAAATTCAAATAGTTTTTTTAAAAAGTATTGTATTAATTTTAATAAAACATACGCACAAATAATTATAATAACTGAGTTTATTAACTTTGCCAAAATCATAATTAATACCTTTCTTTTAACAATTTCTATATCTCAATTATTAATTATTGACGCTATACTTAAATGATATACCTAATCAAACCAGTTTATATATCTATCATTTGTGAATTTTTCCACATGCAAAAATTCACTTTTGCTTAAGCGCAAAAAAAGCCTTCTTTTTATTCAGAAGACTCTTTGCTCAGCTGTATATACTTATTTATTGCTTGATCAATTTTATTACTCGTACTAACCAACTCATCTTTAAATATATCCGGGTATTCTATATAAGTATTTATTTCTTCCCTCAAAGCTTCTATTTCTTTCTTTAGTAAAATCAGTTCATTTTTAGTCATATTATCACCATAGTTACAAATTTATATATATTCATTTATATTTTAACAAGGTTTTCCCTAGTGTGTCAATAAACGTTTTTATCAATACTAGATAACTTTCCTACTGTAAATTTAGAAGCAATTCCAACAAACAGTCCAGTTATTATAGATGCGAATAACATATATGGTAAATATCCAAATATCATACCATTTTTTATTATCATTCCAGCCACCGCTAACTGCCCTATATTATGACCAATAGCTCCTATAACACTTACCCCTATTAATGAAAATTTATTAATTTTTAAAGCTAAGTACATAAATATCAAACTTAAGTATGAACCCGCTATACTAAACAATAAATATGATATTGGACCTGCAAATATAGATGACATAAGCACCCGTACAGATAAAATTATGAATGTATCTTTTAGACCAAATAAAACTAAAGAAGTTAATGTAACTATGTTTGCAATCCCTAACTTAGCGCCTGGAAATATAGCAATTAGCGGATTTGGCATGTAGCTTTCGATTATATATAATATTAAGCTGTATCCAACCATCAATGACATATGAGCCAGTTTTTTAGTCTTCATATATTTCGCTCCCCCTTAGTTGAAATTTTCTATTACCTATATACTACCATAGTCTTAAAGTAAGTTTTTTAATTATTTTTTTAATCTATTCACTATTTATTGACTTTTTGAATATTAAATGGTATATTTATATTATAATTAATTGAGAATGAAACTCATTAGGAGGTGCTAATGATGACTGTTTACGATTTAAAAGTCGGTGAAAAAGGTATCATTAATAATATATACGGAAACGAAAAATTAGCTAAAAGATTATTAGCTCTTGGATGTATAAATGAAACTGAAATAGAAGTAAGAAAAATCGCTCCATTAGGAGATCCTATATTAGTTCGTTTTAGAGGATTCGATTTAGCGATAAGAAAGAGTGACGCAAAAAACATTAGCTTAAAATAGGAGGTATCATCGTGATTAATGTTGCATTATTCGGTAATCCTAACGTTGGTAAAACTACAGTGTTTAATATTCTTACTGGATCTAAACAATATGTAGGTAACTGGCCTGGAGTTACTATAGAAAAAAAAGAAGGATTTATAAATGAAGATATTAAGGTTATTGACCTTCCTGGTATATACGCTATGGATACATTCTCTAACGAAGAAAAAGTATCTAAAAGGTTTTTAGAAAGCGGAGATGTAGACTTAATATTAAATATAGTAGATGCATCTAGCTTAGATAGAAACTTATATTTAACTACTCAGCTTATGCAATACAATAAGCCAATTATATTATTACTTAATATGATAGATGTTGCAGAGGCTAAAGGTATACACATAGACCCAGCAAAGCTTGAAAAGGAATTAGGGGTTAAAGTAATACCTATAGTCGCTAAGAAAAAAGAAGGTCTTGAAAATATATCTAATGAAATAAAATCATGTTTAAATATAACTTCTAATTATAGAAAAGATTTTGGAAACGAAATAAATACCTATAAGGAAATCGAAAAAATATTAAGTAAATCTATGAAGTCGGATTCTAAAAATAAGGAAAGTATTAGTAGCAAACTAGATAATATAATATTAAATCCAATATTAGCTTATCCTATATTTGTTTTAGCACTATTAACACTTTTTAAATTTACATTTGAATGGGTCGGTGGGCCTCTTCAAACATTAACAGAAACTTTAATAGATACTTATATAGCTACACCTGTAGATGCTTTGTTAGCAAATTCTAGTCCTTGGTTCCATTCACTAATAGTAGATGGAATAATAGGTGGATTAGGTGGAGCTCTACCATTCTTCCCATTAATATTTGTATTATTCTTAGGAATGTCATTCTTTGAGGATAGTGGATATATGGCTAGAACAGCATTCTTAATGGATAGCATAATGAAAAAAGTTGGTTTATCTGGTAAAGCATTTATACCTATGATAATGGGATTCGGTTGTGCTTCTCCAGCGATAATGGCTACTAGAACTTTAGAAAGTGAAAAAGATAGAAAAGTTACAGCACTTATTGCTCCACTTATGACTTGTGGTGCTAAAGTACCTGTTTATGCATTATTTGTATCTATATTTTTCCCTAAAAATGCAGCTATTGTAACTACATCTTTATAT
Organism: Paraclostridium sp.; assembly: GCF_051656405.1. GTDB lineage: Bacteria > Bacillota > Clostridia > Peptostreptococcales > Peptostreptococcaceae > Paraclostridium. The sequence goes on from NZ_JBOGBV010000014.1 coordinate 39,725, forward strand.
CTATTAGGTATAGTGATCGCAATAATAATAGCCTTAATATTAAATAAGACAGTATATAAAGCTGATATAGAACCTTTTGTTTTAGAGTTACCAGAGTATAAACTTCCAACTCTAAGCGCTTTATTTAAAAATACATGGAATAAAGCTAAAGGTTTCTTAATAAAAGTTTGTACAATAATGTTTGCTATGTCTGTTGTTATATGGGCATTATCATCATTTAATTTCAGCGGATTTACTAGTGATATAAATAGCAGTTTCTTAGCTTTAATAGGTGGATTAATAGCTCCTATATTTGCTCCTTTAGGATTTGGAGATTGGAGAGCAGGAGTTTCTATATTAACTGGTATAAGTGCAAAAGAAGTTCTTATAAGTACAATGGAAATACTTTATGGAAATTTAAATACAGTTTTACCAACAGTATTTACAAGTGTTTCAGCTTATGCATTTTTAGTATTCTCTGCTTTATATACTCCATGTATAGCAGCTTTATCTACAATGAAAAAAGAATACGGAAGCAAAATGATGATGATATCAGCAGTTTACCAATTTGTTTTAGCTTGGATTGTAGCATTCATGGTTAAAACTCTAGGTTCATTAGCATTTGAAGGAGCTTCAGCATCTTCATTAGTAGAATTATTAGTTGGAGGAATAATCGTACTTGCAGCAGCATTTATTCTTTACAAGAACGTAAAAGCAAAAGGTAATGGATGCTCTGGTTGTTCTGGTTGTTCTAGCAGTGGTTCTTGCCCTAGCAGTAAAAACAAAATGACAAGTTAATCTATTGATATAAATAAAAAAAAGATGGGATTGAATCCCATCTTTTTTATTTATATTTAAAACTTAATATCTACAGTTATGTTTTTTCCACCTCTATTTACTTCTATCTTAGCTTTATCTCCTACTGAGAATTTATATAATGCTTTATTTAAATCACTCATTGATGTTATTTTTGTATCTCCAACCTTTGTTATTACATCTCCTGCTTGTATTCCTGATTTTTGTGCCGGAGTATTAGCTATTACTTCTGCTATATAAACACCTTCATCAGCAGCTAAGTCAGTTCCTGTTGTTGTTTCAAATGTTTTTACATCTATACCTTTTATACCTAATGTTACTTTTTCAAATTTACCATCTTTGATAATTTGCTCTACTATAGGTTTTGCTGTATTTATAGGTATGGCAAATCCTAATCCTTCTGCTCCAGATGCTTTAGCTGTGTTTATACCTATAACTTCTCCTTTATCATTTAATAAAGGTCCTCCACTGTTACCTGGATTTATACTTGCATCAGTTTGTATAAGCCCTGTCATATTAGATTGCTCTGTTTGTATACTTCTATCTAATCCACTTATTATTCCTTGTGTAACACTCTTTTGGAATTCTAATCCTAGTGGATTTCCTATTGCTACTGCTAAATCTCCAGTTCTTACAGAATCACTATTTCCTAAGTCTGCTACAGGAAGTCCTGTCTTATCAACCTTTACAATAGCTAAATCTATAGTTGGATCATTCCATAAAACTTTTCCCTTTGAAGTTGATCCATCATTAAATAAAACATTTACATCAGATGCTTTTCCATCAGATACAACATGTGAATTTGTTAATATGTATCCTTTAGAATCTACTATAAATCCTGTTCCAACACCTTGTGATTGTTGTGGTATTGCAAATATATTATTAGTATCTATTGTAGTAGTTGTTATACCTACTACAGAAGGCATTGCCTTATCAGTTACTGCATGATATATATTTTCACTTTTAGTCCCTTCATTTACAACGATATCTTGTTTATTCCCATCAGATTTAGATGATAGCTTATCCCCAAGTATAAAAGCTGTTATAAAACTTCCAACCATCGCACTTATTATACTAACTATTATAATAAGAGTTATACTAGTCTTCTTTCCACTACTCATATATTTATCCCTCCTATTTTAATTTTTATATTGTTTTACTTTTTGTATTATTATTATTTTTTTAATGTTTTTATATTCTTAAATATAAAAACACTATACAGTTAATTTCTGTATAGTGTTTATTATATAACTGTATCCTTAATTAAACCTTAATTGTTTAATCTTTTTTCTAATTCAGCTCTTTCTTTTTCAAAACCAGGCTTTCCTAATAAAGCAAACATATTTTTCTTGTATGCTTCTACTCCTGGTTGATTGAATGGATTTACTCCTAATAAGTATCCGCTTACTGCACATGCTTTTTCAAAGAAGTAAACTAAGTAACCAAAATTATATTCATCTAATTGAGGTATATTTACTATTAAATTTGGAACATTTCCATCTGTATGAGCTAATAAAGTGCCTTGGAAAGCTTTTTTATTTACAAAGTCAACAGTCTTGTTAGCTAAGTAATTTAAGCCATCTAAATCTATTTTTTCTTCATTTATAGTTATTTCTCTTCTAGTTTTTTCAACATTTAAAACTGTTTCAAATATTATTCTTTTACCTTCTTGTATATATTGTCCCATAGAATGTAAATCTGTTGAGAAATCTACTGAAGCTGGATATATACCTTTGTTGTCTTTTCCTTCACTTTCTCCGTAAAGTTGCTTCCACCACTCTCCAACATAGTGTAAGCTTGGCTCATAATTTACCATTAACTCTACATCTTTACCTTTTCTGTGAAGAATATTTCTAGCTACAGCATATTGATAACTATAGTTTGACTTTAAGTCAGGATTAGAAAAATCATCCATTGCATCTTTTGCACCCTGCATCATAGCATCTATATTTATATCACAAACTGCTATTGGCAATAATCCAACAGGAGTTAATACAGAGAATCTTCCACCAACATCATCAGGTATTACAAAACACTCATATCCTTCTTCATTTGCTAAAGACTTTAATGCACCTTTCTTAGAATCAGTTGTAGCATATATTCTTTTACTAGCTTCTTCTTTTCCATATTTTTTCTCTAAGAAATCTTTGAATACTCTAAATGCGATAGCTGGCTCTGTTGTAGTTCCAGATTTAGATATTATATTTATAGATACATCTTTATCTTTGATTATATCTAATAAATCTAACATGTATGTAGAGCTTATATTTTGACCTACAAAATAAACTTCTGGAGATTTTCTTTCTTCTTTACTTAAGTTATTTCTAAATGAGTGTCCTAATGTTTCTATTGCAGCTCTTGCTCCTAAGTAAGATCCACCTATCCCTATAACTAAAAGTACATCTGAATCTTGCTTTATTTTTTGTGCAGCTTTTTTTATTCTATCAAACTCTTCTTTATCATAATCACTAGGTAAGTTTACCCAACCTAAGAAATCGTTCCCCTCACCAGTTTTATTATGTATCATTTCATGAGCAACTTTTACATACTCGCTCATACAATCGATTTCTTTTTGATTTAAAAAACCTATTGAATTACTATAATCAAAACTTAACTTTTTCATAGCCCATTACCTTCCTTATCTCGTTAAAAATTTATTATATAGAAAATTATATCAAACAATATGTATTTTTCCAAATTAATTATAATATTTATTTATAATTTAATTTTAATATTTTCAATTATTCATTTATATATACAAAACTCCTGTATATTTTTTATACAGGAGTTTGTCGATAGTTATATTATTGTTTTTCTAATTTGTTTGCTATAACTTGTTGAGCTATATTAACCGCATGGTCTGATATTCTTTCAAGGTTAGATATTAAATCTAAGAATATAATTCCGCTGTCTATACTACATAAACTATTATTTAATCTATGTATATGATTTGCTCTACATGATTTTTCCATTATATCAACTTGTTCTTCCATCTTTATAACTTTACAAGCTAAGTCTACATCATAAGTTTTCATAGCTTGTAGTGCATAATCATAAGTTGCTATAACTTTATTGTATAATTCTCTCACTTCTTCAGTTCCTTGCTTAGATAATTTTAAATCTGAATTAATTATATCTTGAGCTAATTCAGCTATATTTTCAGCATGGTCCCCTATTCTTTCTATATCATTTACTGTATTAAATAAAGAATCTACTATATCTCTAGCATCTTCATCTAAATGAGCTTTTGATAATTTAAGTAAATAGTTTAGAATTCCCTTTTGTAATTCATTCACTATTTTTTCATTTTTAAATGATTTATCTATATTCTCTTGAGATTGTTCTAAAAATCCATGTAGCGCATAATTTACACTTTCTTTAGCTTTTTTACCCATTCTTAAAGTTTCTTTAACTACACTTGCTACAGCTATTGATGGTGTTTCAACTATTCTATCATCTAGATACTTTATAGCTTTACTTTCATCTTCTTCTCCAGCTTTATCTGGAACAAGCTTTATAGCAAGATTTATAATAAACTTCGTAAATGGAAGTAATATAATAACTGATAGTATATTGAATAATGTGTGAGTATTAGCTATTTGTCTAGCTACATCACCAGGATTCATATTAGTTACAAAGCTTACTACTGGTTTGTTTAATACTATCAAGAATACTGCCGTACCTAAAACATTGAATATTAAATGCATAACAGCTGCTCTTTTAGCATTTCTAGACGCCCCAACACTTGATATTAATGATGTAACGCATGTCCCTATATTTTGTCCGTATAATATAGGTAATGCTGCATTTAAAGGTATTAATCCTTGTGATGCTAAGGCTATAAGCATACCCATAGAAGCACTTGAACTTTGAACTATAGCTGTTATCCCAAATCCTAATAATAATCCTAATAAAGGATGATCTCCAAACCCTACTAATAAGTCTGTAAATCCTTTATATTCAGCCAATGGTTCAACTGCATTCTTCATAAAGTCCATACCAGTAAATAATATACCAAATCCAATTAATATTTCTGCTATGTTTTTAACTTTTGGCTTGGATGCAAATAAATATAAAATAATACCAATCCCTAATGCTATAGGTGCCATTCCATTTAAGTCAAATGATACAAGCTGAGCAGTTACAGTAGTTCCTATGTTAGCTCCCATTATAACGCCTATTGCTTGTGTTAAATTCATTATACCTGCATTTACAAATCCAACTACCATAACTGTTGTAGCACTACTACTTTGTATGATTGCAGTAACAAATGCACCTACAATAACTCCCATGAATATATTACTAGTAAGAAGTTCAACTATTCTTTTAAGTTTCGATCCTGCTGATTTTTCAAGACCCTCTGCCATTAAGTTCATTCCATATAAGAATAAACCCAATCCTCCCATAAGGCTAATTACTATATCCAATTTCATTTCCTCCTTGAAATATTTATACTATTAGTCTACAAATATAGAGCCTTATCCATTTTATCAAACAGCTTGTCTAGTTTTGTTAAATCTATGTTAAATATTAAAAATATATTAAATATTTATTAAATTATGGTTAACTTTTAATTTTCACAATATTTAGAAATAATTTTTTCAGCACACTTTATTCCATCTACAGCTGCAGTCACTATTCCTCCTGCATATCCAGCTCCTTCACCACTAGGATATAAATCTTTGACATTAACAGATTCTAATGTTTTCTCATCTCTAACTATTCTTATAGGTGCAGAAGATCTAGTTTCTACCCCTGTTAGAACTGCATCATTCATAGCAAATCCATTTAACTTTTTATCTAGTAAAAGTAATCCTTCTTTCATTGTGTCACATACAAACTTCGGTAAACAACCTCTTAAATCTATAAATTCGTATCCTGGTTTATATGAAGGTCTTACAGATCCTAATTCAGTACTTACTCTATCATTTAAAAAGTCCCCTACTAATTGAATTGGAGCTTTGTAGTTTTTCCCACCTAGTTCAAATGCTAATCTTTCATATTTTTCTTGGAAGTAAACTCCTGCTAACGGATGGTCGCTTTCAAAGTCCTCTGTAGCAACATTTACTAAAACTGCACTATTTGCGTTCTCTTGGTCTCTAGCGTGTTCACTCATCCCATTAGTAACAACTTGACCTTCCTCAGATGCTGAGGCTATCACAGTCCCTCCTGGGCACATACAGAAAGTGTATATACTTCTTCCATTTGATGTGTGTTCAACTAATCTATAATCAGCTGCCCCTAATCTAGGATGATCATAGAACTCTTTATATTGAGATTTATTTATTAATGTTTGAGGATGCTCTATTCTTGCTCCTATCGCAAAAGGTTTTTGAGTTATTTTTACACCTTGTTCATATAGCATTTTATATGTATCTCTAGCACTATGTCCTATTGCAAGTATTACAGCCTCTGTTTCAAAAGTTTCATTATCATTTACAATTACAGATTTTATTTCGCTATTTTCTATATCTATCTTTGTAACTTTCGCATCAAATTTAACTTCTCCGCCTAGTCTTATAATTTCTTCTCTTATATTTTTAACTACTTCTTTTAATATATCTGTTCCAACATGTGGCTTATATGAATATAAAATCTCTTCTGGAGCTCCAAAGTTAACAAGTTCTTCTAAAACTTTTCTGCATCTTATGTCTTTTATTCTAGTAGTCAATTTTCCATCTGAAAATGTTCCTGCTCCACCTTCTCCAAATTGGACATTAGATTTTGGATTAAACTTTCCATCTTCCCAGAACTTTTTAATATCTTCTGTTCTTGTATCTACATCCAGTCCTCTTTCAAGTAAAATTGGATTATATCCTCTTTGAGCTAAAACTAATGCTGCAAATAATCCAGCTGGCCCACTTCCTATTACAACAGGTCTGTTTTTTAACTTTTCAGTACCACTTTGTACATCTGTATATGATTTTTCTTTAACTTCTACAACATCTTTAATTTTTGATTTTTTTAATATGTTATTTTCATGCTTAAGTTCTACATCAACAGTGTAAACAAAATCTATTTTGCCTTTTCTTCTAGCGTCTATAGATTCTTTATATATCTTATAATTAAGTAATTCTTTTTCACTAATTTTTAATTTTTTTAATAACATAGGTTTTATATTATCTAAGCTTTCATTTATATCTAACTTAATATTAGAAACTCTTAACATGTCATACCTACCTTTCTTTAGTAAAAATAAAAGCTAGGCTTCGTAGGGCCTAGCTTTTATGGTAAATTCTAATTATATTGTTACTTAATCTCTTTGAGTTATTAACCCTCTTATAACTTTCATGTTGTTAAATACTTTTTCTAAGAAATTCTCTGCCTCTTCATTATCTAGTAATGCTATTTGAGTTTGCTCATCATCCTTTATACCGTTTTGTTCACAGTATTGTTTTGCTATACTTACTAATTCATTTTTATCGCTCTCACATAATTCAAATTCTTTATAATCTATAATTATGTATTGCATCGCCTTTTCTAAACTTTTTTCGTTGTACCCTATTTCTATATGGTATATTACTGCATATAAATTCTCAGGAGTTTCATCTCCCTTATATACCGGTACTGCTGGATTAGATTTTATATAACTTGTTGATACAGCAATTGCTTTTCCTAAATTAAGGCTCATCTATATACCTCTTTCTGTATATTTTAAATTAAGTTTTACTACATTTTTAAGTCTTTATGTCTCTTACCTAAAGTACTTGGACTTATATCATATTTTTTAGAGATTTGTGATTGAGTTACTGTTTGTCCATTTTCTTTTTTAATATGATATTCTACTGCTGCTGCCCATCCATTCTCAGAACCTTTTATTTCGCTATTTTTAGCTTTATATTCGTTCCAAAACTCTAAGCAGTTTTCTAATATATCACTTTCAACTTGAGCTTTAAGTAAAGCTGAAACTGAGCACTCATTCTCGTCAATCATTTCCTTAACTTCTTCTTGTTTTTTAGCTTTAACGTCTTTTTGATCTTTAAGATATTCAGCTATGTTAGGATCTAGTAATTGTTGAATGTACTTGTAAAGTATGTGAGTATGATATATTAAGAAAGTTTTTATATCTTTATATAAATCTTCATATTGGCTAAAGAAATGATTTATATCATTTACTATTACATCTTTAACAGCATCTGATATACTTACTGTAACGTCTAGTAATAGATGAGATTCTCCTACTTCAACTATTCTAGCTATTATACAGTCACCTTGATTAAACCCATTTAATAGATTTATATCTTCAGTGTATATTTCATCTCCTGTTATAGCATCTTTTAATAAAATTTTATCCTCTAACTTTTCTTTTATAACATACACACTTACATAAGATTCAAATAAGCTTTTTAGTATATCTACTTCTGGCTTAGTTAAGCTATTTTTATTTTCTTCAAAAAAGTCTACAGTTATAACTTTTTTATTTTCCATTATATGGTCTTGTATAAAGTATGTATTAAAGAAGCTTTCAAACTTACCATTTACATTTTCATCATCTAATATATAAAACATTTCTTGTGCTTTTTTATACTCTTCTTTAAACTTCGGCTGTCTTGAATATTCATACAGTTTTGAGTACAGTTGTGAATATTGTTTTTGTGAAAGTACAATTTTTCTACTAGCTCTCTCCGACACAACATCTTTATTTAAACAGCATTTTTTATATTTTTTCCCGCTTCCGCATGGGCATAACTCGTTTCTCCCTAACACTGTTACTTTCACTCCTTCATTTCTAAATTTAAATACAATTTATAATTATATCATCTTTCCCTCAATGATTCTACACTATAAAGTTATTTTATTGATTTTAAGCGATTTTTTATTGATTTTCTGTATAATTCCATCTAAAATTGCCTCATTATATTTGTTTTTTGCATCGTTTATCATAATTTCATTTACTGAATTAATTATTTTTTCTACATCTACTTTTAAATTTAAATCTTTTATTTTTTCCTCCATACTATTTAAATAAAATTTTTTTATATTTTCAATTAGTTTATTTTCATCATTAATATATATATCTTTTAACTTTATATCGCCTTGAAATTTCTTTATTTCAAGATATTCATCTGGTTCAGATTTCGATAAAAGTTCAGCCAAATCTTGTTCAATAATATCCTTATTTATGCTTTTAAATTCTTTTATTAATACATAATTGTTGTATCCCAACAAATGTCCTTTTAAATATGAATACAATATAACTTTTTTCCTATCTGTTTTTATTAAATCATAAACATCTTTAGATATTTTCTCTATATTATCTATGTCTTTACACTTTTCATTAATTGTTTGACTAAATTCATCCATTATATTTAATGTCCAAATATATATGCTTATCTTTTCTATATCTACACCATAAAATTTTTTACATACGTAAGTGTACTTTGTGTTTCCATTTTTAAGAAAATCATATTCGATATCATTTATATAATTATTTAAAAAAAGTATATTATTATCCATTGGAGTCCTCCTTAAGAATTTGTAGAATATTCTTATATATTAAATTATTCTACATAAAACATAGGAAAACCTTTTATATGACTTTTACTTTAAATTTGCAATTTATAATATTTTCATCCATCTTTGTTATATTTATACTATCTATGTTTATTTTTTTCTTTGAATTATTTATACTTTCAATACTTTGATATATTAAATTTCTATCTCCATTTATCTCTCCTTCAAGCTCTATTTCATCATCACTATTTAAATTTGTCTTGATATATTTTATAGTTGCAATATCTTTAAATTGTTTTTGAATACTTATTATTATATCTTCTCTATATCCAGCTTTTAACTTTTGATCTTTTTCATTTTCCAACTTTTTTATAACTTTAATCTGATTGCCTAACAATTTTTCTTTTTTATCCAATTTCAAATATATAAAACTAAAATTCAAAACTAAAAATAATACTAAAAAAATACTTATATTTATTTTATTTTTATTTATTTTCATCATTAACTCCTAAAAACTACTTATTTCGAATTCATATATATTTTCATTGTTATTTATAAAATCGATATTAGCTTCTTTTGTATTTTCTATTTCCTTAACTATATCCAAATAATTTTTTATTTTTTCAAAGTCATTAGTTTCACCTTTAAATTTTAATTTTTTATTTTTTATTTCTATACTTTTTAATTCACTATCATCCATTAAATTCAATATACTAGATAGTTTTGATGTGGTTTGTTTTATATTTGAAGTTTCTTTATTTTGTTCAATACAATTTAAAACAGATTTCCTTTCTGTCACATTTTCTTCTAGATTTTGAATTTTATAAAATTTATTTAAATTAATTACAATTGTAAATACTATAATGCTAATTAATATTAATTTTTCTTTATCTATTTCCTTATTGTAAAACTTCTCATCTTCGAAAAAAAAGTTTAATATTTTTCCATTCTTCATAACTATATCAATCCTATATTATTAATAAAATCATTTAATTCATCTTGTTTTTCATCTTTTAAAAAAAGTTTATTTACCTTAAATTTTGTCTTTAAATTTTTTATAAGTTCACAGTTTTGAAAACCATAGTAATATATTTTCTCATAATTATTTTCAATTTCATTATTTAAAAACTCATATACATCCATATTATTTAATGTGTATGAGTTTATAATAAGTTTATTTTTAATTAAATTTACATTAGTGTATTGTCTTCCCATATCTAAAATCAAATTGTTTTCTCCTTCTATTTCAATAGTTTCGTTATATATAAGTTTATTTAATATATCAAAATTAACACTTAAGCTTATAGGTTTAAATTTCAATGATTTAGCTAGTTCTCTATACCTTTTCATAAGGGATATTGGCATAAGTATAGCTTGTACATCTAGATACTCGTCTTCTTGTTTTAATATATTGTACTTTAATATATAATCTTTCATATTTATAGGCATATACTCACTTAACTCATATCCTATAAGACCCTTTATATCACCCTTATGCCCAGTATTTATCACTTTAATATTTCTATTTATTATACTTTCATTTTGAACTGCAAAAGATATTCTCCTACATGGTATTTTAAAATTATTCAATTCATTTTTTATTATTTTACTTAACTTGTTAATATCTAAAATTAATCCATTTTGATCTATTTGATTAAATTCAAAAGTTTTCATATTTCTAAATTTAACACGTCCAAAATACTTTTCTATAACAAGCATTTTAATTGTATTTTCTTTTATCTCTAAAGTTAATGTTTTTATTTTTATCACCTCTATACTTTATTCTTGTTCATTTTTAGGATAAAAAGTTTGTTCATCTACTTTCACCTGTATATCTTCGCCTTTAGTATATATTTTAAAGTTTTTATCTCTTTGGCTTTGAACTTTAGGCTTGCCTTCTAAATAATTTTTTTCAACTAAATAATCTACACTAATTTCATCTTCAGATACATCACTATTTATCGCTATTTTTGCAGCTGTAGCTATATTGTTCGCCGTAACATAATCTGCATTTAGCTTACTATTTTTTTCAACATCACCAAACTTGACTAATGCAATGCTTGATAGTACCCCAAGTATTGCAACTACAATTACAAGTTCTATTAATGTGAAACCTCTTCTTTTTTTCATAATTATCTTCTTATCTATTTTCATTTCATTTCTCCTTTTATTTATTTTTATTCAAATGAAGTTACTGCATCAAATACAGGCGTCATTATAAAAACTAGTAAAGTTCCTATAACTAATCCTAAAACTAAAACAATAATAGGCTCTATTAGTTTAATTATTTTACTAGTTAAATTTTCTAAATCATTTTCATAATTTGTATTTATATTTCGTAAACAATGTTCCATTTTGCCTGTTTCTTCACCTACTTCTATCATGGATATTACTATTTTAGGAAAGACTTGTGACTTATCTAATGAGAACGCTATACTGTTTCCTTTTTGAATTAAGTTTTTTGATATATTTAATTTCTGTACCATATATTTGTTACTTATTACATCACAAGATATATCCAAAGCATTTGTAATTTGTACTCCACTACTTATCAATATGTATATACATCTTATAAATTTATTTACTTCTATAGTTTGAATAATATTTCTAGTTAATTTAAATTTAAATAATTTCTTATCAAAATACATTCTAACTTTATATTCTTTTTTAAACATGTAAATTAGAAGTCCTATAATAGCACCTATTATTAAAAAAATTATTTTATAATGATTTCTTAAATTCATAGAAAAATTTATTAAAACCTTAGTGGTTAGAGACAGGTTACTTTCACTTCCAATAAACGATTGTTGAAATTTAGGGACAGTATATATTAATGTAAATAAAATTACACATATACATGTAAGAATTAACGCTATAGGATATACCATAGCCAAGATTAATTTTCTTTTAAATTCATATTCTTTTTTATAATAATCTGATAGATTCATTAAGATTTCATCTAATTTACCACTTACTTCTCCTGCTTTAACCATATTTATGAAAAACTTTGAAAACTTAGCTGAGTTTTTAAATGATAACGAAATAGAGTTTCCTTTTTGAAGGTTATAATTTATATTTTTTAGAATTGGTTTTAATTTTTTACTACAATTTAATTGAATTGTATTTAGCGAGTGTGTAATTTCGCATCCCGATGAAATCAACATTCCTAATTGATTACATAAAGTAGATAGGTCTTTGTCTCTTAAACTTTTGTTATTTCTATCTTTTAATAATCTTATATTTGCTATTTTAAAGTTATTTTCTAATGCATATACTTTCAATTCTTTTTCCGAATCAAAATTTAATTTTTTCCTTGCTCTATTTCCATGCTCATCATATACTATACATTCATATAGAGACATTTGTTTCACCTCTATTCAATATAGCTCTAGCACTTATAATTTCTTCTATTGTTGTTATATTTTCATTAATTAAATATGAGCAACTATCTAAAAAGGTAATCATATTATTTAGTCTGGCAGTATTATAAATATCTTCTATATTATTTTGACTCATTATAGCATTCCTAATATCTTTATCCATTTCTACTATTTCATACAGTGCTACTCTTCCTTTATATCCAGTGCCATTGCAATCCCTACACCCCTTAGCTTTCTTAATTTTTATATCTTTATGTAATTTTAGATATTTAGATATATTTGTTTCTATATGTTCTTCAAAACTACAGTTTTTGCATACACGCCTAATTAATTTTTGAGATATTATACCATTTAATGTTGATGCAATTAAATATCTTGGTATCCCCATATCAAGCAATCTGTTTATTGATTCAATCGCATTATTAGTGTGCATGGTACTTATTACTAAGTGTCCTGTAGAAGCGGCTCTAATGGCTATTTGGGCAGTTTCTTGATCCCTTATCTCTCCTACCATTATTACATCTGGATCTTGCCTTAATATGGATCTTAATCCTTTTGAAAAAGTTAATCCTATTTTTGTATTTACCTGAGTCTGATTTATGCCTTCTATCTTGTATTCAACCGGGTCTTCTATTGTTACTATATTTTTATCCATAAATTTAAAATCATTTAATATTGAATATAAAGTTGTTGTTTTTCCACTTCCAGTAGGACCTGTTATAAGCAAGATACCACTCATTTGATTAACTATATTTCTAATCTTATTTATAGCAATATTTGAAAATCCAATTTCTGATTTATTCTTTAGAAATTTGTTTCTATTTAATATTCTAATAACCACCTTTTCTCCATGCACAGTAGGTATAGTAGATAATCTAAGGTCTAATGTATTTCCATTAATTTTTTTGTCTATGCGCCCATCTTGAGGCAATCTTTTTTCAGCTATATCTAATCCTGCAATTAATTTTATAACTGTAACTAATTGCATATGCATATCTTTCGAGTAGTTATAAATCTCTTTTAAGTTTCCATCTATTCTCATCCTAATTTTTAGATTATCCTCAAATGGTTCTATATGTATGTCACTTGAATTAAAATTTAATGCTTTAGATAACATCTCATTTAATATACTTTGGTAATAGTCATCATTATTTATATCACATTCTGAGTAATATATTTTTATAGCTTCTTTTATTTTTAACTCATCTTCTAATTTAAAAACTATATTTTTTCTAGTTGCTAATCTAAAATCTTGTAATGCATAAATATTTTCTTTACTTATAGCTACTACCAAATCATTTTCTCTTATTTCAATCGGTATTGCATTATACTTCATAGCTAAATTTTTTCTTATTGTAGATGGAGCTTTTTTGTCTAATACTAAAATTTATCTCATTCTCCTTTCACTTATTTATATTATTTTGAAGTTAGTATATAAACTATTGAGTATTTCAATAGTTTATATACTAACTTCATCTACAATTATTAACATATAGGATTTATTCATACATTCAAATAATTCTATTTATATAAATAAAATTATATAAATAAACAAAAAAAGAGCCTAATAAGGCTCTCTTTTTGTTTTATTTATATTCTAAAATTCTATCTATTATTATATCTTTTAATTTATTCACTTCTGAGAAATTCATATTAGGCACATAGTACTCTTCTAATAAGTCGTGTTGCTGTTTTGCTCTTTTAATATTTAACAATCCATATTCAACTAAATCATTTAAAACTTTATTACTATAACTTAGCTCATCTTCATACTTATCATGTTTTTTAGTATCCATATAACTATTTAAATCTAAAGTTTCTAAATTCTTATCTTTAAATAATTTGCTAGTTGTTATAGCTAAGTCTAAATCTTTAATTAAAATAGTTTCTATTTTTTCTGGTAATAATGGAGCATGGAATATTTCTACCTCTAGACCATTTTCTGTAGCTTTATTTGCAACTTTATTTAATAAAGTTGATTTTCCTGTACCTAAATCTCCTTCTAGGTAGTAAATTTTATTTACGTCTTTCAAAATTGTATCTGTGTATTCTACATGACCTAAAGGAGATAATGCACTTCCAAATAAATGTATTTGTTCTTTATATTCACCATTAGGAATTACATTTTCAAATATTGATTGAAGTAAATTTGCAGTTAACAAGTTTACTTTTCCAAAGTCCATACAATCTACGTTTTTAGATTGTATTTCATAAGCTATAGGAGCTGCTGCTTCAAAATATTTAAATCCAACTTGGAAGAACCTACTTACCTCTTTATTACAATCAATTGAGTCTTTTTTATTTAATTCAATAGCTTTTCTATCCCAATATCTTCCTAAATCTAAAATTTCATCTATAGCTCCTGGATTTTTAGGATCTACAATATGAGGAGCTGTTGCATCTAGCATAACAACACCTAATTTTTTTATAACTATAACATCTA
>NZ_JBOGBV010000015.1:0-37248 GCF_051656405.1 Paraclostridium sp.
AGGATTTGAAATATTAAAGAACTATTCAGGAGCTTTTGTTTCAGCACCAGATTGGGTTTCAGCTAAAGGAATGAGAGTATTAGGAAATCCATTAACAGGAGATACAAAAGTTATATCAGGAGAATCAGGAGCTGTAACAACAGGATTATTAGCAGCTATGATGAGCGATGATAAATTAAAAGATCTTAGAGAAGCATTAAAACTAGATAAAGATTCTAGAGTATTACTAATAAGCACTGAAGGAGATACAGATCCAGAGAAATATAGAAGCATAGTTTGGGACGGAGAATGTGCAAGTATATAGATAATAATTAGAAAAATTAAGGGGGATTAATAGGATGTTAAATGAACAAAGAAAACAAGAATTAACTGAGTTGTGTCAATCGTTAATAAGAAATGCAAGTTATTCAGGACATGAAGAAAATGTAGTAAAAGCAATAGAAGAAAACTTCAAAAAGCTAGGATTTGATAGCTGGTTTAGAGATGAATACGGAAACATAATAGGTTGTATAAAAGGAAACAAAGAAGGAAAGAAAATATTATTTGATGGACATATAGATACAGTAGAAGTACCAGATGAAAGTAAATGGACATTCCCTCCATTTGCTGGAGTTATAAATGATGGCAAAATATATGGTAGAGGTACTTCTGACATGAAAGGTCAGTTAAGTGCAATGATAGCTGCTGTTTCATACTTTGCAGAAGATACAAAAAAAGACTTTGAAGGTGAATTATATGTAGCAGGTGTAGTTCATGAAGAAATATTTGAAGGTATAGCAGCTAGAAAAATAAGTGAAGCTGTTAAACCAGATTATGTTGTTATAGGTGAATCTTCAGAGCTTAACTTAAAGATAGGGCAAAGAGGTAGAGGAGAAATAGTAGTAGAAACTTTCGGAAAACCAGCTCACTCTGCTAACCCACACAAAGGAATAAATGCAGTATATAAAATGTCTAAGATAATAGAAAAAATACAAAACCTAGAGCCACCTACTCATCCAGTATTAGGGCCTGGAATATTAGTTTTAACTGATATAAAATCTTCTCCATACCCAGGAGCTTCAGTAGTGCCAGATTATTGTAAAGCTACTTTTGATAGAAGATTATTAGTAGGAGAAACTAAAGAAGGAGTGTTAGCTCCAATACAAGCATTATTAGATGAAATGATGAAAGAAGATCCAGAATTAGATGCTAAAGTTTCTTATGCTATAGGATGTGAAGGATGCTACACAGGAAATAAAATAGAAGGTGAAAGATTCTTCCCAGGTTGGTTATATGATGAGCAAGATGAGTTTGTTCAAGCGGCATACAAAGGATTAAAAGAAGCTGGAATAGATAGTCAAATAACTCAATACTCATTCTGTACAAATGGAAGTCACTATGCAGGTGAGGCAGGGATAAAAACAATAGGATTTGGACCTTCAAAAGAAAATCTTGCTCATACAATAGATGAATATATAGAACAAGAGCAATTATTTATAGGAGCAGAAGGTTACTACGGAATACTTAAATCAGTTTATAAAAAATAAATAAATAGGGGTAAGTGTTATGAAAATTTTAATAAAGCAAGGGCTAGTAGTTGATGGTACTAATACAGAACCATTTATAGGTGATGTGTTAATTAATGATGATAAGATAAGTAAAATATCAACTGAGATTACAGAAGATGTAGATAGGATAATAGATGCAAGCGGTAGAGTAGTATGTCCTGGTTTTATAGATACTCATAGCCACTCAGACCTTATGATTTTAGTAAATCCATTTAATGAAATAAAGATAAGACAAGGAATAACAACAGAAGTGTTGGGCCAAGATGGTATATCTATGGCTCCACTTCCTAAGGAATTTATTCCTTCATGGAGAAAAAATCTAGCAGGCCTAGATGGTGAAAGTGACGAGATAGATTGGGAATATGAAACTACTGATAACTATCTTACTATGATGGAAGGTAACGGAGTAGGATTAAATGAAACTTACTTAGTTCCTCATGGAAATATTAGAATGGAAGCTATGGGATTAGAAGATAGACCAGCAACTAAAGAAGAAATTGAAAAGATGTGTGAAATCACAGAAAGAGAATTAAAAGCAGGAGCTATTGGATTATCTACAGGGCTTATATATATACCATGTGCTTATTCTATGACTGAAGAGATAATAGAAATGTGCAAGGTTGTTGCAAAATATGATGGAGTATTTGTTGTCCATCAAAGAAGTGAAGCTGATACGATTCTTACATCTATGGAAGAAATAATAACAATAGGAAAAGAATCTGGGGTTAAGGTTCATTTTTCACATTTCAAAGTGTGTGGAAAAGATAATTGGAAGTATATACCTCAAGTTTTAGAGTTATTGGAGAAAGTTAAATCAGAAGGTATAAAAGTTTCATTTGACCAATATCCATATGCTGCAGGTAGCACTATGCTTGGAGTAGTTCTTCCTCCTTGGGCACATTCAGGAGGGACAGATAAGCTATTAGAAAGATTACAAAACGAAGATGATAGAAATAGAATGAAAAAAGATATCGAAAATGGAATAGAAGGTTGGGATAACTTTATTCAATTTGCAGGAATAGATCAAATTTTTGTTACAAGTGTAAAGAATAAAAAGAATGAAAATACAATAGGTAAAAGTCTATTAGAAATAGGTGAAATGAGAGGTAAAGATCCTGTTGATGCTACTATGGACCTATTATTAGAAGAAGAAAATGCAGTTGGAATGGTAGATTTTTACGGACTAGAAGAACATATTATAACTTTCATGAAGAGAGAAGAACAAAATGTTTGTACAGATGGGCTATTGTCAGGAAAGCCACATCCAAGAGCATACGGATCATTCCCTAAAATATTAGGAAGATATGTTAGAGAATTAGGCGTATTGACTTTACAAGAAGCAGTTCATAAAATGACTAAAAAAGCTGCACAAAGTTTCAGTATAAAAGATAGAGGTCAACTAAAAGAAGGATACTTTGCAGATATAGTTATCTTTGATAAAGACAAAGTTTCAGGATGTGATGATTATATTGACTCTACTCAATATCCAACAGGTATAGATTATGTAATCATAAATGGAAACTGTGTAATTGAAGAAAATGAATATAAACATATTAAGGCTGGTAAAGTATTGAGATAACCTTGGGAGGTATCAAAACATGATATTAGTTGGAAATGGGAGATTGATAACTAAAAATGAACAAAATCCATATATGGATGATGGGTGTGTAGTTATTGAAGGAAATGTTATAAAAGAGATTGGTACAACTAAAGAAATGAAGGAAAAGTACTCAGATTATGAGTTTATAGATGCGAATAAAAGGGTAATAATGCCGGGGCTTATAAACACTCATATGCATATATATAGTTCTTTTGCTAGGGGAATGGCTGTACCAGGAAAACCATCAGAAAATTTTATGGAAATTCTAGAAAATTTGTGGTGGAGATTAGATAAAAAACTTACTTTAGAAGATACAAAATATAGTGCTTATGCTACTTATATAGATTGTATAAAAAATGGAGTTACAACAGTATTTGACCACCATGCAAGTCCATTTGCTATAGAGGGAAGTTTATTTACTATAAAAGATGTAGCTAAAGACTTAGGTATTAGAACAAATCTTTGTTATGAAGTATCTGATAGAGATGGATTGAAAACGATAGATCAAGGAATTCAGGAAAACGTTAATTTTATAAAGTTTGCTCAAAATGATGAATCAGATATGGTAAAAGGTATGTTTGGCCTTCATGCAGCTTTTACGTTATCTGATGAAACTTTAGAAAAATGTGCAAATGAAATGGCTAATCTAGATGCTGGATATCATGTACATACAGCAGAGGGGATAGATGATGTCATTATAAATAAAGAAAAATACAATAAAAAGGTTGTACAAAGATTAAATGATTTCAATGTTTTAAATGATAAAACTATAGCAGTTCACTGTATTCATATAGATTCTGAAGAAATGGAATTAATAAAAGAAAATAAATCTTTTGTTGTACATAATCCAGAATCTAATATGGGAAATGCAGTTGGATGTGCTCCTGTAGTTCATTTATTAAACAAAGGAATAACTGTTGGATTAGGAACTGATGGATATACAAGTGATATGTTTGAATCTTTAAAGGTTGCAAATATAATACACAAACATCAATTAAGAGATCCAAGGGTTGGATGGGCAGAAGGGCCAACTATGTTATTTGAAAACAATAGAAAAATAGCGAGTAAACATTATAAAAAAGATCTAGGAGTTTTAAAAGAGGGAGCATATGCTGATGTAATAGTTGTAGATTATATACCGCACACTCCGCTTAATGAAAATACAGAAAACGGACACATAATATTTGGGATGACAGGAAGAAGTGTTGATACAACCATTATAAATGGAAAAATATTGATGAAGGATAGGATTTTATTAAATGTTGATGAAGAGTCGGTATTAGCAAAGAGTAGAGAGATGAGCAACAAATTGTGGGATAGAATATAAAAAATAATATAAAAGGGGGACTATAAATGTCTCAAGAAAAAAGCCCTAAAATAGCTCCAGTGGATGAGAGAATACCGGTATCCAAGTCATGGATATTCTCATTACAACACGTATTAGCAATGTGTGCAGGAGCGGTGGCAGTTCCTATGATGGTAGGAAGTGCTGCAGGACTAGACCATGAAAGTATAGTTTTTTTAATTAGTGCTTGTATATTTATGGCGGGGGTAGGAACGCTGATACAAGCTTTTGGTATAGGAAATATTGCAGGTGCTAAGATTCCGGTAATCGAAGGAACTAGCTTTGCGGCTGTTGCAGCCATGACATCTATAGCTTCATCATACCAAGATCCAAATCTAGCTATGCAAACTGTGTTTGGGGCAGTTATGGCAGCAGGATTATTATGTATAATAATAGCTCCAGTATTTGAAAAAATAATAAGATTTTTCCCAAAAGTAGTCACAGGAACAGTAGTATTGGTAATTGGAGTATCGCTATTACCAGTTGGGATTAAGTGGATAACTGATAGTAAAGTAGGGCCAGCTGAACCGTCTCAAGTAGGATTAGCATTAGCTGTATTAGCTATAACTATTGTGCTATTTAAGTATTTAAGAGGGATCTGGAATAGTGCAGCAATACTTTTTGCAATAGTAATAGGAACAGTATTAGCAGGTGTATTAGGTATGGCTGATTTTAGTAATGTATCTAGTGCAAGTTGGTTTAGTGTTAATGTACCTTTAAAATTTGGGATGCCAGTATTTGAACCATCAGCAGTAATATCTTTAGGATTAATAATGTTAGTACTAATGACTGAATCATTAGGAAACATGATGGCAATACATGAGATGGTAGATAAAGACATAGATGGTGCAAATATAAAAAGAGCATTAAGAGGAGATGGTATCTCAACTTTTCTATCTAGTATATTCAACTCATTCCCAATAACTCCATTTGCTCAAAATACAGGGCTTGTTGGATTGATGGGAATAAAGTCAAGATACATAGCGATACATGCAGGTATTATCTTATTGGTATTAGGATTTATACCTAAATTTGCATCAATAATAGCAGCAATACCTAAACAGGTTCTTGGTGGAGTAGGATTCGCGATGTTTGGGATGGTTTTAGTAGGTGGAATAAGAACTTTAAGCAAAGTTGAATTTAATGGGACAAAAAATGGAGTAATTGTAGCAATAAGTGTTGGACTAGCTATGATACCTTTAGCAAATCCTGATTTTTATCATAACTTCCCAAATTGGGTGCAAACAATATTCCATAGTGGGATAACAACAGGAAGTTTAGCTGCAGTTTTACTGAACATATTCTTTAATGAATTAGGAAGTAAAAAAGAATCAAACAATGATAATGAAACAGATGAAAAAGCAGTTTAAATATATTGATTAGAATACGTTTTGTGAAAATATAAACAAAAATGAAAAAGGGGAGATTAAAAAATGGCAAATTTACAAGTTAAAATACACGATATGGAGTTTCCAAATCCAATAATGACAGCAGCAGGACCAGGAGCTAAAGATGGAGATTTATGTATAGAAGCTGTAAAAGGTGGAGCAGGAGGTATATGCACAAAAACTATATCTGTACTTCCAGCAGATGTACCAAGACCATGTATGGCAAATACTAATAGCGGGTTCTTAAATACGGAGTTATGGTCTGAATTACCAAAAGAGCAATGGATAGCTGAAGAATACGCAAAAGCTAAAAGTGCAGGAGTTCCAGTGATAATAAGTATGGGATATACAGCAGAAGATATAGCTAAGGTTGCACCACTTGTTAAGCCTTATGCAGATGCAGTTGAATTGTCTACACATTATGTAGGAACAGATGTAACTCCGATAGTAAATGCTTTAAAAGCTGCAAAAGATGCACTAGACGTACCAGTATTTATGAAAATGAGTCCTCACACTGATATACAAACAATAGCAAAAGCTGTTGAAGAAGCAGGAGCAGATGGACTTGTAATGATAAATTCATTTGGTCCATGTATGGCAATAGATGTTGAAACAGGATTCCCTATAATGGGAAGTAAAACAGGATACGGATGGTTATCAGGAGCTCCAATAAGACCATTAGCAGTAAGATGTATATACGAAGCTTCTAAAGTTGTAAACATACCAATAATAGGTGTAGGAGGAATAACTTGCGGAAGAGATGTTGCTGAAATGATGATGGCTGGGGCTTCAGCAGTACAAACTTGTACAGAAGCAATACTTAAAGGACCTCAAGTATACGGAAAAATAGCTAGAGAATTAAACGAATTCTTAGAAGCAAATGGATATTCAGATGTAAATGAAATAAAAGGATTAGCACATAAGAAAGTTCAAGAGATGGAATTTAGAACTCATTCAGTAGCTCCACAAGTAGATCAAGATAAATGTATAAAGTGTAAGAAATGCGTAACAAGTTGTGTATACGAAGCAATTGAAGTTGGAGATGAAATGGTTATAGATGAAGATAAATGTTTTGGATGCGGATTATGCGTGACACGATGTCCAAAGAGAGCATTAACAATGCAAATGGGTGCTGTAGAAGCAAAGTAAAGGCAGGAAATTAAAATGGGGCTAATTTTACAAGGTGGAACAATAGTAACGGATGTAAAATCCTATAAAGCAGATGTAAGAATTGAAAATGGAAAAATAGCTGAAATTGGGGCTGATTTATTTAAAGAAGGAGATGAGATAGTACCTATAAATGGGTGCTATCTTGTACCTGGAGGAATAGATACTCACACTCATTTTGACTTAGATGTTGGAACTACTATAACAGCTGATAATTTTGAAACAGGAACTAAAGCAGCTATAGTTGGAGGTACAACTACAATACTAGATTTTGCTACTCAATCAAAAGGACATACATTAAATGATGGTCTTAGAGAATGGCATGATAAATCTAGTGGAAAATGCTATTCAGATTATGGATTTCATATGGCTATGACAGATTGGAATGATAATACATCCAAAGAAATGGAAGATATGATAAATGAGGGTGTTACGTCATTTAAAATGTATATGGCATATAAAGATACACTACAAGTTGATGATGGTATTATATTCAAAGCTTTGAAAAGAGCTAAGGAGTTAGGCGTGCTTATAGGATTCCACTGTGAAAATGGAGATATAATAAGTGAGTTAATAAATGAATGTAAAGAGAATAATCAATTATCACCTAAATATCACCAACTAAGTAGACCATCAGATGTAGAAGTAGAGGCTACTTATAGATTGATGAAAATTGCAAAGACTGCAAATGCACCTGTATATGTAGTTCATTTAAGTTCAAAGGATGCGTTAGAAGAAGTTAAAAAAGCTAGATTGGATGGGGTTAAAGTATATACAGAAACTTGCCCACAATATTTGCTTTTAGATGATAAATTATATGATTTAGATGGGTTTGAAAGTGCTAAGTATGTAATGTCACCACCGCTTAGAACAAAAGTCGACAATGATGCCTTATGGAAAGCTTTAGAAAAGGGAGACATTGATACTATAGGAACAGACCATTGTTCATTTAATTATAAAGGGCAAAAGGATATTGGGATAAATGATTTTAGTAAAATTCCAAATGGAGGCCCAGGGGTTGAACATAGAATGGTTCTTTTATATACATACGGAGTTAAAGAAGGAAAAATAAGTATGAATAAATTTGTAGAGTTAACATCTACAAAAGCAGCAAAGTTATTTGGAATGTATCCTCAAAAAGGAAGCATTGAAGTGGGTAGCGATGCAGATATAGTGGTCATAGATCCTGAAATGAAAAATACAATAAGTGCAGAAAATCAAACTCAAAATACGGACTATACTCCATATGAAGGATACGAAGTTGATTGCCAGTTTAGGCATGTATTTTTAAGGGGGATTGAAATTATAAAAGAAGGAAAGTTAACAGTAGAACATCCTACTGGAAAGTATATAGTAAGAACTATAAACTAGGGGGTCATATATGTTTGAATTCACATTAAACGGGGAAACTGTTCAAGCAAAAGAAAATAAAAAACTATTAGAGTTTTTAAGAGAAGATATGAACATAACTTCTGTAAAAAATGGATGTGCAGAGGGTGCATGTGGAACTTGTATGGTTATTATAGATGGTAAAGCTACAAAAGCTTGTGTATTTAATACACAAAAGTTAGTAGGTAAAAATATTGTTACCATAGAAGGAATGTCTGAAAAAGAAATGGATGCATATGCATATGCATTTACAAATGCAGGAGCAGTACAATGTGGGTTCTGCATACCTGGGATGGTAATAAGTTCTAAAGCATTACTAGATGTAACTCCAGATCCAACAGAAGCAGAAATAAGAAAAGCCTTAAGAGGAAACATATGTAGATGTACAGGATATGTAAAGATAGTAGAAGCAGTAAAGCAAGCTGCTAAAATACTTAGAGAAAACATAGAAGTTCCAAAAGTTGAGTGTAAAGGGCTTGTTGGAGATAAATTACATAGGGTGGATGCAGTAGCAAAAACTTTAGGTAAAGCAGAGTATGTAGATGATATTAGAATAGATGGAATGATTTATGGATCTGCAGTAAGAACTATGTATCCAAGGGCTTTAGTAAAAAAAATAGATATAGAGGAAGCTAAAAAATATCCAGGTGTAGTAGCTGTATTAACAGCTAAAGATATACCAGGAACAATAAAAGTAGGTCACTTAAAGAAAGACTGGGATACATTAATTCCAGAAGGTGAAATTACTAGATACTTAGGGGATTCGGTAGCATTAGTAGCTGCAAAATCAAAGGAAGCTTTAGAAGAAGCTAAGAAGTTAGTAAGGGTTGAGTATGAAGAGTTAAAACCTTTAACTTGTCCAGCAGAAGCATTAAAAGAAGATGCTCCTGAAATTCATGAGGGTGGAAATGTTTTAGTAGAAAAAGAATTAGTAAGAGGAAATGCTGATGAAAAAATAAAAAATTCTAAGCATGTAGTAACAAGAAGATATTCTGTTCCATTTAATGAACATGCTTTTTTAGAACCAGAATGTGCAGTAGCTGGTCCTTATGAAGATGATGGTGTAATAATATATTCTTCGGATCAAGGAGTATATGCAACTCAACATGAGTGTGCAGATATGCTAGGCCTTCCACATGAAAAAGTTAGAGTAATAAATAAAATGGTTGGCGGAGGATTTGGAGGTAAAGAGGATATGAGTGTTCAACATCATGCTGCTTTACTTGCATATCACACGAAGAAGTATGTAAAGGTTCAGTTAACAAGAAAAGAAAGTATAATAGTGCATCCCAAAA
Source organism: Paraclostridium sp. (assembly GCF_051656405.1). Lineage (GTDB taxonomy): Bacteria > Bacillota > Clostridia > Peptostreptococcales > Peptostreptococcaceae > Paraclostridium. The sequence goes on from NZ_JBOGBV010000015.1 coordinate 9,732, forward strand.
AACATGCAATGGAGATGGAATTTACAACTTCATGTGATGAAAATGGATATTTAACAGCACTAAAAGCTACAATAGTTTCAGATACTGGGGCATATGCATCACTAGGAGGACCTGTATTAGAGAGAGCATGTACACATGCAGCGGGACCTTATAATTATCAAGATATAGATATACATGGGAAGGCTGTATATACAAATAATCCTCCAGGAGGAGCATTTAGAGGATTTGGAGTAACACAAAGTTGTTTTGCCACAGAATCTAACTTAAATTTACTAGCGGAAATGGTAGGAATATCTCCATGGGAGATAAGATATAGGAATGCTATAAGACCAGGGCAAGTATTGCCAAATGGACAAATAGCAGATGAAGGAACAGCTATGGTAGAAACACTAGAGGCTGTTAAGAAAGAATATGATAAATACCCTTATGCAGGAATAGCTTGTGCTATGAAAAATGCAGGGGTAGGAGTAGGAATACCTGATATAGGTAGATGTAAGTTAGCTATAAAAGATGGGAAAATACATTTAAGAACAAGTGCATCTTGCATAGGCCAAGGATTAGCAACAACTATGATTCAAATGCTTTGTCAGACTACAGGGTTAAAACCAGAAGATGTTATATACCAAGCTCCTGATACTCATTTAACTCCTGATTCAGGAAATACTACAGCATCTAGACAAACTGTATTTACAGGAGAGGCAACAAAAAATGCATGCCTTGAACTTAAAAAGGAACTAGATTCTGGGAAAACAATAAAGGACTTAGAGGGTCAAGAGTTTTTAGGAACATATTCTAGTGTGACAGATAGAATGGGATCTGATAAAGAGAATCCAGTAAGTCACGTTGCTTATGGATATGCTACTCAAGTTGTAATATTAGATGAAAATGGAAAGTTAGAAAAAGTTATAGCTGCACATGATGTTGGTAGGGCAGTTAATCCAATTAATGTTGAAGGTCAAATAGAAGGTGGAGTGGTAATGTCGTTAGGATACGCGCTTACGGAAACTTATCCATTAGAAAATTGTGTACCTAAAGCTAAATATGGAACACTAGGGCTTTTTAAATCAACAGATGCGCCACCAATAGAGCCTATAATAATAGAAAAAAATAAAGATGGATTGGCATATGGAGCTAAAGGTATAGGTGAAATAACAGCAATACCAACGGCACCTGCAACAGCAAATGCTTATTATAGATATGATAAAGAGTTTAGAACTAGCTTACCTCTTATAAATACACCTTATAAGAAAAAATAAAATGCTAACTATTAAAAAATAGACCCCTTTTGTCCGGGGCCTATTTTTTATTTTACTAATTTTAATATGTAATTTGTAGAATAATAAATATTATAAATACCAAAACTGATTTAAGGTGGTGAACTAAAAGATGAGCAAAATATCTAAAAGAGGTTATGATGAACATGATAAAAGATGGTTTTCTGATAAAGAGCTTATAAGATTGAAAAAAGCTAAAGAAGAAGTTGAGTGGCTAATAAATAGAGACTATAAAATAGATGCTGTAGTAAACTTTGTATGCAATAGATATCAATTTTCAAATAGACAAAGGGATTGTATAAAAAGGATAGTGTGTTCTAATGAAAATAAACATATAAGAAAAAACAAGATGGTAGATATAGATGAGATAAGTGAAGGACCTATATATATAGATGGATTTAATACTATAATAACGCTAGAAGTAGCTTTATCAAAGGGTACATTAATATTAGGAAGTGATGGGAATATTAGAGATTTAGCAGGACTTAGAGGTACATATAAAGTCATTGATAAAACAGAAGAAGCTCTAATATTAATAGGTGATTTTTTAGAGAAAAACAATTGTAAATCAGTGCTTTTTTATTTGGATTCTCCGGTATCTAATTCTGGAAACTTAAAACATAAGATACTTGAATGTTTTGATCAAAGAAGAGTAGATGTTGATGTAAATATAGTAAACAATCCAGATGTTGTTTTAGAAAAGCTAGATAGAGTAGTTAGTAGTGATGCAATAATAATCGATAAATGTATAAGTTACTTTAATATGACTAGATCTATAATTGAAGAATATATAAAAGAAGCTAATATCATTAATCTAAATGATATAATTAACTAAAAAGCATTGATTATAGAGAGGATATAAATGAGTAATAAAACCAATATAAAAGATTTATTTACAATAGGAGAAATAGCAATTTTATTTGATATTAATAAAAAAACATTAAGATATTATGATGAAATAGATTTATTTAAGCCAAGTTATATAGACGAGAAAAACAACTATAGATATTACACAACAAATCAATTTGAAAAATTAAATACTATAATTTATCTAAAAAGCATGGGAATACCTCTAAGTAAAATAAAATCCCATTTAGATAATAGAAGTATAAATAACACTCTTAACTTATTTGAAATTCAAGAAGAAGCAATTAAGAAAAAGATAGAAGAATTAGAAATTATACAAAACAAAGTTAAGGGTAGGATTAGTAAAATAAAAGACTCAATAGACTATGAAAAAATAAATAAAATAATAGAAGCTGATATTGATGAGAGGTCTATTGTTTTATTAAAGGAAGAAGTTAAGACAAACAAAGACTTAGAGATTTCTATTAGAAAGCTAGAAAATAAGGCAAATAAAAAATCATCTATATTTTTAGGAGAAGTAGGGGTCTCTATATCTAAAGATAAATTAAAGAATAAATTATTCAAAGAGTATGACTCAACTTTTATTTTTGTAGAAAATAAAAAATACAGTGAAGAAATAAGCAAAATTTTACCTAAAGGAAGATATATATGTTTAAGGTTTAATGGATTACATGATGATTCTGATATTTACTATGAAAGAATTTTAAAATATATAGAACAAAATAACTATGAAATATTAGAGGATTCAATAGAAATAACCTTAGTAGATTCAGGATTAACTACAAATTATTCAGAATATGTAACAGAAATACAAATACTAGTAAAAAAATATTGACATTCCAGCTACTGGAATGTTTATTATTTTTATAATAAACATGGTAGTAAAATACGAGTTTTATTATAAATAGGACTTAAAGTTTTGGAGGATTAATATGAAATTTAGTGTATCGAGTGAAGTCTTTGAAAAGTTAGATAATGTTTGTTTTGGAGTTATAGTAGCAAAGGGAATTGACAATAGCTTAGTAAAAAATGATATTGTAGAAAAATTAAACCAATCAATAAAAAACTGTGAAGATAAGTTTAAAGACACTAAGGTTAAAGAATTAGAGGGCATACTATATTATAGAGATGCATTTAAAGAACTAGGAATTAACCCAAATAAATTTATGAGTTCTATTGAAGCTATGCTTACTAGAACATCTAAAGGTAAAGGACTACCTAATATAAGTCCTATTGTAGATTTAGGAAATGCAGTATCTTTAAAATATATGGTTCCATTAGGAGCACATGATATAGATACATTAGATGGGGATATAGAGGTTAGATTTTCTAAAAATGGAGATAGTTTTATTCCTTTAGGAACTGAAGAAACAGAAATTTTGGAAGATGGCGAATTAATTTATTCAGCTGGGGATAATGTAAGAACAAGAAGATGGATATGGAGACAAAGTGAACAAGGAAAAATTACTAATGAAAGTAAGAACATATTTTTTCCTATAGATGGATTTGCAGATAAAAACTATGATAGTGTTATATCTGCAAGAGATGAATTAGCAAGTCTACTAAAAGAAGTATTTTCTTGTGATATAGAGGTAGGATTTATAGATAAGGATAATACTGAATTTGAAATATAAAATTAGTAAAAAAGGTTTAATGGGTGTCCTATTCAACCCATTAAACCTTTTATTTGTTTAATGGGTTAAAAATGTAACGAAATCCAATGATTAGGTAAATTAAATTTAAAAAGGGTTTTTTAATAAAATAAAAAAACATTTACTCAAATTTCAATGATTATACGTAATGTATTTTTAAAAAAATTAATTTGGCACAGATATTGCTTAATAGTATTGTGAAATAAAAGTATAAGGATGGTGACTTTAGGGTTTTAGGAAAAGGATATCAAGATAGACATGAGGTTAATGAGTAATTTACTAGATACAAATATTTAAAAAAGAATAACAGGAATACAATCGTAATTTAAAAGATATTGACATTCCTGTAACTGGAATGTTTATTATCGTTATAACAAATATTCTAGAAAAATATAAACAAAAGAGATTAAAAAGGATGGACAGTTAAAATGAGCAAAAATATAGAAAAAAGAAAACCTACGTTTCAGTTTGCAGTATTAGTAATGGTTGCAATTATATCTTTAACTACAGTTGGAATGGTTGTTTTTAAGGCATCTATAACAACAATGTTTTTATTATCATGGTTAATAGTAGTTCCTGCTGCTATGAAGTTAGGTTATACAAATAGCGAAATTGAAGAAATGGGATTTGATATGGGAAAAGGTGCATTTCAATCTAATATAATTGTACTTTCTGTTGGGGTATTAATTGCTACATGGATAGCAGCTGGAACTATTCCAACCATAGTATATAGTGGACTTGCTATAATAACACCTAAATATTTTTTAGTTACAACATTAGTAGTATGTTCTTTAACATCTATAGCTACGGGAACTTCATGGGGGACTTTAGGTACTTCAGGGATAGCTTTAATGAGTATTGGAACTAGTATGGGGGTTCCTGCTGGGTTAACAGCTGGAGCTATAATATCTGGCGCGTTTTTTGGAGATAAGATTTCTCCTCTTTCAGATTCTACGAATTTATCAGCAGCAGTTTGTAAAACCGATGTTATAACTCATATAAAACATATGACTTTATCGGCAGTTCCGGCTTATATAATTTGTGTAGTTTTATATACAGTTATAGGATTTAAATATGCTAATAATACTATAGATTACAATCAAATAAATCAAGTAATGGAAGTTTTAAAAGCTAATTTCAATATAGGATTTGTTTCAATAATACCAATAATATTTTTACTTATTCTATTACTTTTACAAAAACCATCTATAGTTTCCATACTAGCTTCTGGAGTAGTAGGCGCAATTATAGCCTTTTTCCAAGAAGGGGAAAGTGTTAGTAAGTTACTAAATTATATGCTTAATGGTTTTTCTATAGATACAGGTCTTGAATATACAGATAAACTATTAAATCGTGGTGGAATAATGAGTATGGCAGAGACTGTATTATTAGTATTTATAGTATTTGTTATAGCTGGAATTTTACAAAAGGCAGGGTTTTTAGAAGTTTTATTACAACCTATGTTAAGTAAGATAGGAAAGTCTAGAACTAAATTAATTGGAACTACATTTATATCTAGTTATCTTGCAAATGCGTTTAGTTCTTCTATGATGTTTACATCTGTATTTGTAGGAACTATAATGGAACCTTTATATAAGGAATTTAACTTAAAACCTGAAAACTTATCAAGGATTATACAAGATACTGCAACCTTAGGGGCTCCACTAATTCCATGGAATTCAAATGCAATATTTTGTAGTCAGACATTAGGAGTTAGTGCCTTTGAATTTATTCCATACTGTTTCCTAAACTGGATAACTCCTTTAATAACATTTATATATGGAGTTACAGGATTTACAATGAAAACATACACAGAAGAAGAAATTAGTATAATGAGAGAGGTTGAAGAAGCTATATAAAAAAGGAGAAATTAATATGGAGTTTCATTATTATTATATAATTCAAGATATTGTAGGCGTACTTATGGCATTTATAGGTATAAGGATGTTTACATTAAGTATAAGAATGATTTTATCAAATAAAAAATCTAAAAATGGAATATTAATATCTATTAATTATGCTTTAGTTACAATTGCTGGTGTTAACTTATTATTTAATAACTTCGGATTAAAGCCTTGGATTGTAAGTATAATCTTGATACTTTTAAGTTTATTAATTACAAATATAGTTAAAATTGATAAAACAATATAAATATACATTAAATAAAACTCATGTCCATTGGATATGAGTTTTTTTTGTTGATTTTAAAAATTATATATGGTAAAACCGTATTAAGCAAAAAGCTAATATGGAAAGGGTTGAGGTATCGATGGAGTTTATACCTGCAAAAACTATTGTATCTGGATATAAAGAAAACCCACATTGGTTTGGAATTAATTATGGGATGAATATATATAAAGGTTGTTGCCAAGGATGTATATACTGTGATTCTAGAAGCAACTGCTATCAAATAATAGAGTTTGATAGAGTCAGAATTAAAGAAAATTCAACTGAAACAATAAAAAAAGAACTTAAGTCAAAGAAAACAAAAGGGGTTGTAGGTACAGGTGCTATGAGTGATCCATACAATCCATTTGAAGAAAAATTTATGTTAACAAGAGAAGCTTTAAAAGCAGTAGATGAAAATAGATTTGGAATATCAATTGCTACTAAAAGTGATTTAATAACTAGAGATATAGATATATTAAAAAGAATACAAAGTCATTCACCTACTATTATAAAGATAACTATAACTACATATGATGATAATTTATGTAAAAAGGTAGAGAGCAATGTCTGCCCAACATCTAAAAGATTTGAAGCTTTAAAAAATCTTTCAGACAATGGAATATATGCAGGAGTATTATTAATGCCGATATTACCTTTTATTAATGACAATGAAGATAATATAAAAAATATTATTAAAAAGGCTTATGAATCTGGAGCTAAATTTGTATTCACTTATGGATTAGGGGTTACGTTAAGACAAAATCAAAGGGAATACTATTTTGAACAATTAAGAAAGATATTTCCTGATGAAAATCTAGATAAAAGGTACGAAAAAATTTACGGGGAATCTTATGAAAATGGAGCTAGGAATTATGAGCATCTATGGAATGTTTTCAAAGAAGAGTGTGAAAAATATAATCTTTTATATAAAATGAAAGATATTATAAATGATTATAAAAATAAATATGAAAAAACTCAAATTAGTTGGTTTTAATATAAAAGGGAGACGTTTGTATGGTTAGGTTTGAAGTAAATACAAAAGATAGATTTGGTATTACAACCGAGATTTTGTACAAGCTTTACAATAAAAAGATAGATTTAGTATCTATGGAAGTTTTTCCTACAAAGGTGTGTATAAAAATAAATGATATTGATGCAAAAACTAAAGAAATATTAAAAGAAGCCATTTGTAGCATAGCAGATGTAATATCAGTAAATGAAGTAGAGCTTTTATCTTATGAAAAAAATGAGAGACAACTTCTTGCAGTTATTAACTCAGTAGATGAAGGAATTATATCTATTGATAAGGACTTTAAAATTAATATATTCAATAATTACTGCCAAGAATTATTTAATTATAAAAAAGCAGAAGTAGTAGGCAGAGACATTAGAGAAATTGTAGGAAATGATGATATAATTGCGGACTTAGTTAACAAGGGAATAGAGTACGATAATATAAAATCTAGTTTGGAACATGGAGATACTACAAGCAGTTATATTACTACAGGTAGAAGAATAACTAATGACTATGATGAAACTGTAGGAGCAGTTATTTCTATTAAAGATGTTAATAAAGCTAAACAACTTGTTAAAATAATAAATAAAAATAATGATGGTCCGTTTAAAGATATAATTGGAAATAGTAAAAGCATGGGTAAAGTAAAAAAAGTAACTACAACAATAGCTAAAAGTAATTCTACTGTTTTATTAAGGGGCGACAGTGGGACAGGTAAAGAGCTCTTTGCAAATGCTATTCATAACTTAAGTGATAGAAAAGACGAAAGATTTGTAGCTATTAACTGTGCTGCACTGCCAGATAGTTTATTAGAAAGTGAGTTATTTGGATATGAAAAAGGAAGTTTTACAGGAGCAATGCAAAGCGGTAAAGAAGGTTTATTTAAAGAAGCTAATAAAGGAACTATATTTTTAGATGAAATAGGAGAATTATCAATGATTCTTCAAGCTAAACTGCTTAGAGTTTTACAAGAAGGAAAAATAAGAAAAATAGGAAGTAGCAAAGAAGAAGCTGTTGATGTTAGGGTAATAGCGGCTACTCATAAAAATCTTGAAAAGATGATAAAAGATGGAACTTTTAGAGAAGATTTATATTATAGATTAAATGTAATTCCTATTAAGATACCAAATTTAAAAGAACGACTAGATGATATACCTATATTAGTTCAATTTTTTATAAATAAACTTAATAAGAAGTTAAATAAAGATATAAGAGGTTTTAAGAAAGAATTTATAGATGAGTTAATGAGTTATGATTGGCCAGGGAATGTAAGAGAACTTCAAAATTTAATTGAGAGAGCTATGAATTTATGCAATGGAGATATTTTAACTACTCAACATATTGTTATAGACTCTATATATAAAGATGAAGATATTACTGATAGTTTTATAGAAGAAGATGAAGAGGTAGAATTTAACTCATTAAAAGAAGAAATGGAAAGATATGAAAAAGAAATAATTATGAAAGTATATGATTCAAATAAAAGTTATAGATCAAGTGCAAAAATACTAGGGATATCTCACACTGCAGTTATGAATAAAATTAAAAAATATAATATAAAGGAAGATGATTTGTAAATAAAGCTTTACATATGTAAATAAATATTTACAGTAAGTATAATGATTTGTAAATAAAGGTTTACATTAAAAAATTATCTTTGAAAATATAAATTCCAACTTTGTGTAAACGTTTCGAAAAATAGCGTATTTTCAATGTTTTTGCGTTTTTAAAATTAACTAAATATTTTTATTCGAAAATAAAAAAGTTTGGCATGAGAGTTGCTCATATATAATAGCGTAAATAAATTTAAAGGGGGAACTCAAAATGGAAAACTTAAAGAATAAAAAATTCGCAACAAAAGCTATACACGGAGGACATAAAAAGGATCCAGTATCAGGGGCTTTAACTACACCTATATATCAAACATCAACTTTCGTATTTGATAGTGCTGAACAAGGTGGTAGAAGATTTGCATTAGAAGAAGATGGATTTATATATTCAAGACTTGGGAACCCAACAAATGCGCAACTAGAAGAAAAAATGGCACTATTAGAAAATGGAGAAGCTTGTATGTCAACAGGTTCAGGAATAGGTGCTATAACTTCAGCATTATGGACTGCATTAAAAGCAGGAGATCATATAGTTGCAAGTAAAACTTTATATGGTTGTACTTATGCAATGTTAAACCATGGAATAAGCAGATACGGAGTAGAAGTTACTTTTGTAGATGCAACTAACTTAGATGAAGTAAAAGGAGCTATGAAAGAAAACACAAAAGTTGTTTACTTAGAAACTCCAGCTAACCCAGACTTAAAATTAGTTGATATAGAAGCTATATCTAAAATAGCTCATAAAGTAGAAGGTTGTATGGTATTTGTTGATAATACTTTCTGCACTCCATACTTACAAAGACCACTTGAATTAGGAGCTGACGTTGTTGTTCACTCTGCTACTAAATACTTAAATGGACACGGAGATGTTATAGCAGGTTTCGTTGTTGGTAAAAAAGACTTTATAACTCAAGTGAGATTATTCGGAGTTAAGGATATGACAGGTTCTGTTTTATCTCCATTTGATGCTTACTTAATATTAAGAGGTATGAAAACTTTACAAATAAGAATGGATAGACACACTAAGAATGCTATAGAAGTTGCTAAATTCTTAGAATCTCATCCAAATGTAGAAACAGTTAGCTACCCAGGACTAGAAAGTTTCCCACAATATGAATTAGCTAAAAAACAAATGGATATGCCAGGAGGTATGATAGCATTTGAAGTTAAAGGTGGACTTGAAGGTGGTAAAAAACTACTAAACTCTTTAGAGTTATGTACTCTTGCAGTTAGTTTAGGTGATTGTGAAACATTAATACAACACCCTGCTTCAATGACTCATTCTCCATATACTCAAGAAGAAAGAGCTGAAGCTGGAATATCTGAAGGATTAATAAGAATATCTGTTGGTCTTGAAGGTGCAGAAGATATAATAGCAGATTTAAAACAAGGTTTAGATAGATTATAATAAATATGTATAAATAAAAAAGGCTACAATTCTATGAAATTGTAGCCTTTTTATTAATTAAAAGCAGTTAGATAGTTATATAAAGTAGATTGATTTGATTCGCTGTAATTCATGTCATTTATTATATTTAATATTCTAGATATTTTTATAAATAAAATCTTTTCTTTTATGTTAGATGCAGACTTGGTAGTTTCTTGCATTCGTGATTCCATAATATCTAGATTACTAGAATTAATTAATATAGATTCTACATTAGATAGTATTTTATTAAATACTTGATCATCTTTTTCTAGTAAATGTATTTGGTATAAATCATTCATTAAAACTTTGTTTTTACTTATAAATGATTTATCCATATTTAAACCATTTTGATTTAAGTAACTTATTCTTAAGTCTATTAAATCTGGGATTAAATATAATATTCCTATAACACTTGTATTTTTATTACCCTCATTAAGAAGAACTTCTCCAAGCATTTTTCTAGAAGAATCTCTTTGAATGTTGTTTAAGTTATTTTCCTCATCTAATAGTTTACGATTAAATACGAATTTATTGGCTACTAAAGATATAGCAATACCTATAACAACAAATACTATTCTATTTATTATTATAAAGTTAGGATTTGGAACGTATAATGCAGCTGAAGCTACAGCTGATACTGTAACAAATGCAACTAAATTTCTATAATCAGATACATACGACATTAGGTATCCAGCTAGTACTAGCATTACAGTTCTTAAACCAGGGTCAGTAACTACATTAAATAAAATAGCCATCACAATTGAACCCATTATAGTACCTATTATTCTCTTTTTTGACTTGCGAATAGTGTACTCTGAATGTGGTTGTGACAATGCAAAAACTGTGTACACTGCCCACTCTCCATATTCTATATTGAAGAATTTAACAATAAAGAATGTCAATGAAACAACTAAACCTAATCGTATACCATAAGCAAATCGAGGAGACTTGAGCTTCATAAGGTTTTTCTGAACGTGTAGTTCTTTAAACTCTTGAGGTATAGAAAGTTCATTTTGTATATTTTTTTGATTATTAACTGTATTTTTATATATTCTTAGTTCTACACTTAAAGTTTTAGCTACATCAATAAAGTCATAAACAGCTTCGATATCTGTAATATCTAGTGAGTATAAATTAATTTCATTATACGTATCTTCTAAGTCATTTATATTAATATCAAATTTATCATTTTTTATATCATTTACTACAGAAAATATATCGTTTAGAATTTGTGAAGAATAACTTTTATTTTTTATAGTATCTAGTATAGAATTTATTTTCTCTAGACAAGATAACACATTCATTGTGTTTACTCCGCATTCTGTAAAATGAGACTCACTTTTTCCACTCTCAAATATTAGCGATTTAAGATTATTTATATTCAAAGATAAAGATGTATCTATATTTTCAGTATCATTTTGTGACTTTAATAAATCAATTTTGATTAATAAATCATTTACTACTGTGTTGAACATAGCATTTCTTGATTTAGTTAGTTTATTTTTATTAGCTAACAACTGAACACCCATTATCATAAATGCTCCTGCAACTAGAGATAAAAGTCTTAGAGGCAATTGAGATATTGAGATAGGGGAAACTATCATTAACATATAGTGTAAGCCTACCATCATATTAACAGGTTTTTTTAATTCATAACTAAAATAATAACCTATAAATAACATTGTTGAAAAGTTAAGTATTAATCCTAATAACGCATTTTGAGAAACTAAAAAAGCAGATAATCCAAATGCTAAATTAAGAACTATTAAGTTTAATAGGTTTTTAATGGGATTTAGGGTTAAATCCGTTTGTAATAGTACAAGCATAAGCACAACTGTCGTAACCCCTATAAGGGAATTTTCTGGTTTGAATATAGTTTTAAACAAACTCACTAATAAAACTACAAATATAAAAATTAAAGTTTTAGAAAAAATTAGTGATATAATTTCTTTTTTATTTTTTTTCATTCTTCTATTTTCGCTCCTTCACATATGAACATTTTTAAAATAATATCATATGTTTTTAGAAAAACCAAGTTGTTCATACGATACATGAGTGAACTAGAAAAAAATTTATTTATAAAATGTTCTTTATAAAATGCAACATATTTGTACTTTTTTTATTATATTTCGAATGCGTCTGTATGAATTTTAATAAATAAAGTGAATAATTCATCTATAAAATAATTTTAAAATAAAACGAATTGACGCCTATTAAGGATATAGAGTAAAATTTCTCAGTACAGTAGAATTTATAATTTTAAAAAGAAAGGAAATTTGAAATGTATGAAAAGTAGGTTTAAGAATATAATTAGCTCAGAGGTGTTTACCAGGCGTATTACTTATAGTTTCAACAATAGTTTCTTTATTAATAGCAAATAGTCAACATGGAGAAGTATACCATAATTTATTAAGTAAATTTCCACTATTAGGAGACTTTAATATGCATATGATAATAAATGATTTTTTAATGGCAATATTTTTCTTATTTGTAGGACTTGAAATAAAAAATGAGATATTAAATGGAAACTTATCTAGTTTTAAAAAGGCTTCATTTCCTATAATAGGTGCTATTGGTGGAGTTCTGGTTCCGGCAATTGTATTTTTAATATTTAATTCTAATACAAATTATTCTATTGGAGTAGGAGTACCTATATCAACTGACATAGCCTTTGCAATAGGTATATTTATGATATTAAAAAATAAGCTAAATCCAGCATTAAAGATATTTTTATTATCTTTAGCTGTTGTTGATGATTTAATATCTATTTTAGTAATAGGAGTATTGTATTCTTCAGATATAAACATAGGTTTTTTAATACTTTCAGTTATAACATTTGGGGTATTAATTTTAATGAATAGAAGAAACATAGATAAAGTTACTCCATACATGATGGTAGGTATGGTTTTATGGATATTTATTTACTATAGTGGCATACATGCGACTATAAGTGGAGTACTAATTGCTATTTCTATACCATCTAGAAAAATAATAGTTTCAAAACAACCTATGATGAATAGGTTAGAACATAAATTAGCTCCTTTATGTAACTTAGTTATACTACCTTTATTTGCTTTAGCAAATACAGCTATAAACTTAAACATAGATATAGACTTTAATTCAACAAATACATTAATAACAGGAATCGTAATGGGATTAGTGGTTGGAAAGCCACTTGGAATAATGTTATTTACTTGGCTAGGAACTAAACTTCATGTAACAGAAAAGCCAGAAGGCGTAGAATGGTCATCCATAATACCTGTTGCATTACTAGCTGGAATAGGTTTTACAATGTCTATATTCGTGTCTGAAATAGCTTTTGGAGGTAATGGAGAACTTGTTAATATATGTAAAATATCTATACTATCAGCATCTATAGTTTCTATAATTTCAACATACTTAGTTTCATCTATGATTCATTTATATAAACAAAGAACGGATAATTTAATTGAGGCTAAGAGTGCATGATATTTATAAGGAAACAGATAAACTTATGAAATTAATTAAGTAAAATCTAGCTCGTAAATTATATCTATAGTTATTTATAGATTTAGCGAGCTAGATTTATTTATAAAATGGTTAATTTAATTTAAAAAAATTTAAAGCTTTTTCTTTTTCTTCTTCGCTAGCAAGCCAAGTTTTTATAAATGGATATTCTAAAATAACTTGAAAATCATTACTAACATTAAGTTTATGAATAATAATCATATAACTTGGAGTAGGAATTACTTCATGAATATAGCTTATTGCACCCCAATGGTCGTCTTTTACAGGATATCTTAGACCCAAAAGAAAGTTTTCTACTGTATAAATAAAAGCATAAAAAGATGGAGAAGGATGATCCATATTTGCTAAAATATCTCTATTAGCATCATACATATATCCCTTTTGAGATAATATACATTGTAAGTTTTTGTAGTTTTCAATTTTATATAATTGATCTATATAGTCTGGACTAAACATGTTATCACTATCAATTCTTATATGAAAGACATATTTATATGGACTAATAATTTCTTTTATTAAGTTATCTCCATCATCTGTAAAAATTATATTGTCAGGTAACTTTGGATATCTAGATAGAGAATCAGCTATTATATCTTTTGTTCCAGGGGTATGTCTTAATATACATTTGAAATTTTGATTAGTTTGGTTTATAAGACTTTTAGCTGTATAATCCATAAATACATCTATTCTTGGATCTATCCATTCTTTGGCTTGAGCTTTTTGGGATATGGGGGAGTAAAGAATTTTAAATCCACACCAAAAAGGATGATCTAATATATTGAATGGAATATCTATAATCATTATCTTTTCATTAAGCATGAAAGTTACACTCTCCTATAGAGTTATAAGTTAGATAAAAGTATTATCTAGTTTATAATATTCACAGTTCATAATTATTGTCACATTTTGATTTATTAGAGTAATTTAATATATATAGAAAAAACAAATAATATTAAGATGATATATAGTTTTTTTCTATAAAGATTGGCGATTTATATCGTATATGATAGAATGTTGGAGAAAATTTTAATAAATTAAAAATTTTTAGAATTATTTTTATTGGAAAAATCCAACATAAATATTGAAATCATATGAAAGAATAATTATTTGAAGACAATGAAAATCATAACGGAGGAAGATGTATGAAAAGAAAATTAATTAGTGCATTGGTTGGAATCACAATGGTAGCAACAATGGCAGTAGGATGTAGTAAATCTTCAAATGAATCACAAGAATCAGCGAAGTCAAAGTCAGATGTAAAAGCTGAAAAAGTAGATACAAGAAAAGTCTTTGTATCTCCTCAGTGGGTACAAAGTGTAATAGATGGAAATCAACCAGAATCTAAAGATTATGAGATTTTAGAAGTTTCTTGGGGAACTTACAAAGATAGTCCAACTTATACAAAAGGACATATTCCAGGTGCAATACATGTAGATACTTCAAGTGTTGAATCTGAACCAATTTGGAATATATCAGATCCTAAAGTAGTTGAAAAAGGAATGTTAGATTTAGGAGTTACAAAAGATAAAACTATTATATTATATGGAAATGATATTTCTGCAGTAAGTAGAGTTGCATATGCATATCTTTGGGCAGGAGTTGAAAATGTTAAAGTATTAGACGGAGGAATTGATGCCTGGGAAAAAGCTGGATATAAGACTGAAACTAAAGTAGAAAAAGCTACTCCAGCAAAAGACTTTGGAGCTAAAATACCTTCACATCCAGAATATTGGATGTCTATAGATGAAGTTAAAAAGAAATTAAAAGACGATTCTAATTTCCGTTTAGTTAGTATAAGAAGTAAAGAAGAGTTTGATGGAAAAACAAGTGGATACACTTATATAGATAGAGCTGGAGAACCTAAGGGTGCTGTTTGGGGTCATGCAGGAAGTGATCCTTACAATATGCAAGATTACTTACACAAAGATGGAACAGTTATAAGCGCTGATGAAATGCAAAAATTATGGTCAGACTCTGATATCAAAAAAGATAATGAGCTTTCATTCTACTGTGGTACAGGATGGAGAGCTTCAGTTCCTTGGTTAATTGCTTACGATGCAGGCTGGGAAGGAATGACTGTTTACGATGGTGGATGGAATGAGTGGCAAATGCATGGAAATCTTCCAGTACAAGTAGGAGATCCTAATAGTGGAGATTGCCAATACACTACAGTAGATAAACTACCAACAGATAAAGCTGCAAAAAAATAAATTATATAAAATTATATAAAATATATTATAATAAGAATAAGCACTGCATAGATTGCAGTGCTTATCTTAGATTTTAGACAAGGAAGTTGATATTATATGGGAACAGCAAAGAAGATTTTTTATGTTTTAGTAACTATAGTAGAAGCACTTATGTTAGTTGGTGCATATTTAGTAAATTATTTTACTCATGCTAAAATGGGCATGTTAAGACATGTAGTACATAAAAACTATATTTGGGAGCAAGAATATCCTATACAAACTATAAAATATGTATCTATCTTAGTTTTGGTTATATTAATGCTTATTGTATTAGTAATGTATTTGAAAAGAAAGCATATGCTTAAAAAAATAGTAAATATAATGAGTATTACTATGGTTTTATTTGTAATGGCATTTACTATATTTGTATTAATGTATTCATCTGAAGAAATAAGAGCATTTTACTATATGAGTGCTATATTTGGAGCGGTAACTCTAATCCAAATTATAAAGACTTTTATTGGTGTTATATGGTATAAAAATTAAATAAGAAAATTAATTGAAATGAAAAAGAGTCTCAATAATAATCAGATAATTAATATTATTATCAAGTTATTTTGAGACTTTTTTAATTATTAAAAAAACATATAATTACTATAAATAATTTCAATTAATGGATGAGCGCATGTAATGATATAATTTATCACGTATGAAATTATATATTAATTAAAGTCATATTAGGAGGTAAATACATGGAACCAATATTATCATTACAAGAAAAAAATGAATTAAAGTCTAAAGGAATAGTTCCTCAAAAACAAGAGGGTTACTTTGCTATAAGAGTAATAGGTAAATCAGGAGTATTTACTTCAAAAGAATTTAGCATATTATCTAAAGTTGCAGAGCAATATGGAAATAAAGAACTGAAT
This sequence comes from Paraclostridium sp., assembly GCF_051656405.1. Lineage (GTDB taxonomy): Bacteria > Bacillota > Clostridia > Peptostreptococcales > Peptostreptococcaceae > Paraclostridium. Next base: position 26,373 of record NZ_JBOGBV010000015.1, read on the forward strand.
TTAACTAGTAGGTTAACTGTGGAAATACCGTATATAAAGTATTATGATATAGAAAAAGTTATAAATATAGTACATGAAAATGGATTAATAGTAGGGGGAGGAGGTAAGACTATAAGAGCAATTTTATCTTGCAAAGGTAGTGTTTGTTCTAATGGTCTTATAGATACTCAAAAAATATCTAAAGAAGTACATAATGAATTTTTTGGAAGAGAGCTACCTGCCAAATTTAAAATAGCTGTATTAGGCTGTAAAAATAGCTATGGGAAGGCTCAATCTAATGATTTGAGTATATTACCATTAACAGGGGTTAGGATAGACAATAGGAAGTGTATTGAATGCAAAGTATGTTTAAAGGTATGCCCTGACAAAGCATTTGAGTACAAGGATGGTAAGTATTCAATAATAGAGGATAAATGCAGCAACTGTGGGAAATGCGTTAGTTTTTGCCCAGCACATGCCGTAGAAAGTGATAGTGAAAAAATAGATATATTAGTCTTTATAGGTGGAAGAATGGGTAGAGAAGCTAGTTTAGGAAAGTCACTAAGAAAGAAATTTAAAGAAGAAGATATATTACAAGTTATAGATACAATTGTTAATTACTTTAAAGAAAATGCAAATGAAGGTGAGAGATTTGCACAGCTTATAGACAGGGTTGGATTTGATAAAGTAGAAGAATGTATTATAAATTCTATATAGTTTTATATAAAAAAAAGTTTTTACTTACATGAAAAGCTTAAAATGTGGTAAAATAATAATACAACGAGTAGTTTTGATGACGTAAGTCCTGTTGTCAAAACTACTTTTTTTATATAATGAATATGAAATTGTATTTTAAATTATGTGTATAAATATAATTTCTATTATGGGTCGAAAAAGCCAACCTAAAAGTAGGTAGCTTTTTTATTATTTTAAGGATGGTGAAATCTTAATGTTTAAGATTGACGATTGTGTAATGTACGGTATGACAGGAGCATGCAAAGTTATAGACATAACTAATGAAAAGTTTATAAACGGAGAAGACAGAAGATATTATGTATTAAGTCCAGTTTATGCTGAAAATATAATAATAAAATCCCCTGTGGATAATAAAAATATTCCAATGAGAAAGACTATATCTAAAAGCAGTGCAACTTCACTACTAAATGATATGGCTAATATGGATATTTCATGGATTGACGATGATAAAACAAGAAATAAAGAGTTTAATGCAATGCTGAAAAGCGGTAAATGTGAAGAACTTATAAAACTAATAAGAAATATATATTGCAATAATGAAAAAGTAAAATCTATTGGAAAAAAACCACATCAAGTAGATGATAATGTTATGAAAGAGGCAGAAAGACTTTTAAATGAAGAGCTTGCAATTGCTTTAAACATATCTCCGGATGAAGTAATTCCATATATAACAAGTCAGATACCGCAACAAAATATTTAATTAAATCATTTAAAATGCAGTCTAAAAAAATTATAGTAAGTAAAAGTTTAATAACAAAACATATTTGGTATATATATAATAAATATAAACCGGAGGACAAAGAATATGTTAGAAGTAGGAGTAAAAGCACCAAATTTTAGACTACAAGATAAAGACGGAAACTTAGTAAGTTTATCAGATTTTAAAAATAAAAAGGTAGTATTATATTTCTACCCTAAGGATAGTACTCCAGGGTGTACTAAGCAAGCATGTTTATTTAGAGATAATTTTGATAGGTTTACATCAAAGGATATGGTAGTAATAGGTATAAGTAAGGATAGTGTAAAATCACATGAAAGATTTGCACAAAAAAATGAATTACCATTTATACTTTTATCAGATCCTGACCTTGATGTAATAAAAGCTTACGATGTATGGCAAGAAAAGAAATTATATGGGAAACTTGGTTTTGGAGTTATTAGAACAACTTACATCATAGATGAAAATGGTATTATAGAAAAGGCATACGACAAAGTTAAGGCAGATAAAAATGTAGGTGAAATATTAGAATATATAGGATAGACATATATTAAATTTACCTCATAGCGATAATAAAGTACATTGATATTTATCAATGTACTTTTTATTTGCAATTATTTAAAATAGTATTAGGGAGTGGTAAAAATGAATTTGAATATAAAAGAAATTAATGAAAAAAATTATCAAGAAATAACTAGTTTAAAAGTAGGTAAAGAACAACTTAGATATATTGAGAGCGTAGAAGATTGTTTAAAAGAGTCAAAGGAATTTTCGTTATGGAGACCAGTTGGAATATACGATGGAGATAAAGCTATAGGATTTGCTATGTATGGCTTATTTAAAAATGAAGGTGAGAGAGGTAGAGTTTGGCTAGACAGATTTTTAATTTCTCACGAAAATCAAGGCAAGGGATATGGAGAATCAGGAGTAAGATTTTTACTAAATAGGCTAAAAGATGAATATGGATACAATAAAATTTATTTAAGCGTATATGATAATAATATAGGAGCTATTTCTTTATATAAAAAAATTGGATTTGAATTTAATGGAGAGTTTGACATAAATGGCGAAAAAGTAATGGTAATAAATATTTAGAGAAAAATTATAAATTTATTTTAAAAATAATAAAAAAGAAGCTGAATATAGCTTCTTTTTTGATTTATAATATAAATATCAATTTGAAAATTAAGAAAAATGTAGAAAATTGATATAAACACACGAAATTTTTAAAAGGGTAAATTATTGTATGTTTTACAAAAAAAGAACATAGGATAAAATTAAATCATAATAGAGAGTCTGGAGGATGAAACCTAAAGATGAAAATTAGTAAACGCCAAAGTTTAATATTAAATTACTTAAATGAGTATCATTATATTTCACTAAAACAAGTTGCTAAAAAATTTAAAATAACTATAGCAACAGTAAAAAATGAAATGATATTAATTAATGAAATACTAACAAATTATGATACACAGTTAGTAATACAAGAAAATAATAAAATAAAGATTATAAATAAAGAAAATTTTATAGTTTTTTTAAAAGAAGCCCAGTCTCTTATAGAGTTTCCAATTCAAAATCAAATATTGATGACAATAATATTAGAAAGAGATTTTGTAACTATACAAGAAATAGCAGATAAATTATTTGTTAGTAAATCATTAATAGAAAAACAATTAGTATCAATATTAAAAGAGTATAAGGAAGATATTCAATCTATTAGGCATTATGGTATAAGGTATTCATCTTCAAAATTAGATAGGATGTCTTTATTTGTAAAGTTAGTGCTTCCGTATATGAAAGGAATAGATTTTTTCGAAGAAGTAAATAGATTTGATAACTTGCACTTTAATATGAGGGATTATTTTAAAATTCAGGAAATCGATATCTGCATATTGGTTATAGATTATATAAAAGAAATCAATATATTTACATTTACAGATGAATCTATAAAACAATTATTTTTATATTTACTATTTTTATTGAAAGATATAAGAGAAGAAAATCTTCACAAAGAAAACAAATCTTTTACTAGATTAATAAAAGATTTACCAAATTTCAATAAGTATTCTGAAATAGTTAGCGATATAAATAAAAGATTTGAGTTATCTTTAAGGGAAGGCGATAAGTACTATCTATGTTATTTATTTTCAGTATTGAAAAAAAATAATGCACTAAATAAAAGTGAGAAGATAGAAAAACTAAAACCGACTATAAATAGGATTTTATATAGAATTAAAAATGAATTGTCGATTGACTTATTTATGGATGAACAATTAAAAAAAGGATTATCAATACATTTATACTCAACTATAAGTAGAGGTGGATATTCTGTATTAAGTGAAATTTATAGTTTGAGTGATATAAAAAAGTTATATCCATTTGCATTTGAAATGTCTACTATAACAGCAGATGTAATAAACGAAGATTACAAATATCGCTTTTTAGATAATGAGCTTATATATTTATCATTACATTTTCAAACAGCGATAGAGAGAGCAAAGAGTAATAAAGATAAGATTAGAGTATTAATTGTTTGTCATTTAGGACAAGTATCGATGGATTTAATAGTAAACAGAATACAAAATATATACAAAGATATAGAGATTGTTGGAGCATATTCAGTTCAAACTTTTTTAAAGATGAAAAAAAATTGCTATGATTTTATAATATCAACTGAAAAACTTCCAAATCAACATAAAGATGTAATTTATGTATCGCCTCTTATTAAAGAGCAAGATAAAGAAAATATCGAAGCTTATATAAAAAGAAGTGAAAGTAAAAAATTATTTGAAGAATTATTACAAAAAGGAGCATTTATAGAAATTGAAAATGCTAAAACCTATGAAGATGTTTTAAAAGAAATGGTAAAAGTTTTGAAGAAAAGCTCTAGTGTAGATGATAAGTATTTAGATAGTGTTATAAATAGAGAACAACTATCTACAACTAACATAAACAACATAGCAATCCCACATGGAAAAGCGAGTCATGTTATTGAAAGTTCAATATGTATAGCTTATATAAAAGATGGAGTAAAGTGGGGAGATACAACAGTTTACCATGTATTCTTAATTGCTTTTGATAATGGGTTATTAGAACAAAATCCAGGGTTTTTCAATAATTTTTATAGGAAAATTGCACAAATAGACAGTGAAGAATCTATAGAAAATATGGAAGCTATAGATAAAAATAAATTAATTGAATTAATGTATTAGGAGGAAATAAAAATGATAAAAAATTTATTAAAAAAAGAATTAATATTTGATGGTATAAAAGTAAATGGAGGAAATAAAGAGGAAGCATTAAGAGTTATAAGTGATTTAGTTGTAAATAGTTCGGATGTATGCTCACAAGATTTATTAAATGGATTTTTAAAGAGAGAAGAAGAGTCATCAACTGGATTTGGGGGATATGTGGCAATACCACATACAAAACTTGAAGGAGTAAAAAATCCATTTATATCTATAGTTAAATTTGAAAACGATATAGAGTGGGAGTCTTTGGATGACGAGCCTGTAAAAGTTGCTATAGCTTTAGTTATGCCTGCTACAGATGAAGGTAATATTCATCTTCAAATTATATCAAAGTTTGCAAGAAAACTTATGGATGATGATTTTGTAGAAGTATTATTAAATGAAAGTGATAAAGAAAAGTTATACAACTATATAATATCTGAAATGGAGGGGTAAGCATGAAAATATTGGGAGTTACTAAATGCCCAGTGGGGGTAGCTCATACCTATATGGCAGCTGAAAAGCTTGAAATTGTAGGTAAAAAATTAGGACACGAAATGAAAATTGAAACTCAAGGATCACAAGGTGTAGAAAATTCACTTACTGATGAAGATATAAAAAATTGCGATTACATAATAATCGCAGCAGATGTTGCAATAGAAGGAAAAGAGAGATTTGCAGGTAAAAAGGTTATAGAGGTTCCAATAAAGGAATCTATAAAAAATGCAAAATCTCTTATAGAAAATTTACCTACTACTGCAAAAATACAAGAAGGAAAAGTTGAAAATAAGTCAGATAAAAAAACTGCTTCAGGAGGATCTGTAAAAGAACTTATGAATGGAGTTTCACATATGATACCATTCGTTGTTGTAGGGGGATTATTTATAGCATTAGCTATTGCAATAGGAGGAAACCCTACTGCATCGGGAATGGTAATACCCGAAGGTTCTATATGGAACAAAGTTAGTGCAATAGGAGGAATTGGATTTACATTAATGATACCTATACTTGCTGGATTTATAGCAATGTCTATAGCAGGAAGAGCTGCATTAGCACCGGCAATGATATGTGCTATGGTTGCAAATGATGGAGCAATATTAGGAACTTCAAATGGTACAGGATTTATAGGTGCAATAATAGTTGGATTTATGGCTGGATACTTAGTTAAGTGGATGAATACATGGAAAGTACCAAAAGATTTAAGAGCAATTATGCCAATATTTGTTATCCCAATAATAAGTGTTTCAATTATTTCAGCAGCTTTAATATTAATATTAGGAGCACCAATTTCATGGGTTATGGATGGGTTAAACTTAATGTTAGCATCTCTTGCAGCAAATCCAGCATTAAGTGTTGTTTTAGGATTAGTACTTGGAGCTATGGTTGCAATAGATATGGGAGGTCCAATCAATAAAACTGCGTTCCTATTTGGAGTTGCATCGATAGCGGCAGGAAATCCTTTGGTAATGGGAGCTGTAGCTTGTGCTATACCTGTTCCACCATTAGCTATGGGTCTTGCTACATTCATAGCTAAGGATAAGTTCACAGAAGAAGAAAGAGGAGCTGGATTATCAGCATTCTTAATGGGACTTATAGGAATTACAGAAGGTGCGATACCTTTTGCATCAGGAGATCCAAAACGTGTTATACCTTCTATAGTAGTAGGAAGTGCAATAGCAGGAGCTATGGGAATGGTATTTAAAATAACTGATAATGTTCCTCATGGAGGTCCAATTGTTGGATTACTAGGAGCAACAAGCAACTTATTATTATTCTTAGCGGCAATAGCGATAGGAACAGTTGTGGCAGCATTACTTTTAATAGCTATTAAGAAAAAAAGCTTAAATGTAAATTAAATATATTAATTAAAAAGACTTGGTAAATCCAAGTCTTTTCTTATTATTATTAAAAATATTTAGTTGTATATGCAACTAATATGTGGTAAACTAATATAGTTGCATATACAACTAATGAAAGGTGATAAAAACATGTGTGAAAAAAAATGTGATGACGAAAAATATGTTGGGAAGTTTATTTCTCAATTATATAGAAAATCTAGAGTATTTATAAATAGAGAAGTTGCAAAGTATGATTTAAGTTCAGGTCAACTTATGTATTTAATGGATTTATATGTTAAAGATGGGAAAAATCAAGAGGAAATATCAGAAGTTTTAAAAATTGATAAAGGAACAACTGCTAGAGCTATAAAAAAATTAGAAAAACAAAATCTTATAAATAGAGTAAAAGATAGTGAAGATAAAAGATCTAATAAAATTTTTTTAACACAAAAAGCTAAGGATATTAAACCAAATATTTATAGTGTTTTTAATGATTGGAATAAAATAATCAGTGAAAGTTTAACTGATGAAGAAGAAATTATGTTGAAGAATTTACTTGAAAAAGTATGTAATCATATAGACATATAAAGGAGGATTTGTATGAACAATAGCAAAAATATCTTAGGGACAGAGTCAATAGGTCGATTATTACTGAAATACTCAGTTCCAGCAATTATTGGGATGATGGTAAATGCACTTTATAATGTTGTAGATAGAGTATTTATAGGGAACATACCAGGGGTTGGGCCTTTGGCTATAACAGGACTTGGAGTAACAATGCCAATAATGTCTATAATAATTGCTTTTGGAACTTTAATAGGTGTTGGAGCAACAACTAATGTATCATTAAAACTAGGGCAAGGAGATAGAAACAAAGCTGAACAAATAGTAGGAAATGCAGTTAGTTTGTCGGTTTTAATAGGTATATTAATAGCCATATTTGGGACTATATTTTCAAATAAAATGCTTATGGTATTTGGAGCAAGTCAAGCGACAATAGGATATGCAAAAGATTATATGGGTATAATCTTAATCGGAGCAATATTCAATATAATGTCAATGATGTTTAGTAACTTAATAAGAGGTGATGGAAATCCAAAACTTTCAGCGGCTATAATGGCAGCAGGATGTTTTATGAATATAGTTTTAGATGCAATTTTCATATTTGGTTTTAATATGGGTATCCAAGGTGCTGCACTTGCTACTATAATATCACAAGCTGTTTCAACAATTTGGGGTTTAACATATTACCTAAGAGGAAAGTCAAATGTTGAATTTAAAAAAATAAATTTAAAATTAGATAAAACAATTATAAAAACTATATTTGCAATAGGAATGTCGCCATTTGCAATGCAGTTAGCTAATAGTATGGTTCAACTTATGTTCAACACTTCATTAAAAGTATATGGTGGAGATTTGGCAATAGGAGCAATGGCAACAATAAGTTCTATAAATATGTTGTTTGTAATGCCTGCATTTGGGTTCGTTCAAGGGATGCAACCTATAGTCGGATTCAACTATGGAGCTAAAAAATATGATAGAGCCAAGAAAACTTTAAAAATAAGTCTAATGTTAGCAACTGTTGTATTTATAGTAGGAGCTTTAGTTATTCAGATTGCACCACAACTTTTAGTAGGAGCATTTAATAAAGATCAAGAGCTTATGAATATAACTGTAAATGGACTTAGAAAATATGCATTTGCAATGCCGATAGTAGGAATATCAATAGTAGGAAGTAATTTTATCCAATCAATAGGAAAGGCTAAAATGTCTATGCTATTGGGATTACTAAGACAAGTTATTGTGTTAATACCGATGATAATGATATTACCAAACTTTATAGGGTTAAATGGAATTTGGTTAGCTCAACCTACTGCAGATATTGTATCAGCAATTATAACTGGTATAGTTTTATTTAAAGAAATAAAAAAATATGATTTAGATGAAGAAGTAGAATGTATTGAAGAGTTAGAAGTTGTATAAATAAAATAATTTAATTAAAATATAAATTATTTTAAAATGGATATTATCGTTTAGATAATATCCATTTTTATGTTTAAGTAAAAGTACATATTAACATTTTGAAAGTTCTAATCATAAGATAGAGAGCGAGAAAATTTATTACAACTTAAGGAGGATATTATGGACAATTCTTGTAAAAAGTATGATATTCAAAAAGTTTTTTCTAATTATAATCCATCTAAGCCAGATGCATATTCAAAAATACAAGGAGGCCCACTAGGACCTTGTATAAAGGGAATGGTATATTTATACCAATTAGATGAAGGAGTATATGTAAAAGCATATATAACTGGGATTCCTAATAAAAACAATCAAACTAGCGCATTTCATGGATTCCATATTCACGAGGTTGGAGATTGTTCAGTAGGAAATGAAAAGGAACCATTTATGGCAGCTAAATCTCACTACAATCCAACGAAAGTAGAACATCCTATGCACTCAGGTGATTTGCCACCAATACTATCTGCTGATGGAGTAGGTTTACTTTCTACATTTACCAATAGATTTACGGTTGATGAAATAATAGGAAAGTCTTTTATAATTCATGAAGGATATGATGATTTTACTTCTCAACCAGCAGGAAATGCAGGAGCTAGATTAGCTTGTGGTTTAATTGTTTCTAACTATATGTAAAATTAAAACAGATAAAAAAATTATTATATAATGAGAAATGGTGAGCTTGTTTAATGCTCACCATTTCATTTTAGACTATTTCAATTTTAAAATTTATAATAAACTATTTTTCATCTATAATTTTACCATTATGAACATGTTGGTACTTATGGTCAGATGAATGCTTACTATTCTTAGAAGGTTTAAAATCATCATCATCCTCTACAACTTCACCATTATGAACATGTTGGTGTTGATGATCAGATATATGATTATTATTAGAGTTAGATTCGATACCATCATTAGGAATATTTTTAAAATCATCCTCTACAACTTCTCCATTGAGAATATATTTGTGTTTAATGTCATCTTGTACAACCTCGCCATTATGAATACGTTGACGTTTAACAGTTGATATATGATGACTTTCTTTTTTAGGAGCTTGATTTTTATTATTTATATTTTTTTCTTGATTCATAATACTTAATCCCCTTTATAATTAATCTTCCATATTCTCGTCTATACATTCTTCACTTGTAGTAACTTCTATATCAGGGGTAGATCTAAACTCTCCACCTCTATTACAGAAATGTGTTTCACAATGATCTGTTTGGCAGTGATGTGTTTTACCACAACATGGGCAAGTTATATATATATTTATAGGTGTACTAACAGTTATTGGGCCAATGTTATTAGTTGCAGTAGATTGGTTATTGTTGTTTGCATTAGATTCAGCAGCAGAATCTACATTAGCAGTAGAAGTAGTGTCAGCGTCAGCAGTAGCATCTACAGTAGAATTAGAGTCAGAAACAGAAGCTGAATCAGTATCTGCAGTAGAAGTAGAATCAGAAGTAGTATTAGCGTCAGCATTATTATCTACAGTAGAAGTTGAGTCAGTGTTAGTAGTAGAAGCAGAGTCAGAAGTAGAAGTAGTGTCAGCATCGGCAGTAGAGTTAGCAGCTGAATCAGAGTCAGAAGTAGTATCTACAGTAGAAGTAGCATCTGAACCAGAAAGAGAAGCTGAATCAGTATCTGCAGTAGAAGTAGTATCAGCATCAGCAGTAGAGTTAGCAGCTGAGTCAGAATCAGAAGTAGTATCTACAGTAGAAGTAGTATCAGCATCAGCAGTAGAGTTAGCAGCTGAGTCAGAGTCAGAAGTAGTATCTACAGTAGAAGTAGCATCTGAATCGGAAGTAGAATCAGTGTCAGCAGTAGAAGTAGCATCTGAACCAGAAAGAGAAGCTGAATCAGTATCTGCAGTAGAAGTAGTATCAGCATCAGCAGTAGAATTAGCAGCTGAGTCAGAGTCAGAAGTAGTATCTACAGTAGAAGTGGCATCTGAATCAGAAGTAGAATCAGTGTCAGCAGTAGAGTTAGCAGCTGAGTCAGAGTCAGAAGTAGAATCAGAAGTAGCATCGGCATCAGCAGTAGCATCTGAGTCAGAAGTAGAATCAGAAGTAGAGTCGGCATCAGCGGTAGCATCTGAGTCAGAAGTAGAATCAGAAGTAGCATCGGCATCAGCAGTAGCATCTGAGTCAGAAGTAGAATCAGAAGTAGCGTCAGCATCAGAAGTAGCATCGGCATCAGAAGTAGCATCGGCATCAGCAGTAGCATCTGAGTCAGAAGTAGAATCAGAAGTAGCATCGGCATCAGCAGTAGCATCTGAATCAGAAGTAGAATCAGAAGTAGCATCGGCATCAGCAGTAGCATCTGAGTCAGAA
>NZ_JBOGBV010000016.1:0-11147 GCF_051656405.1 Paraclostridium sp.
CTTGGTATGTATCCATCACTTAAAAGTTCTTTTAATATTTCTATTGGACTTCTCTCATCGTTTGTTTTAAATTGTTTACTCTCTTTTCCTTCTTCTCTATCCTTATATCCTCCAACTCCAGTTGATGATCCTGCTGAAATTTGACTAACTCCATAACATAATAATTCTTTTCTCATAGCTGCAGTTTCTCTAGTTGATAATATAAGACCTGTAAATGGCACCGCTATTCTAAGTATTGCAACAATCTTTTTAAACATATTATCATCTAATAGGTGTGGATAATTTTCAAGAGTAACTCCAGTTGCTTCTTGAAGTCTTGGAACTGATATTGTGTGGAATCCAACTCCAAATTTTTCTTCTAAGTGAGCATTATGCATCATAAGTGCTAACACTTCGAATCTTGGATCTGCTAGCCCGAATAATACACCTGCTCCTACATCGTCAATTCCTGCTTCCATGGCTCTATCAAATGAAGTTAAATGATAGCTATAATCTCCCTTTAATGATTTTGGATGCATATTATCATAAGTTGGTTTATGATATGTTTCTTGGAATAATATATATGTACCTATTCCTTTGTCATGCAATGCTTTGTAATTTTCTACAGTTGTAGCTGCTATATTTACATTAACTCTTCTTATTTCCCCATTTGCATTTTGAGTTTTATATATAGTATCTAGACATTCTAAAACATAATCAATAGGAGCGTTTACTGGGTCTTCACCTAGTTCAAGTGCTAATCTTTTGTGTCCCATTTGTTCTAGAATTTTAACTTCTTCTGCAACTTCTTCCATAGTTAATCTTCTTCTACAGAATTCATTGTCTCTTCTATATCCGCAGTAAACACAGTTGTTTACACAATAATCGCTTACATAAAGAGGTGCAAATACAACTATTCTTTTACCATATATATCTCTTTTTATCTCTCCTGCTAAAGAATATATTTCTGATAAATCTTTTTCATCTTCTGCTTGTAATAAAATAGCTATATCTTTATATGATAACCCTTCTCTTTTTTTCGCTCTATTTAAGACTTCTTTAATTTCTTCATTTGATGGATTTTTAGTTTCTTCTAATATATTATATATTTCTTCATGATTTATAAACATAATACAATCTCCTTTATTATTTAATAAATTCAGGATTATCTCCTCTACTCACTTCTATCTCAAACCCCGCTTCATTTATCTTCTTTTCTATCATAACGCGATACTCTGCATCTTCATCTAATATATATGCTTTATTATCATATAAAGAGTATTTTTCCCTTACAGACATAGGAGATAAATTTGGCATTATTACATTTCCACCAGCCTTTAATCCTTCTTCTCTTCCATGCTTATCAATGCTAGAAAGTGCAGTAGTTGCTGGTAATAGCACATTTGGTAGTAATAATCTTACTATACTTAAACATATAACTGTTGTTTCTAAACTTCCATGTTCATAATCTTTAAGAGGTGTATCTTTATGTGGTATAAAAGGTCCTATACCACACATTGCTGGTTCAAATTCCTTTACAAATCTCAAATCATTAACTAAATCTGAATTAGTCTGATTTGGAATTCCAACCATAAATCCTGCACCAGATTGGTATCCTATTTCCTTTAAATTCTTCAAACAATTTCTACGTTTTTCAAAAGGTTCTCCTGGATGTATGCTTTCATATAGCTCTTTACTAGCACTTTCATGTCTTAATAGGTATCTATCAGCTCCTGCATCATATAACTTTTTATAAGATTCATAGCTTCTTTCTCCTAATGATAAAGTTATTGCATTATGTGGAAATTCACTTTTTATAGCTTTAATAATTTCTATAATTTTTTCATCTGTAAAATATGCATCTTCTCCACCTTGTAATACAAAGGTTTTATATCCTAATTTATCGCCTTTTCGCACACATTCAAGAACTTCATCTAAGTTTAATCTATATCTTTGTGCATCTATATTGTGTCTTCTTAATCCACAATATAGACAATCTTTTTGACAGAAGCTTGTTAGCTCTATAAGGCCTCTCATGTAAACTTTATTTCCATAGTATTTCATTCTAGTTTCATGAGCTCTTTTCATTAGCAATACTTTTGATTCATCATCTATATTATCTAATAAGTACAATAATTCTTCTTTTGTTGCATCATTGGTTTCATATAGTTTTTCTATAATTGCTTTAACATCCATAAATTCACCTCAATTTTAATTATTATAAAATCAATATCCAAACATAATATTTAAAATGAGTATTTTATCTTAAATACTATATTTAAACATTAATTCCTCTAAATATTAAGACTCTTTATAGTGTAAATATACTTAGTAATATTGTGATATTATCTGATTGTATTTTTTGCTTATAACCAAATAATACCACAATTTTCATTTTATTGTTCTTCTATTTTTATAAGACAAAGTTGTAATATTACTTGTGTACACTTATACAAGTAATATTACAACGATTCTCTTATCCTATATCACTTACATTGCTATCTTTTTCTAATCCCAACATATCATGTTTAGATTCAAAAGTAGTGTGTAAAAGTTCATGTGATAAATGTGATAAAGGTTGTTTAAAGAATTCTTTATATACATTTATTACATCTGGATTTTCATAACTACATTTTATAGCTATATTCTTATCTTTGTCGTATAATCCTTCTATACGTTTTAATCTCATTTCATTTGAAATTCTAGCTTTCATTTTAGGCTGTCCTGCTCCACCTATACATCCACCTTTACAAGTCATAACCTCTATAAAATCATATTCAACTTCTCCTGATTTTAACTTTTCTATTAAAGTCCTAACATTTGCAGTACCTTGAACAGCAGCTAGTCTTAAAGTAGTATCTCCTATAGTTAATGTTGCTTCTTTTACATCTTCAAGACCTCTAACTGGATTAAAGTGTAGTAATTCTTTATGTGGATTCTCATCTGTTAGTATATTGTATACAGTTCTGACCGCAGCTTCCATAACACCGCCACTATTACCAAAGATTACACCTGCTCCACTACCAAGACCTAATATATTATCAAATTTAGATCCTTCTAAAGCATTAAAATCTATTTCTTCATCTCTTAGCCATTGTGCAAGTTCCTTAGTTGTTAATATTATATCATTATCTCGCATATTTTCAGACTTATTATACTTAGCTGAAGCATTCATTTCTGGTCTATCTATTTCATATTTTTTAGCAGTACAAGGAGTTATAGTCACATTTACTATTTTTTCTGGATCTATATTAGCTTTTTGGGCAAAGTAAGTTTTTATAACAGCACCTTGTATCCCTATTGGACTCTTTGTTGTTGATAAATTAGGTATTAATTCTGGGTAAAAAGTTTCTGCAAATTTAACCCATGATGGACAGCAACTTGTAAATTGTGGTGTTTTACCTTTTCCATTTTTTATACGACTTACTAACTCATTGGCTTCTTCCATTATAGTCATATCTGCACCAAATGTTACGTCAAATACGTAGTCTCCACCTAATTTTCTTAAGGCATCAACCATTTTATCTTCTACATAAGCGCCTTCTTCTAAATTAAATTCTTCTCCAAGTGCAACTCTAACAGCTGGAGCTGTACTGAATATAACAATTTTTTCAGGATCATTTATAGCTTCTTTAACTCTATCTACATCAATAATTTGAGTTATGGCTTTTTTAGGACAAGCTTGCACGCACTGACCACAGTTTATACATATAGCTATGTCTCCAGTCTTTTCTAAATCAAAATATCCATTAACTCCAATTTCATTTGCACATACTCTTTTGCATAATCCACATTTTATACATTTATCAAAGTCAATTTGTATAGATGGGTTGTCTAGTTCTATTGGAACTACCTTTTCTGTAAATAAGTGTTTCATATTAAATCTCCTTTAGTGTTTGTTTGGTTCATAAAGTAAAATATTAAATTAACTTTAACTTAATTGCATATTTCGACAATTAAACAGTTACTAAAGTTTATACCCCAAAAAATTAACTCCTATCATATTTTTTTATTGTAATTTAGTAAAAAAATACCGTCTATCCCTAAATATTTTGAAATAAACGATATCTTATATTTTATTTTTTTATTTATTTTCTTCTATTAATTTTTCAATAGTAGCCTTACATCTTCCACCATGACAAAATCCAGTTGTAGCTCCAGTTACATCTTTTATTGCTTCAACACTATTAGCACCATTTTTTATTGCATCTACTATAGTTTCCTTTGTTATTCCTTTGCATAAGCACACTTTTTCTGACATTTTCAATCCTCCTAATACGTTTTATATTAATTTCTTATATTATTATAATACCCATATAATAATGATACTAACTACTATTTTTAATTTTTCATTATTTTTTTATGATAAGAACAAATATATAAACTTTTTCATACTCTATATGAGTGAGGTAAATTGTATAAAGGGGGAATTATATAAATGGATTGTTTTAAAACTCAAGAAGGAACTTCTATTGTAAGAGTTCTTCATGCATCTCCTGATGCACCAGAAGTTGATGTTTATATAGATGGTCAATTAGTAGTTGAAGATTTATCCTTCACCAACTTTTCTGATTATTCTTATTTAGAAGAAGGAATGCATACAATACAGGTAACGCCTACAAATGATTCATCGACTGTTGTAATAAATAAAATGGTAGATGTCCCTAATGATAGAATTTTTACTATAGCAGCTGTTGGAAACTTAGAAAATATAGAACTACTATTAATAGAGGATGATATAAATGAAGTCCCTTCAACTAAGGAGGCTACTCTTAGGGTTGTTCATCTCTCTCCTGATGCACCTGCTGTTGATATTCTTGCTAATAACACTACTATATTTGAGGATCTTAATTTTAAAGAGAGCTCTGACTATATTAAAGTACCTGCTGGTATGTATGACATAAAAGTAGCTTTATCTGAAAATGGAGATATTGCACTTTCAAGTAAAGTAAACCTTAAGGCAAATAGAATATATACTATATTTGCAGTAGGCAATCCTCCAAATTTAGGATTAATACAATCAGTGGATGTAAATACTTATCTATGTAGATAAAATAAAAAGGACAGTTAACTGTCCTTTTTATTATTTATTATTATACTAATTAAATTAAATATACTCATTCCTACAATATCATTTTGAGTCAAGCTCCATTTTACATATTTTTTCATCTTTTCCCAAGTCAAATATTTGTTTAAGTTTTCACTATGTATTTTTTTAATTTCATATATTGTTTTGGCTGCCTCAGATTTTTCGTCATTATTTAAACTGCTATTGTTTTCTATATCTTCCTGTACACTACTTATTAACTTATCTACATTTATATAATTATCCATATATTTATTTAATATTTCATCTCTTTTACGTTCAAGATTTCTCATTAAAAGCTCAAGGTCTTTTGTTGTAAAATTCCACACCCTACCATTTGATAGTTCTATATCATCAACACTATCTTTATATTTATCTGTAAGTTCTTCTATAGCGATAACAATTTCTAAGTAATTATTATCCCTTAGTGTTTCTTCACATCTTTTTATATCTGAATTTATATTAACTAAAAAATCACTCAATATTTTTTTCTCCTTCCTCACTTGAATATAATTAATATTATATCATTAAGATAGCATCTTATATAAACTTATATTAAGATAATATTATAGAATATATGAAAGGCAGGTACAACACATATGAGTAAATGTAAAATAGCCATTGTACAAATGAGTGTACATAAAAACAAAGCTACAAATCTTAAAAATCTAAGATCAATATTAAATGAAATTTCAAAAGATATTGTTGATATGGTTATACTTCCTGAAATGTTTTGTTGCCCTTATGAAACACATAATTTTCCTTTATATGCTGAGTATGAAAAAGGAGATACTTTTAAATATTTATCTAATTTAGCAAAAGAAAGTAATATTTATTTAGTTGCTGGGTCTATGCCGGAGTTAGATAAAGAAAATAATATTTATAATACTTCTTACGTATTTAATAGAGAAGGTATACTCATAGCTAAACATAGAAAAATTCATTTATTTGATATGCAACTAGGCGATAAATTTGTGCATGAATCTAAAACTATAACTCCAGGTAATAATGTAACTGTTTTTGATACTGAGTTTGGTAAATTTGGCCTTTGTATTTGTTATGATTTAAGATTTCCTGAAATATTTAGAATAATGGTTAATGAAGGTGCTAAAGCAATTATAACGCCAGCTGCTTTTAATATGAAGACTGGGCCTTGTCATTGGGAATTATTATTTAAAGCTAGGTCAGTTGACAACCAAGTTTATACAATAGGTTGCGCTCCTGCTAGAAATTATGATGATGCATATATTTCATTTGGAAACTCTATGGTTGTTTCTCCTTGGGGTGATATTGTAGATAAGTTAGACGAAACAGAAGGTTTTTTTATTTGTGATATAGATTTTAATTATGTTGATAAAGTCAGAAATGAACTTCCTGTTCTTAATCACCGTCGCCTAGATTTATATAAAAACAAATAAAACTATCTCAAAATATATTGAGATAGTTTTATTTGTTTTTATCACACCACTTTTTGCAAATTCCAGCTTTTTTGCTACATATGACCTCATCAGATCCACAAGATGGACACTTATGTTTATCCTGTTCATAATTTATTTCATATAACTCTCCGCAATTAAAGCACTTAAACTTACAAAAGCTTGCTCTATAATTACCACCATCAATTTTTATAGCTTTTCCATCAGTTAGTGCTATAGCAACTTTTTTTCTGGCACTATCTATTATATTTTGAAAAGTTTGCCTAGATACTTGCATTCTTTTAGCACACTCTTCTTGATTTAACTCTTCTATATCTTTAAGCCTCATAGCCTCTAGTTCTTCTAGTTTTAAAGTCATTTCATCTATTTTACACCCTTTCTTATCTAATGGTGTAAAATATGTATCTTCAGGGAAAAATTCTACCCGTCTAAATTTTGTTGGTCTTGCCATTTAATATCCTCCTTGCATTTATCACATATCCCTTTAAACATAATATCAGAATCCTCTATTTCGAAATTTTCTTCTAATTCGATTTTTCTTATTATGCCAATATAATCAATATTTATATCTTTATTGTTTATATCAATTATACTACCACATTTAGAACACTTAAAGTGAATATGAAATGGATTTTTACTAAAAATCTTCATTTCATAGTAAGTTATATTGTCTATTTCTACTTTTTTTATTATGTTTAGTTCAATAAATAAATTCAAGGATCTATAAATAGTTGCAAGCCCTATATTTTTTTGTTTTAACTTGTCATGTATGTCTTTTGCACTTAAATGATTACTATCATTTAACATAACTTCTAATATTAATATTTTTTGTGTCGTTACTTTATAACCACTTTTACTTATTACTTTTTTTAAGTAATCCAAATTATAATTCATAATGAATACCTTTTATTTTATTCATTACAGTGACCTTCATGTGCATGCTCTGTACATACAGACCCTGTTGATTTTAGTTTACCATTTATATATTTTTCTACAGCATCACTACAATTACCTTGAGCTCCAACTACTACTTCTATATTGTTTTGATTAAATAGTTGTTGTGCTGTTTCACCCATTCCTCCAGATATTATAGTATTTACATTTAACTCTTTTAAAAATACTGGTAAATATCCTGGTTTATGACCTGGATTTTGAACAAATTTTTCTTCTACTATTTTTCCATCTTGAACTTCACAAGTGTAAAATCCTTCACAATGACCAAAATGTCCACTCACTAATTTACCTTCACATGCAACTGATATTTTCATAATTTAAATCTCCTTTTAATTTTTTATAATATTTTTTATATTTTTATATATACTTTGTATAGCTTCATTAGCTATACTTTCTTTATAATGTGTTATAGGTTTTAATTCATTTATAGATTTCATTACATTGTCATCATATGGAATTTTTCCTACAAACTGTATTCCTTCTTTATTTATAAGTTCTTCTATTTGATATGATATAGCCTCATTTATATCATATTTATTTATACAAACCAAAGTAAAAATATCAAAATGTTTACATAACTTAATAACTCTTTTTAAATCTTCAACTCCTGATTTTGTAGGTTCTGTAACAACTAAAACTAAATCACTTCCAGTTATAGAAGCTATAACAGAACATCCTATTCCTGGAGATCCATCTATTATAGTTAATTTTTCATCGTCATTTGCCTTCTTACCATTTTCCTTCAAACGAGTAATTAATTTTCCTGAACCGTCACTTCCAATTTCCATTTGTGCTCTAGATATCAATCCATCCTCTAGTTGAGTGATATATGTATCTGCTGTTTTCTCATTTTCCATAAGTATTGCATTTTTAGGACATATTAAAAAACATGCTCCACATCCCTCACATAAAAGTGGATCTATTTTATAATTACTAATAGCATCAAACTTACATATCTCTTCACATTTATTACAGTTATCACATAAATTTATATCTATAGTAGCTTTTTTACCACTTATGAAATCTTCCTTTTTTATATCTTCCCCTTTATAAAACAAATATAAGTTAGGAGCATCTACATCACAGTCTATTCTAATTACATTTTTTTCAAGTTCTGCTAATGCTGTTGCAATAGTAGTCTTTCCTGTACCACCTTTTCCACTTAATACAACTAATTCCAAAGCAGTACCTCCTTTATATTCTTTGAAAGGTCGTCAAATGTTTTTTTATATTTTTCGTCTTTACAAATCATTTCACCTTTTGAATATAATATAGCCGCATTCTTATCATAAGGAATAGTTCCTAATAAACATATATTATTTTCCCTACAATATTTCTTTACTATATTATCTTTTTCATCATCTTTATTTATGACTACTCCAAAGGGAATATTATACATTTTAACAAGCTCTATAGCCATTTTCAAATCATGTAACCCAAACTCAGATGGCTCTGTTACAAGTATCGCTCCCTGTGCATATCTTAACGAATTTACAACATTACATGATGTTCCTGGAGGACAATCTATTATATTCAGTCCATTCCCTAAATTTTTCAAAAGCTTTTTAATAATAGGAACTGCCATAGGTTCACTTATATTTAAAATACCTCTACTGCAATTTATATGTTCATTGATTCCCTTTTGTATTTTTCCAATTTCTCTTTTTTCATAAGTTAATGCTCCAAACTTACAAACAATTTCACATGCTCCACAACCATGGCATAGTTTTTCAAATACTTTAATATTATCTTTTACCTTTGCTAAAGCATTAAATTGACAAGCATTTACACATGCTTTGCAGTTTTTACACTTATCATTATCTATTACTGGGTAATCTACCATCACACTTTCTTCATCTTCTATTTCAGGTTTTAAAAATAAAAATCCATTTGGTTCTTCTACGTCACAATCTATATAATTTGCTCCTATTGAAAAGGCTACATTAGTTGATATCGTAGTTTTTCCTGTTCCACCTTTTCCACTAAGTATTGCTATATTCAATTTATATCATCTCCAAAATAATTATTTTATCCTTGATGTTTAGGCCCAGATACAGTTATTTCTTTAAGCTCTTTTTTATCATATTTTCTTAAAATCTCTTCTATATCTAAACATTCACATGTATACGCTTTTATACTATTTTCTGAAAGTATATCAAAAGCATTAGGTCCTAAATTCCCAGTTATTATTGTTTCTATATCTTCATCTACTATTTGATTAGCTGCTGCTATTCCTGCTCCTCCACTAGCCTGATTTCCTTTGTTTTGTAATATTTTTATTTCTTTTGTCTCAGTATCATAAACCTGGAAAAACTCACATCTTCCAAATCTTTTATCAAGTAAATCACTTAAATTTTTCCCACTTGCTGAAATTGCTATTTTCATAAAACATACCTCCATTTTTATTATTGGCATTTGCTAATTAAATACTAACACCCTTTTTTATTATTGTCAAATGCCAATAATGAAAAATTATTATTTTATATATATAAAATGTCTATAGACATCTATTTACAAGAGGTATACAATATTTAAGTGTTAGAATATTTTTATATAATTTTGGAGGAATCATGGAAAAATCTTATACTATGCCTATATATCAAAAAATTGCTATAGATATAGCAAATAATATATGTAATGGTTATATAGCTGAAGGAACCACTCTTCATGGAAGATCTGCACTTGCCGGAAAATACAATGTATCTCCTGAAACAATTAGAAGATCAGTAAAAATACTTGAAGATTTAAAAGTTGTTGAGAGTATAAAAGGTAAAGGGATTATAGTTTTATCTCGTAATAAAGCTGAATCTTTTTTAAAAAAATATCAAAATATAACAAATGTTTCTTCATATAAATCACAATTGTCAGAACTTCTTAGTTCAAGAAGTCAGTTAGAATCTCAGATTCTAGAAACTATGAACAAAATAGTAGACTATTCTAGTAGACTATCTACAATAAATCCTCTTGTTCCTTTTGAGTTTCTAATAAAATCTAATTGTAAATTAATAGGTCAAACACCAGGTCAAACTAACTTTTGGCAAAATACTGGTGGAACTATTGTTGCGATTAAAAGAGGTGAAGAACTTATAATATCACCTGGACCTTATATTGAGTTTTTAGAAAATGATATACTTATGGTTATTGGAGATACTCACGTTAATACATCTGTTCCTATGTTTCTTTATGAAAAGTAATCGTAAAAAAGGAGTATATTAAGCTGATTATATAATCATTTTAATATACTCCTTTTTATATTTAATAAGCTTCTTTTTTTATTTTAACTACAGGCTTATTATATTCCTTTTTACTTACAAATTCTTTTTTCACTTCATTTTCTACTTTAAATTCTGTTTTTAATGCTTTTGTTATTGATACTATACTCACTATCATTATTATAGCAAATGGGAATGCAGAAACTATAGACACAGTCTGTAATGTTTCTAGCCCTCCAGACATTAATAATGCTAAAGCTAATAGTGCTTGTATTATACCCCAAGTAATTTTCTTTTTATTACTTGGATTTAAATCTCCATTAGATGTAAACATTCCAAGCACATAAGTAGCTGAATCTGCTGATGATATAAAGAATGTACATAATAGTACCATAGCTACTAATGATAGTATATTTCCAAATTGATAATTTGAAAACACTTTAAAAAGTGCCGTTTCAGTTACCATAGTTGCATCTTTTG